>JAIPGZ010000003.1 GCA_021735425.1 Candidatus Altimarinota bacterium | reverse complement strand
GCTCACCGGAATCCAGTATCCAACCCGCACCGCCATCCGTAGTCCAACTGTCAGGATTTACCCAGAATGAGACTGATAATGCCGTCGGCGCGTCTGGCAGACTGGTAGGTAGTGAGATGTAATCGTCACTGCCGTTGAACTCACCACTTTTATTAAACTCACCGTCACCAAAACTCGCGCCACTCGCCGTTCCGTCATTCGAGTTTTGTGAATAATCTTTCCAGTCACCATCCATCGGATAATAAGCCACCAAATCATCTTCCAATTCTCGCGCGAGGTGATCGCCTTTCGCCCCAATCGTCATCGTCTTCGCACCAGCGGAAATAGCTTGCGCATCCCACTTCACACTCTTCACCGTCTTCACTCCGTTCACGAAAAGCTTCAACCCGCTGTCCGCGTCCCAGCTGGCGGCGAGGTGAAGATTGGCGTGAGCCGAGAAACTTTGCGCAGCTGATGTCACGTCGACTGTCTCCCAATTTGCCACTTGCCCTGAGCTTGTCGAAGGGTTGTAAATTTCGAAATGAAATTTGTCCCCCACTCCGTCGTAATAAAGTCGCTGCAAACCAGAATCAAAAACATAATGTTTGTTCGTGTCCGCGTTGGAGGCGAAGTCGGGCGAAACCCAAGTCGAGAAAGTCCCTTTCTTGGCTTTTCCATCAGCAGTCGTCGGCAGATTGCCAAGGACGTCAAACGAAACTGCCCCCCTGACAAGGGGGGTGCCCGAAGGGCGGGGGGTTACTCCACGACTAGCCCGAGCATTAATCAGCACCCCATCCGGACTCATCTTAAACGTCTCCGTCCCCACAGCCGTCCCCACTGCCGGCGTGAAGGTCAAAGTGTCCGTCGCAGCGACGAAGTCGGTGACAAAAACCACCTCGCCGTTATTGCTGCCCGAAGTGAATTCGAGGGCATAGCCATTCCAATAATCGTCCGCCTGCGTCAGCGCGGCATCGACAATTGTCGTCGTCGTGCCACTATCCGCCGTCGAAGCAATCCCCGCTCCCGCCAGCTCGTACTGACTCGGATGCGTTTCGAGGTAATCGAGACTGAAAGCGAATTTGGACTCATAGAGTGCAGAAATCTCCGCACTAGAAAGTGCCCGATTGTAAATCGCGACGTCGTCGATGGATCCGTCGAAAAACTGTAACGCAGAAGTGTATGTGCCAATTTTTAGGGATGTATCATTTGTCAACACGTCTCCCGAAGCAGCCCCTTGCTTAACCAAGCTTCCGTTTAAATAAATATTAATATTGCTTCTGTCATAAGTAACAACAATATGTTGCCATTCTCCTGGAGCGACAACATCAGTAGTTATAACTGTGTGATCGACTCCTCCCGTATTCCAAACTACCCGAATTGTGTTTGTACCGTTTATAATTACTCTCAAATTATTCCAGCCTTTTGATAAAGCTGTTGTCTGAATATCACTACCATCTGTCTTGACCCACATAGATGTAGTCAGCATATCTGTAATATCCAAACTCGCATCATCAGCAATTTCGACATAATCATCCACCCCATCGAAATCAAGCGCCGAATCAAAAACTCCATTCACCGAGTCCGCACTCGTCATCGTCCCCGCCGTCGTGCCGTCATTGAAGCTTGTCGAATAATCCGTAATCGTCGAACCATCGGTCAAAGTTGACTCGTTCAGCTTCCACCAACCGACCAATCCGTTTTGCAGATTCTCCACGCCGCTCTCATACGCATCTGCCTTCGGATTTTTGGCTCCAGTTAGTTCCAGTTCCACCGTGTGCGTCGAATTCCGCAAGCCAGTCGCGAGCAGCACTTTTTGCTCGGTCTGAATAGTTTCGGCGTAAGTATCAATCTCGTTGACGATTTCAATATCCGTATCTTTATCAATCACGACGCGGACGATTCCCCCCGCCGGTGAGAGTGTCATGCCTGCCCAGATTTCACTAGCTACCTCAGTCGTGTAGCGCACTTTTGATCCCGCCACATTTGTTTTCAAAGAATCTCCAGTCGCAACCCAATCTTGGCTGCTGCCAGAGTTATTCCCGAGGAATTCCGCGCCGTCAGCATCCACCGCCGTCACCTGCGGATTCGCCGCCTTCACCCGCCCACCGTTGTACATTTGTAAAATTTCCGTCGCGGAAAGCGCCCGATTGTAAATCGCAACATCATCCATTTTTCCATCAAATGGATAAGTCAATGTAACTGGTCTCGCTCCAAACAACAAATTATTTGACGACTCTTGAATAGTGAAACTAGAAGTATATCCAAGTGCTGAAAAAGTAGTCGATTGGTCAACTCCATCAATATATATTTTCCCATCGCTAGAATCGATATTATTTTTATCAAAAGTTCCAATAATATGATGCCAACCAGTAGTTATCGCAGAAGATGTTGCCCATGTCGGATATTGAGATAAGCTAGAATTTTGAGCAGATAAGCTAACGCTACCACCAGCGTAAATCATCAACGAGATACTGCTCCAACCATCCACAATCTGCTTTTGAACTAATCTCTGTGCTGGCGTAATAGTGTCGATATAAAACCAACCAGAGATAGACATCTCGCTTGTCCCGTTTAGTCCTAAGTCCACACTAGCTGCCGAAACATAATCATCCACCCCGTCGAAACTCCCCGCCTCACCCCATTTCCCCGAGTCAGTGAAAGTCGCGCCACCAGCAGCCGTACCATTATTTGAATTTGTGGAATCATCAGCCCAATCTCCATCCATCGGCCAGTAGCCGACGAGACCATTTTGCGGAATGAAACCCTCCGTCCCTCTATTGATAGCACCCGGATTATTTGTTTGGGAATATTGACCATTTTGATTGCCATCCTCGAAATTCGGCGCGAAAGTCCGCGCACCACGATTGACGAGTCGAATGTAAGTCGAAGGATCGAGGTCGAGCGGATAAGTCAGAATCGTTCCGTTCTTGAGCGTCAGAGTTTTTGATAATTCAATTTCCACTTCTGCTTCAGCTCCGAATGAAGATAGCCCCCCTGCCAAGGGGGGTTGGGGGGTCTGTTCCGAATCGGCAGCAATTTCGGTTTCCGTTTCCACCGTTCCTATCTCAACCTCCTCTGCAACAACGTCCAAAACACTCGCACCCAAATTCTCCGCCTCAATTTCAGCTGATTCTGCCGGAATTTCAGTTGGGATAATTTCTTCCGCTGGAGTTTCTTCCGTCGGGGTTTCAGCTGGGACTTCCTCTGCTGGAGTTTCTATTGGAATAACTTCTTCAGCTGGAGTTTCCTCGGCTGGAGTTTCAGTTGGAACAATTTCCTCGGCTGGAGTTTCTATTAGAATAACTTCTTCGATCGAAGTTTCCTCCGTCTCCGACTCAACAACCGACTGACCCTCCGAAACAACTGACTCGTCCGAACCCTCCACCGGAGCCTCTTCACCCTCAACCGTTTCAGTCGGGGTAACTTCCTCATCTGCACCTTCCACACTTTCCTCAGCTGGAACTTCCTCATCTGCACCTTCCACACCTTCCTCGGCTGGAACAATTTCTTCTGTTTCATGTTTCACGTTCCATGTTTCAAGAACATCAATCACCAACCGCAATTTGTAGCGGCGGAGAATCGTGCCATCTTCCTCCTTCACTTCTTGAACAATAGCACTTGATTGAGCAAAAACTTCTTGCTCCGAGAGAACTGCGATTTCCACATCAGCTGCAATCTCAATCTCGATTTTCAAAATTTTCTCTGGAGCAAAAAACTTCTCCACCTCCGATTCTTCGATGACCTCAATCTCGATTTCCTCCTCCTCAGGATTCTCCGAATTCTCATCCCCCAAATTTTCAATTTCACTTTCTGCAATCACCTCGATTTCTTCCTCTGAAGTTTCGGTTGTCGAAATTTCTGCCGGAACAACTTCCTCAGCTGATGCTTCTTCTGTTGGAACTTCTTCACTTTCGACTGTTTCAGCTTCGGTTGGGATAATTTCTTCAGCTTCAATCTCTGGCTCGACAATTTCTTCCGCCGAAGCTTCTTCTGCCGGAATTATTTCCTCAGCAGGAGTTTCTAAATTTTGAATTGTAAGTTCGGCGTTCTCAGTCGCGAGAATTTCTTCCACCGCATCCTGCAACATTTCCACTTCTGGGGGAGGTGCCTCAGGCAAATCCTCCGGATTGATTCGTTCGGCCTCAATGACAGCATTGCTTTCAACAATTTTTTCAATTGAAACCGTCGCGTCAGATTTTTGAATCAAGTCAACTGAATCCTCCTTCACTGCAGTTTCAGCCGCGTTCGCGACCGGGAGGAAAAAAGCTTTCAATGAATCAAAAAACGAAGTCGCCGGAGTTTCTTCGTTTGGAGTCTCCTCGATTGCGGGAATTTCTTCAGCCGGAATCTCTTCTGGGACAACAACTTCTTCCGTCGGGACAATTTCCTCAACCGGAACTTCCTCGACCACTGGAATTTCTTCAGCTGGAACAACTTCTCCAGTCGGAGTTTCGGTTGGAGTAATTTCCTCTACCGGAGCTTCTTCAACTACCGGAATTTCCTCAATCGGCGTTTCCGTCGGGGTAATTTCTTCGGTCGAAGTTTTCTCCGCATCCGACTCGATAACCAACTGACCATCCGAACCAACTGACTCTCTCGAACTCTCTTCTGGCAAAACAATCTGCTCACCAATTTCGCTGAACTTTTTGAAAAGATCTTCCAGCGGATCTTCGGAGTCATCTTCAATTTCACTTTCCTCGATTACCTCAATCTCCTCCGCCGTATCTACTTCTTCTGTTCCCAAATCCGCTTCTTCGACAACTTCAATTTCCTCAATTTCTTCTTCTGTTATTTCAGAAATTTCTTCCTCAATTTCTGGTTCGAGATATTTCTGATGCAATTCGCGAACCTCCTCCGCCGAAAGTGCGTGGTCGTAAATCTGGACCTCGTCAATCACTCCCGCGAAATTTCCGTTTCCGCCACCGATGAGAATAGGTTCGGCATTCGGAGTCAGACTGCCCGCCGCCTCGAGATAATTTTCTTCCTCACCATCGGTGTAGAGACGAATCTTTTCACCGTCGAAAGTCGCGACGAGGTGGTACCATTTTTCGAGATACAGCGCCGAAGTTTTCCAGGCAACATTCAAATTTTTGTCATCGACGCGGAAAGTCGCCTTCCAGCCCTTCTCAGCATCTTGTTGAAGCGAGTTGCGGCCAATGCCTGTGATTTGAGCGTTTTGGTATTTTGAAGATTTCACCCAAGCTGAAATCGTCATCGTTTTGTTGAATTCGAAATCACGCGGAATCTCGAGATAATCCTCACCATCGAAAAGCAACGCACTTTTCCGAATCCCATCTGCGAACCATTTCGCCCCACCGAGCGTTCCGACATTTTCCGATTTCTCATCAGCTAAAACTTCACCCTCACCCTCATCGAATTTGACCTCTGCCAAAACCGGATCTCTCTCGGAATCCCGAGAGGAATCGAGGGACGAAGACCCTGAGAGACTCTCGCCATCGGCGAGAGGAGTCGAAGTGGCCCACCCCAGCTCGTAATGAATTCCATTTTCGACGAAATTCCCATCCGCGTCGGTGATGTTCGGTGCTGGTGTGTAAAATTTTTCATCGCCGTTTTCGTCGAGGAAAATGTAGCCCCCGTCGTCGGTCGTTTGCAATTCCAGTCCAATCGTCTCGACGATGTAATTAAATTCAGTCGGCGCGGTGGAATCTTTGAGAATGATATCTTCCTTCACTCCCATCTCACCCATCGTGGTCAATAAGTCAGTGGCATTCCAAAGATCGCGGTAAAGAATTTTGTTTTCCTCTTGACTGCCCTCGACAGAATTTGCATTCCAATTGAAATAGCGAATTTCTTCTTGAGTGTCTGGAGTCGCATCATCAGCAACCTGACTGTCGCTCGTCTCAGCGGAAACGACATTCCCTGCCGCTTCTGAATTTTCGGAAAGCACCATCGGCTCAGAGGAATCGGTCGAAATCTCAGCCCCATACGGCGTCTCCGTCGTCTCGAGAATTGCTTTATTTTTAGAATTCTTTTTTAGCGTCGGATTGATTTCTTTTTCCTCGCCGCTGGTCGCGTCGGCCATCGTGATAATCACTCCGGCTTCTTTCAAGTCCGCGACGACTTTTTCCGCGTCCTTGCGTTTGCCGAGTACATCGCCGACCTCATCGCCCCGCTCTAGTTTTCCGAGCACAATTCGTTCAGTCCATTTTTTGGAATCGTCTTCTCTCGCCTCTTGAATTTTTTCCTGACGCACTTCGGAATGAGTCTGTTTCAGCTCCGGTTTCTGTTCAGCGAGCTGTTCAATCTCGGCAGAAACGATATCTGTTTCCAAAAATTTTGCCTCCATTGGAGAAATCTCTCCTGCCAAAACTGGCAGCGGAGAGCTCGAAAGTGCGATTAAAATCGTAAGAAGTACAGCAAAGCCTCGTTTCGCTCGCGAAATCCTAATTTCTTGCGTTATTTTTTGGCTTTTGGAAGGCAAGATGCACTATTTGTTTATTTTTTGTAAAATGACTGTGTTTTCCTGTAATTTATCTAGCTATTTTAGCAGAAATAAGTACTTTTCTCAATTCCCTCCCATTGTGCTAAAATTTAGATTGTGTTTAGATAAACTTATGAATTTTCTCCAAAAAATTGTCGAAAACAAGCGCGGCGAAGTCGCAACTGCCAAGTTGGCTCAGCCGATTGAAACTCTACGAGAATTTTGCGAGCCGAGTAATCGTGATTTTCGAGCCGCCTTGCAGGGCGGTCGGAAGGAAAAATTATCGAAATTGATTGCAGAAGTGAAACGCAAATCCCCTTCTGAAAAAATCATTCGGGGAAATTTGGAGGTCGCAGAAGTCGTGAAAATTTATAACGAATCTGCTGCCGCAATTTCGGTTTTGACCGATCAAAAATTTTTCGGCGGAAGCCTAGAAGATTTGGATGAAGCGAACAGTGTAACGGCAGTCCCGCTACTCAGAAAAGACTTTATTTTAGACGAATACCAACTTTTGGAAGCTAGAATGTTTGGAGCCGATGCGACACTTTTGATTGCGAAAATTTTGGAAATTGAAGAGTTGGAGAAACTACTTGCGCAAGCACGAAAATTAGGTTTGGACTGTCTAGTGGAAGTCCATGACGAGACTGATTTGCAAAAAGTTCTACAAACATCCGCGGAAATTATTGGTGTGAATAATCGCAATCTTGACACGCTGGCAATCGACCTGAATACCACCCTCAATCTGGTGAATAAAATTCCACCAGAAAAAATAATCGTGAGTGAAAGCGGAATTTCCTCGCGTGCAGATGTGGAAAAATTGAGTGGTAAAGTCGATGCCGTCTTAGTGGGAACTGCCCTTTTGCAAGGAAACAATGTTAAGAGTAAATTACGAGAGTTAACCTGTTAGTTTTTGAATTTTAATTTAGGTTTAAGAAAATTTTCAGGGTTTAATGGCCTGTCCTATATCTAGTCCAACATCAAGATTGTCGATCTTACATAGGCTTAATTCCCAAGTACCAATAAGTAATTTCCAAGCACTAAATAGATTCATATATGTTCTAAAAATAAAATCATCGATAATTTAAACAAGCTTAAATCTACTTAGGATTTAGAATTTATTTGGAAATTGGTGAATTGGAAAATGGAAATTTAGGCTTAAAAATAGGCTACCCTTGTAATTTCACACAAAATATTTTGAACAGGTCTTAAGATTATTAATTGCCTCCAAAAGTAAAAATTTGCGGAATCACCAACTTTGCGGATGCAGAGCTAGCGGTGAAGTTGGGAGCTCATTATCTTGGTCTGAATTTTTTTGAAGCTTCTCCGAGAAGCCTAGACCCGAATACAGCCGCCAATCTTTCTCTTGCTATTAAATCGAAATTCCCGCGAGTGAAGCTAGTAGGAGTTTTTGTCGACGAGAGCCTAGCAAAAATTCGTTTAATCTCGGAAATCTGCGAGCTCGATATTTTGCAGTGCCACGGAAACGAAACTCCGAAATTTTGTGCGCAGTGGAATCTCCCCGTCTGGAAAGCCTTTCGAGTAAAAAATGAAAACTCCTTCGGAGATTTAGAGCAATTTTTAGCTCTGGATGGAATTGTTTTAGATGCCTTCAAAAAAGGTCAATTTGGAGGTACTGGCCAAACTTTTGATTGGGAATTAATCCACCGCATCCGTGATGAAATTCCATTTTTTATTCTCGCCGGAGGCATCAATCCCCAGAATGTAAAAAAGGCCGCACAGCAATTGAAGCCAGACGTCATAGATGTCTGCAGCGGAGTCGAGATGAATGATGACCCATGTAAAAAAGATCCAGCGAAATTAAAAAATCTGTTTGAAGAGTTGCGTGACTTGAGCTAAAATTTTACTCGACTTAACGCACTTACAAATGAATCTCTTTTCTAAAAAATCAACCTTCGTTATAGGAGGTCTGATTGGCAGCGTGATCGGATTACTTTTCGCTAAAGAAAGCGGCGCGACCATTCGCGGGAAACTGAAATCTGCCAAAACTCCCCAGAAAAAATTTGAGGCTCTTTTTCAAGAATATTTGAAGGTGGGCAAATCCGCCATCGCGGAGGCACAAGAAAGCGAAACGATCAAAGAATTGCTAAAAGGCGGGAAAGAAATTATCGCAGAATTGAAAAAAAAAGCTGAAAATGAAGGTGGTAGCGCAATTAAATTCGCCCACAAAAAAGCTACGGAAGTTATGAAAGAGGTTGAAAGGCAAGCCAACGGATTAGAAAAAAAGACGCGGAGAAAAGTCGCGGCAGCAAAAAATAAAGTTTCGCAAAAAACAGCGACCGCGCGGAAAAAAGTCAAGCGAGCCATCGGGAAATTAAATTCCAAAAAGAAGGTCGCCCGCAAAGTCGCCTCAGTAAAAAAATCTGCCAAAAAGGCGGTCAAGAAAAAAGTCTCCCGCAAGAAATAATTACGATGAAATTTCGAGCACTCCTTCTTTTCGTTTCGGTTTCGATTTTTGTCTCGACGGCTTTTGCCGGGACGATTGCAACTTCTGGAAGTGTTCTTTCGAGCGCGTCGGACGAAAAACTAGTCCGAGCTGAAGTTTGGCTAAATGGAGAATTTCATTCGCACACCAATTTGAATGGCGAGTTCCAGATTTTGGGAGCAGCAGAAGGTGATGTCATTCGGGTGAGGAAAGATGACTATGTTGGTACTTCGGCCATCGCAGAAAGCAGCAATGATATTTTCGAATTTCAGCTCGCCCCCGTTTGGCGCTTAGAATCCGCCCATCAAGTTTACGAGGACGTACCGGAATACGCCTGGTTTGAGCCGGCGGTGCGCGAACTTTACGAGACTCAAACTCTCGGCACGAGCGAGCGGGGGAAATTTTTCCCAAGCGAAAATCTGACGCGTGGCGAGCTCGCCGTTTTGGGAGTGAAGGTTGCCGGATTTCTACCAGAGCCGGTTGAGAAAACTAATTTTTGCGACATCGCCGCCGAAGATGATTTCGCACCAGCGATAGAGTTTATGTTTAATCACGGCTGGTTGTCCGGCTACCCCTCGACAGATTGCGGGAAAGGAAGAGTTTTCCGCCCCACTATGCCGGTGAATCGAGCCGAGGCAGTCAAAATGGCGCTGATTGCTTTTCAGGATTTAGTCGACCGAAGAGTCGAAGAGACAGTCTGCCTCCCCTCCGGATTTACCGATGTCCCCCACGACGCCTGGTTCACTGAGTTTGTCGATCAGGCGAATTGTCTCAGTTTCGTGAATGGCTACCCCGACGGATCCTTCCGCCCAGCCAATCCAGTGAATCGTGCCGAAATTGCCGTCATTTTAGTCAACGCACTTGAAAGTTTGTTTAAATAAATTTTGGCTTAATGCCAAAAATCGCTGTTAGAAAATTTAAAAAGGTTACTCGACATTGTGAAATTTTTGCGGAGTCCGCCATAGCCTTGGCGAAGGTTGGGCGAAGCCCACCGTAACGGAAGGTGCGTGACCCATTTCGAAACCGTTTGTGGTTCAAGATTAAAAGAAATCCCCGACCTTCGAAAAAATTGGGGCGACGACTCGTGAGTGAGCGTTAAGAAAATTCAATGTTTGAGTCCCGCCGCAGCGGGGGGAGTTTTGAATTTTTAGCGAGAGAACGACAAAGTCGCCGAATTTTTGAGATTGTCGGGCAGTTTTTTGATCTACTTTTTTGCTGCCAAAAAAGTAGTGAGAATTGTAGGGAACGAAAATTTTCGTTTCAGGAGCCTCGCGCAGCGAAAGTAGCTCGGAAGTGGAGTTTGGGCGAAGCCCACCGTAGCCAAAGACGAATGAAGGTGGTCGTTTTGAAATGTTTGAGGAAGGTGATACAGACAGAAAAAGGAAAGGAATTTAGGATTTTTCCTGCTCTGTGTTTCATGTTTCATGCTCCATCCTTTATACTTTCCCTATGAAACTTTCCCAAAGAATCGCCAACCTCTCACCTTATCCCTTCGCCGAGCTAGAGGGAATCGTCGAGAGCCTGAGAGAAAAGGGTGTCGAACCAATCGACTTTGGTGTCGGCGACCCAGTCGACCCGACACCAAAATTTATCCGAGAGGCGACAAAAAAGGCAATCGACGATTTCGCCGCAGCAGGCTATCCGAGCTACATCGGCAGCGAAGATTTTCGCGAGACAATCGCAGCCTGGTTTGAAAAAAGATTCGAAATCAGGCTCAACCCCGCAACAGAGGTTACTTCTTCAATCGGTGGCAAAGAGGCTGTTTTTAATTTCCCTCTCGCTTTCATCGATGCCGGCGATGTTGTTTTAATCCCGACTCCCGGCTACCCACCTTACGCCCGCGGGACAGAATTTGCGGGCGGAGAACCTTATTTCTTACCGCTTTTACCAGAGAATAATTTTTTGCCTGACCTTGAGAAAATTCCGGCGGAGATTGCGAAACGAGCAAAAATTTTATGGTTGAATTATCCCAACTCCCCGACCGGACGAAATGCACCGGACGAGTTTTTTGAAAAAGCGGTTAAATTTTGCGAGACAAACGAAATAATTTTGGCAAGTGATTTGGCTTATTCTGAAATTTATTTTGACGCGAAACCGAAATCCATTTTGCAGTTCGCGCGAAAAAATGTAGTGGAATTTCACTCGCTTTCAAAAAGAAGTCGAATGACTGGCTACCGCGTCGGATTCGTCGTCGGCGATTCGGAGATTGTGGACGCGTTTAAAAAAGTGAAAACGAACATAGATTCCGGCACACCCAATTTTTTGCAAGCAGCCGCCATCGCAGCTTTCGCTGATGAAAAACACGTCACAGATTCAATCGAGGAATATCGGGAGAAAAGAGATATTTTGATTTCAGCGCTCGAAGCAGTCGGCCTGGAGAAAGCCCAGTCCGAAGCGACTTTTTATGTTTGGCAAAAAGTACCAGACGGAATGTCTTCAGAAGATTTCGCAAAAAAATTACTGGCACCAGAAATCGCAGTCGTCGCAACACCGGGCAGTTGGATTTCGGATGAGACAGCGGAAGGATTGAACCCCGGCGAAGGTTTCGTCCGTTTCGCTTTAGTGCCGACCGTCGAGCAAGTTCGTGAGGCAGCAGACCGGATTCGGAATAATTTGAAAATTTAATGGAAATTCAAAATTTAAGTTCGTCGGAAATCGTCGCAAAATTGGCGGAAAACGAATCGCGGCAATTTACGGAAGCCGCACACGCCGAAATGATGCGCCGTTTCGTCGCGGCGAGCGATCAAAATTCGCGGAGAATTTTTTGGCTGACGGCAACGATTGTCGGTCTGACGGCAATCAATCTCGGAATCACGATTCTAAATTTGAATTGATATTTGGATTTTGTAATTTATTTGAAAATTCGTAAATTAGTAAATTGAAAATTTTCCTATCCCCTATTCCCTAAAACCTAAACCCTGTTTTGAACCGTTTTTTCATTCCTCCGAATTCAATCCTCGATGAAAACTTCGTTTTGCGGAATCCCGCCACCGTTTTTCAAATTCGCAAAGTTTTGCGAGCGAAGGTCGGTGAAAAAATAATCTTGCTTGATAACTCCGGCTTTGAATTTCCGGCGGAAATTTTGAAGATTTCGCGACAAGAAATCAGTTTGAAGATTTTAGAAAAACGCGAAAATCTCGCTGAACCGAATTTGAAAATCAACCTTTTCCAGGCCTTGCCGAATTCAACTACGAAGTTTGAAGAAATTTTGCAACACGCGACAGAAGTTGGTGTCTCCGGCTTTTGGCCAATAATTTGTGAGCGCAGCGAGACGCGCAAATTACGCAATCCGGAACGGCTCGCGAAGATTTTGACCGAGGCAGCGGAACAGTCTGAACGCGGAAAGATTCCGACACTCGCTGAGCCAGTGAAATTCGGGAAAATCTGGGATGAGCCGCCGGCGGGATTGAATTTAATTGCCGACAGTTTTTCAACCGAGCCACTACTGGCGAAATTTTTTTCGGAAATTCAGGAAGTCGCGACGACGAATATTTTTGTCGGTCCGGAGGGCGGCTTCAGTGAAAAAGAAATCATGACAGCACGGAAATTTAGAGCACAAACTTTTTCACTCGGGCGGAGAATTTTGCGAACTGAAACAGCCGGCGTCGCAATCGCGAGCGCCATTTTTTTCGGGTAAAATCGAGGAGTGCAAGACTCGAAAAAAATCACGATTGGAATCGTCGGAGGACGCGGTATTTTGGGAAAAATTTTTCAGCAGAATTTCGAAGCCGCCGGGATTAAAGTTTTGATTTCAGGGAGAAAACCAGATGGCAAAAAAGTTCTGACAGCTGAGGACTTAATCCGCAAATCGGACATCGTCATTGTCTCGGTCTTTTTGAAATCAACGGAAAAAGTTCTAGCGGAAGTCGTCCCAAAAATGCGCAAAAATCAGCTGCTCGTTGATTTTACGAGTGTCAAAATCCAACCGCTTGAAATCATGGAAAAGGCGAAATCGGAGGTTGTCGGATTACATCCCATGTTTGGCGAAATCGCGAATTTACGAGGTAAAAATATTTTTGCCTGCAAAATTCGAGGCGGGAAATTATGGCAAATTTTACGAGGACAGCTCGAAAGTTTCGGCCTGCAAATTCACGAAGTTTCAGTCAAGCAGCACGATGAATTAGCCGCCATCCATCAAGCCTCCGCCCATCTCCTCTCTCTTGCTTTTGCCTTATTATTAAAAAAGAAAAAAATAGCTCCGCAAAAACTATTTGGAATAGCCTCACCATCGACTCAGCTTTTATTACTGACAAGTGGCAGGATGCTCGCTCAAAATTTAGAAATGTACACCGACATCCAGTTGTTGAATCCGCGGGCGAAAAAAACCGTGGTGGAATTAGCTGAAATACTCGCCAATCTCGCCTGTGATGTCGCTGGAGACGAGAGGAAAATTTTATTAAAAAGCTTCAACCAAGCTGGCAAGTTCTTCGGCAAGTGGAGTGATTTCGCCGCGCAAGAAAGCAGTCGCATTTTTGAAAATTTAGTTGTCAAAACAAATTTGAAAGAAATTAAGACGAAAACTTTTGCAAAAAACTCGATTGCGATTTTGGGCAAAAACACGCAAACCGAGCTCGCCGCGACGGAATTTTTGGCGCGCCGGAAATTGAAAAATCCGCTCGCGAACCTCACGACAAACAGCGAAATTTTTGCAGCAGTCGCGAAAAATCGGGCAAAATTTGGAATTGTACCGATTGAAAATTCGAGCGTCGGACTCGTCCGCGAGACACTTCTGAATCTTTTTGAGGCAAAAGGGAATGTCCAAATTTTTGCTGAATTCGAGCGAAAAATCGAACATGCGTTGATTTCATGCGAAGCGAAAATTTCAAAAATCGAGAAAGTTTTCGCGCATCCCCAAGCCGCGGCTCAATCAGCGAAATTTTTGGCACGGAATCTGCCACACGCTGAGATCATCGCAGTCGAAAACGCTGGTCGCGCACTCGTACTCGCCCGCACGACACGAAACTCTGCCGCGATTACCTCCGCAGAATTCGCAGAAAACAAGTCTGAAATTCTGGCAAAAAACATCGAAGATTCAAAAGAAAATAAAACTCGCTTCGTCGCGATTAGTAAAAATTTTCCGTCGAAAGAAAAAACAAGGAAAACAGCGCTCGCTTTCTTTTTCCGAGAGAATAAATCTGGCCAACTCTTTGCCGCTTTACAGATTTTTGCAGAAGCGCGCATTAATTTGTCTCGCCTCGAAAGCATCCCGACCGAGAAAAAACAGGGCGAATTTTTCTTTTTCACAGAGTGTGAAAAAAACACCAAGCTCTCGCAGACCTTAAAAAAACTGAAGAAAATAGTAAGCGTGGTCGAACTAGGAAGTTATTAAATTCAAAATTTTAGAATTATTTGAAAATTGTAAATTGAAAATTGAAAATTAAGAACAACTACCTTAAAATCCCCACACTTTAGGCTTCTTGGGTATTCGATTATCGGTACGCAAGTTGCTCCTTAACCCCCTTAAAATGAAAAGAGAAGCCAAAAAAGCGGCGTTCGCTGATCATGGCAGACACGCGAAAGACACCGGCAGTCCAGAAGTACAGGTCGCCATCATCACCGGTCGCATCAGTCAGCTCACTGAGCACCTCAAAACTCACAAAAAGGACGAGCACTCACGCCGCGGACTTTTGATGTTAGTTGGGAAACGGAGGAAACTTTTGAATTATCTCAAAATGAAAAAACGGAAAGTTTACGACGAGCTAGTCGCGAAACTCGGTTTGCGGAAATAGTTTTAGAATTATCTCGCAAACTACTTCTTTTGTAAGCTTTTATGCTGTAAAATCAGCGAAATTATTATTTTAAAACTTTTTAAACTTGGCTGAAGAAAACACCATTCCGGAAGAAAATGAGGAGGAAATCCCTGCCGACGATTCTGAAAACCTGGAAGATGATTCGACGGAGGATGTGGAAGAGACCCCAGCGGAAGATTCCGTCAAAGCTCCTGACGACGGTGCGCCGACTCGCGAGGTAGTAGATGAAATGCAAAAGAGCTACCTCGAATATGCGATGAGCGTAATTGTTTCGCGCGCCTTGCCAGATGTCCGCGACGGACTAAAACCGGTGCACCGAAGGATTCTTTTTGTAATGCACGAGATGGGACTGCGCGCTGGCGCAAAATTTAAAAAGTCGGCGAATGTCGTCGGTGAAGTTTTGGGAAAATACCACCCGCACGGCGACGCCTCAGTTTACGGTGCGATGGTTCGAATGGCTCAAGATTTTGCGATGCGCTACCAGCTCGTCAACGGACAAGGCAACTTCGGCTCAATCGACGGAGACTCGGCAGCAGCTTATCGATACACCGAAGCCAAAATGCAGAAAATTACGGAGGAGTTGCTTGCCGACATCGACAAAGAAACTATCGACTGGAGAGATAATTATGATGCCAGCCGAAAAGAACCATCTGTTTTACCGACACGCCTACCAGTTTTGCTTTTGAATGGGACGGTCGGAATCGCCGTCGGAATGGCGACAAATATCCCACCGCACAATTTGGGTGAATTAATTGACGGCACGATTCACCTTATCGACAATCCTGACTGTGAAATCAATGATTTGATGGAATTTATCAAAGGTCCGGACTTCCCGACAGGGGGAATTATTTACAACAAAAAAGCAGTTTTTGAAGCTTATTCGACCGGCAAAGGCAGCATCCCCTGCCGCGGTGTCGCAAAAATTGAGGAAGGCCGCGCCGGCAAGCCGAATATTATTATCACGGAAATCCCCTATCAGGTAAACAAAGCTAATCTTGTAATCAAAATTGCCGATTTAGTGAAGAATAAGAAGTTGGTTGGCATCACCGACATCCGGGACGAATCGACCCGTGTCGGTATTCGCGTCGTGATTGAGTTAAAAAAAGATTCCTATCCGAACAAGATTTTGAATCAGCTTTATAAGCTGACTGAACTGCAGGGCAATTTCAATGTCAATATGATTGCCCTGACCGATCGCGGTTTGCAGCCCCATCTTTTGACTTTGAAACAAATTTTGGAGGAATTCGTCGGGCACCGCATCGAGGTCGTCACTCGGAGGACAAAATATGATTTGCGAGTCGCGCAAGATCGCGCCCACATTTTGGAGGGATTGAAACTCGCGCTGGACAACATCGACAAAGTTATTTCGACAATTCGTAAAAGTAAGACTCGAGAAGACGCCCACGCGGCATTAATGAAGCAATTTAAACTTTCCGAAGCACAGGCCAAAGCGATTTTGGAAATGCGGCTGCAAGCGCTCGCTGGATTGGAACGAGAGAAAATCGAGGACGAGTTGAAAGAAAAATATAAATTGATTAAATATTTGGAAAGCCTGCTCGCCAGCAAAACGAAACTGATGGGGGTAATCAAAGGTGAGCTTGCTGAAATAAAGGAAAAATACACCGACGAGCGTAGAACGAAGGTTTTGGCACGCGGAATTGGAGAATTTAGCGCCAAGGACACGATTCCGAACGAGGAAATGATTATCATGCTCACCACCGAGAATTATCTGAAGCGAGTCGCACCGAACTCTTTCAGGGCGCAGAAACGTGGCGGCAAGGGCGTCATCGGATTGACTACGAAAGAAGAGGACGAAGTCAGCATCATCCGCCACGCCAAGAATCACGACGATGTAATGTTCTTCACGAATACCGGTCGAGTTTTCCGCTTACCAGTTTATGAGATTCCGCAAGCGACACGACAAGCGAAAGGAACGGCGATTGCGAACCTCATTCAAACACAAAATGGCGAATATATTACCGCCATGAGAATCCTCCGCGAGGAAGGTGAGGCCGCGAAAAACTTTCTCTTTTTCTGCACGAAACTCGGAACTGTGAAAAAAACCGCGATGGAAGATTTTGCGAACGTAAGAAAGAGCGGTTTGATTGCGATTAAATTAAACAGCGGCGACGAACTAAAATGGGTCAAAGGCACCAGCGGAGAAAGCGAGATTGTGATTATTTCTTACGACGGGAAATGTTGCCGCTTCAGAGAAAAAGATGTGCGCGCAATGGGTCGCTCGGCCGCAGGCGTTAGAGGAATTAAGCTCGGAGCAAACGATCGAGTCGTCGAGATGGATATTGTGAAAGATCCAAGCAAAGAAAGGTTGCTGACTGTTTGTGAAAAAGGTTTAGGGAAAGCGACTTTAATTTCAGAATACCGTGCCACTCATCGCGGAGCTGGTGGCGTAAAGACAGTGAATGTCACCGCCAAAACCGGAAAGGTCGTCGGCGCGAAAGTTTTGCAGCCGGATCTCGACGCCGATTTGCTGCTAATCTCGAAGCGTGGACAGACCATCCGGATGGATGTGAAAAGTATCCCGACACGCGGTCGCGCGACACAAGGCGTAATTTTAATGCGCATGAAGAATGATTCCGTCGCGTCAGTTTCGCTTTTGGAAAAAATGCCCGAAGCAATTCAGATTGCGATGGCGGAAGTCTCGAGTGAAGTGGACAAAATTTTGAACGGCAATCTAAAAAAGGACAATTCTAAACCAGCTAAGGTAACCAAAAAGCAACTACCGACTCCCGAGGAGGCAATGCTACAAGCAGAAAAATCTGCGGTAAAAGCAGATTTAGCCAAACTTGTTAAAGTTGCTAAAAAAGATGTCGCGGCACAAAAGAAAGAGAAGAAAAATGATTCTAAGAAAAAAGCGGACGACAAAAAGGGGAAGACTGCACTGAAAAAGCGGAAGAAATAAATTCTTTTTTGAAGAAAAAAGATTTTCATCTCGCGATAATTTTAGACGGTAATCGCCGCTGGGCAAAAAAAAACCACCTTCCTGTTGCCTTTGGTCACCGCCGCGGAGTCGAGAACTTACGGAAACTTTTGCCGATTTTCGTCGCAAACGGGATTTCCCACCTCACCGCCTATGCACTTTCGACGGAGAATTTGCAGGAAAGAACCGCAAACGAGCTGCGAAATCTTTTTCGGCTAATTGAGAAATTCGCAGCAGACGACGCAATTTTCTTAGAGAATGAAATTCGGGTAAATATTTTTGGCGAACTGCGAAATTTTCCCAATTCAACTAAAAAAGCCTTACGAAATTTGGTGGCAAAAACTCAGCAACATCATAACCTCGTTTTCAATCTCGCCGTTGGTTACGGTAGCCGCGCTGAGATTGTCCGTGCCGCAAATTTTTTTGTGAAATCAGGACAACGTGCGACAGAGAAAAATTTCGCAAAATTTTTATTTTCGGAGAACCAACCCAATCCCGATCTTTTGATTCGAACTGGCGGGAAACGAAGAATTTCGAATTTTCTGCTTTGGCAACTCGCCTATGCAGAGCTCTACTTCACAGAAAAGATGTGGCCAGAATTTGGTAAAAAAGAACTCGTCGAGGCACTTAGCTGGTTTCACAAGCAACAGAGAACCTTCGGAAAATAAGATCATTGTACATTGCACATTGAAAATTCCCACACCTCACTCCATACAATGAAAACCTTCGATAAACTACTCAGTCTCGCCAAAAAGTTGCGCTCATCTAAAGGCTGCCCTTGGGACCGAAAGCAGACGATTCTTTCGCTGGCAAAAAGTTTGGAAGAAGAGTCCGATGAAGTTTTGGTAGCAATTCGCAAAAAAGATTTTGAAAATCTGGAGGAAGAGCTCGGCGATTTACTTTTTAATATTGTGATGATTTGCCAAATCGCTGGCGAAACAAAGAAATTTCGAATAGCAGGAGTTTTACGAAAAATTGAGCAAAAAATTATTGCGCGTCACAGTTGGGTCTTTGGTCCAGATCGGGAAAAAGTCAAAACCGCTGCCGACGCTTTGAAATTTTGGCGCGAGAATAAAAATAAAATTAAGGCCGCAAAAATTTCGCGAGCCGAAAAAGTGCGTAAAAAATCGGCTTAAAAACTAAAATTTTAGGTGAGGGAAATTCTACGATCTCTCCGCCAAACTTTTTTTTGAAACTTGAAACTCCCGATAAACGATGTTTTTGAGAACCCGGCGGAGCAATGCCAAGAAAATCGTAAAATTGGCAACCACGTTTTTGAGCGATTTTTATTGCTTCGAATTGAACCAAATAGGGCGCCATTAAATTGCGAAAGGCGTGATCGCTCGCACCGAAATAATAAGTCGCGGTATCACCAGCGAAGGTGACAAGAATCGCAGCAAGCGGAGTTGAATTTTTTCTGGCGACTAGCAACACACAATTTTTACTGAGAATCTCAACAAATTTTTGGTAAAAATTTTGAGCATGCCCAGCAAAACCGTCGCGAGCTGTCGTTTTTTGTAGCAAGGTAAAAAACTCTCCTACGTCGTTTTCGACAGAAACTGTAACACCATGTTTTTGCGCCAAACGAATATTGTAACGCCCTTTGGACTGCATCGCCGCAAGAATTTCCTCCTCACTTAAACTCAAGTCAAGTCGAATCGTCGCAAGCGGAAAATTTTCCTCCCGAACTGTTTGGAGCTTCGGCGAATCAATTTCGCAATCTTTTTGAAAATCAAAACGAGCAAAAACTGCGTTCTTTGAATGAGCAACTTTCTGAATTTCGGTCAACAATAAATTCGAGATTTCTGCTAACCGATAACTGCCAGCTGCCGACTCCGCGAAAAGCGGACCGCGCGGTACTTCCATCTTGGTCAGACCGAAAGGCAGTTTTTTTACAAAAATCTGGACAAATGCGACGATTTCGTCGACGTCAAAAACCGCAAACCGCAAACTTTCGATGCCCAAGCTTTTTTGAAATTTTGCCCAAGTCGGCGTTTGTTGAATCGGGAGAAATTTTTGAGCCACAATAAAATTCTTGACTTTCGAGTTTTCGAAATCCACAATTCGGACAACTTCCATTCTTTGATTTTAGCGAAAAATTATCAATTAATGTCGAGAATTATCAACAACAGCCCTTTTCGCCAAAAACCGCGCAATTATTTTTCCCGTGAGTTTTGGCATGATACATCGCCTTGTCGGCAAAATGGATGAGTTTTTCAGGAGAATGAATTTTGGGATTCGGAACTAAGCTTCCCCCCAAACTCGCGGTAACTTTGATCTTTTTTCTGTCAAAAGAAAATTCCTTTTCTTCGATAGACTGGCGAATTTTTTCCATAATCTTCATTAAACCCACAGAACTGGACGGTCTTTCAAAAAGAAGAAGGGTAAACTCCTCCCCGCCGTAACGGGAAATTATGTCGATCTCACGCAAATTCTCGCGAAGCAAATCAGCGACACCGCGCAAAACCACATCTCCGCCGCGATGCCCGAAAGTGTCATTCACGCTTTTGAAGTTGTCGATATCAATCATCACGCAGGCGAGCACATGGTGAAAACGTTCGAACCTTTCCCATTCTTTTTCGAGCTTATGCTCGAAATAACGATGATTAAAAACTTTCATCAGTCCATCCGTAATCGCAAATTCGTGCATTTTGCGGTTGCGTGCTTCCAACTCACGCGCATGGATAATTTGATCCTTGCCTATTTTTTGAATCGCCCAGCCAGCTAGACCCACGACTGCCACAAATAGAAAAATTGCGGCAAGCATCACATTATGAAAATTATGTTGGCAAAGTGCTCTCATCTCATCATCATGAGCCAATAAAACCCAAACGAGAAAAAAAGCAGCCACCGTCGCCGCGATGAGAAAAATCAACTCGTAGCGAAACCTACGCAAATTTTCTTTTTCCACATCAATATTTTAATTCATTTTTCGAACGAATTTTGCAATTTTTCTCTCAAGGAATTTGCGAACCGATGCGCCTCATCACGAATGCGTTGGACCAAGAATAAAGCTTGTGAATTCTTCGGTAGTAAAATTTTTTCGAACTTACCGTCCTGCATTTTAAAAATTGTTTCTTCCTTTTTAGCTAAACCGATTACCGCGACATTTTTTGGAAAACGAACTTTCTTAAGAACGCTCGAAAGTTGCGGTTTGCCACCATCAAGAATTATCAAATTTGGCTTCGCAGAGAAAGAATTATCGATTAAATTTTTTGCCTCACCGACAAAAACGCGCGATTTTTTGGCAAAAAAGAACGGATTTTTTTGAACTTCGCGGAATCCGAGCCGCTCACAAATTTCCGGACTACCGTCAAAATAAACCTTGCCAACAATCTTTTTGAGTGCAAATTTAAGAAAATTTTCGGTTAAATTCTCATCAAAAATTGAATCAACTTGGGCATGTTTTTTGTCGTGGAAAATCAGGCGGAACCCACCCACAATTTTTTTATTTTCGAGCGCAACGAAAATTTCAGCATTTTTTTGTGGAGGAATTTTCGTTTCGAGAATTTGTTTTTTCGAAGCTTTGCGAATCTGAATCGCCAAATTTTGTGAAGTCAAATATTCCATTCGCCTTCCAAGAATCTCGACCAAACTCGCACAATCATCAACTTCTCCTTTCTTAAGAGAACGAATTTTGAAGTGACGGTAAGCGGAATTTACCGGCTCGCCCTTTTCAAAAACAACCATCGAACCAACCGTCGCATCACCGGAAAAATGAGAAATGTCGTAAGCCTCAATTCGCTGTAGCTCTATCTTAATGTCTAGTTTTTTAGCTAATTCAGCCGCCGCACCAATAGTTTTTTCAGTCGCGTTTTCGAATTTAGCTTTATTTTGACTCGCAAATGCCGCCGCATTTTTTTCGGCAAGCTTAACCAAACCACCCTTGTCCCCTTTTTTTGGAATGAGAATTTTCACTTTTTTGGAAGCGCGCTCAGTCAACCATTTTTCAAGAGAAGCAGCATTTTCTATTTTTTGCGGAAGGAAAACCTCGTCTGGAAAATTCGTCGAAATTAAAAAAAACTGCGTCAAAAAACTTTCGAGAATTTCTGGCAATTCGCTTTCTCCGATTTTAAAAACGAAATTTTTTACATCGACCAATTTACCGTTACGAACCTGAAGCAATGCGAAATAGGCTTTTGAAAAATCAAGCTGAACACCGACAATATCCCGACTGGCCAAATCAGGTGTCGAAACAAGCTGCCGCGCGGACGAATTTTCGACTGCAAAAATTTTGTCGCGCAACTGTCCGGCTAATTCGAAATTTTTTACGACAGCGGCAGCCGACATTTTTTGACGTAAATTTTGGATAATTTTGAAGGTATCACCGGCAAGAAAATCCGCTACCTCGTCAACTTGTCTGGCATAATCTTTTTGTGAAATTTTCGAATCACAAGGAGCAGTGCAAAGACCAATGTGGGAATAAAGACAGGGAAATTTTAGGGTTTTTTTGAAAACCTCAACCCCAACATTTTTGCTACGAATTCCTAAATTGCAGGTTCGAATTTGGAAAAGTTTTTGCAACAGCTGAATCGTTTTACGAACCGCCCGCGAATCAGTCTTGGGCCCAAAATATTTCGCGCCATCTTGTTCAATCTGACGAACTGTAAGTAGCTGCGGGAAATCCTCCGCCGTAATTTTGAAATATAAAAAGTGTTTATCGTCACGCAGCAGTGCGTTAAATTTTGGCTGAAATTCTTTGACTAAATTCGCCTCGAGCGTCAGCGCCTCTGTCTCAGAATTCGTCTCAATCCATTTCAAATCAGCCGCAAGCTCAACTAATTTTTCAATTTTAAGAGTTTTGGAATTTTTTTGAAAATAGCTACGAACTCTATTTTTTAAGTTTTTCGCCTTTCCGATATAAATAATCTCCCCCGCCAAATCGAAAAATTGGTAAACACCAGGCGTCGACGGAATTTTACGAAGCAGATTTTGAATTTTGGTCACGACTGAATTTTACCGCTTCCGCTAAAATAACTCTGATGAAATCAGATTTAAAAGAAAATGTCTGGAAAACGATTTGTTGGTTCGATCTTTTTGCGCAACCTGTTTCCCTCGAAGAAATCCATCGTTTCCTACTTTCCTCCAAAGCCAGCAAAAAGGAAGTCGAGAAAAGTTTGGCAAAGGATTCGAGAGTCGGGAAAAGTTTTGGTTTTTATTTTGTGCGCGGCAAAAATGCCTCGGTTTTGAAAAGATGTGGAAAACAATACCACGCCGGAAAATTATGGAAACGCGTTTTGCGGCACCTTTTCATTTTGCGTTTCACGCCATTTTTGAAACTAGTTGCCGTCGGCAACACACTAGCGATGGGTTTTCCAGAACGAAATTCCGACATTGACCTGCTGGTTGTCACGAAACAAAATCGACTTTTCACAACTCGCGCTTTCTTAACTTTCTTCGCTCATATTTTTCGAATGCGACGCAGCGAACGGAAAATCCGCGGCAGATTTTGTTTAAGTTTTTTCCTCACGGAAAATTCTTTGAATCTCGAGAAAATAAAAATCGCACGCGAAGATATTTATCTCGCATTCTGGGTCGCCACTCTGACTCCTATTTTTGGCGACTCCAGCGAAATTTTTGCGGCTAATAATTGGGTGAGAGAATATTTCCCAAATTTGAAGTTAAAAACTACGCAAAAAAAATTCCGGAAAAAGAATTTTTTGGAGCGAATTTTAAGCGGAAAGTTTGGAGATTTTTTGGAGCGAATTTTGCGAAATTGGCAGTTAAATCGAGCAATGCGCAAACAGAAAAACCGTGAAAAAAATGCGGTAATAATCTCAGAGGATATTTTAAAATTTCATGAAACTGATCAACGAAAAGATTTCCAGGAACGGTGGAAAAAACGGGTTACCGCAAAATCAGAAGCGAAGAAATAAAATCGCGAATTTCTTCAAAGTTTTGAGGAGAAAATTGAAAAGCCAAAATGTGTTCACTGAGCAACAAAATGTTCGTCGTAAGATTATTTCGGAGAAAATAAAAAGAGTCCTCGCCAAAAATGGCATCTTTCAAATCAACTTTCTCGCGAATTTTTTGGATAATGTCGGCGTAAGAATCTTGCGGGGACAGCTGAAATTCAAAAACCGTGAAAAGTGGAATTTCATTTTTGAGAATCTCGATTCGAGTGGTTTGGAAAGGCAGCCAGCCAAGAAACTTAGACTCGGTCGCGAAATTTCCGAACTCGAAACCGGCGACAGCAAGCTGTTGTGCGAAAACTGTCGAAAGAGAAATTGTGGAACTCTCAACCTCTCCGAGTTTAACCGTATTGCTCAGAGGCAAAATATTTTCGGACGACAAACCACAACCGAAGAGAAAAATGGTGAACGCGATTAGAAAAAATTTTTTCAAAAAACAATAATTCTAGACCCTATATCCTTAATTCTAAATTCTAAATTATTTGGTGGGTGTTGAGGGATTCGAACCCCCGACCCTCTCGGTGTAAACGAGATGCTCTAACCAACTGAGCTAAACACCCATAAAAAGCTGGGTGATTTTAACTGAGAGCTCGACAACTGCCAACTAAATTTCAATCGCCTTGCCTTCCTCGGTATAAATCGCCTCCAACTTCAATTCTTTCTGGGCACGCTCCGCAAGAAAGCTGACTGAATTTGGCTCTCCGTGCACACAAATAACTTTTTTAGCTCCGGAATTTTTGATGTTTTCGAAAAGCTCAACTGAATCGGCATGCGCTGAAAAAGCGTTGAGAACCTCAACTTCACAGCGTCGTACGACTGGTTTACCGAAAATACGAACCTCGGGAACTTTTTCGACTAGCCGCCGTCCCAAAGTGTTTTCCGCCTGAAAACCGACAATGAGAACCGTGTTTTTGGGATCGGAAATGTTGTTGCGGAGATGATGACGAATTCGACCAGCCTCACACATTCCCGAAGCAGAGATTACAATAGCCGGATAGTTCAAGCTGTTTAATTCTTTGGAACGTTCAACATCACGAACATATTCCAGCGAACTCATCGTGAACGGACCTTTTCCTTTTTCAATGAAGTCAGAAAAAGTTTCAGCATCATAACATTCCCGATGCTTTTTAAAAATATCGGTAGCATTCACCGCGAGTGGCGAATCAACGAAAATCGGGAGGTCAAAACCGAGCTTTCCAGAGGCGTGTAAATTGTGGAGCACATAGATAATTTCTTGGGTGCGTTCGACTGAAAAAGACGGGATAATAATTTTGCCCCCTCTTTTTGCAGTTTTTTTCACAATCTCGAGCAATCTTTCGCCAACTTTTTGAATGTCATCGTGGAGACGATTCGCGTAGGTCGACTCGGTAATCAGAACGTCGAGATTCTGAAGCTGGGCAGGATCACGAAGAATCGGGAGATGCTTCCGGCCCAAGTCTCCTGTGAATCCAAGTTGCCGCGTTTTCCCATTTTCCTTAAATTCGATTTCGACCTGAGCAGAACCGAGAATATGACCAGCCTCGATAAAACGAACTTTCACACCATCAACCGGCTCAAAAACTTCGTCGTATTTCTGTGTTTGAAAAAACTGCATCGTCGCAGTCGCATCCTCTTTGGTATAAAGCGGCTGAGGTTTGGGCCAAACTTTTTTAGCAAGGTAACGAGCGTCCTGCTCATGAATATAGGCCGAATCCTGCAACATAATTTCACACAAATCACGCGTCGGTGGCGTAGCATAAATCGGATTAGCGAAGCCGTTTTTGACTAAAGATGGCAGCGCACCAGAATGATCAATGTGCGCATGCGAGAGAATCACTGCATCCGCCGCGAGAACTTCTGGTGGAAAATTCTGATTATGAATCATACTTTCCTTGCGCCTACCCTGGAATAAGCCACAGTCGAGTAACAACTTTTTACCATTTTGAAATTCGAGCAAGTGCTTACTGCCCGTCACCGTCTCTGCGCCGCCGAAAGAGGTAATTTTCATTACAATTTAAATTATTCTGATTTTAGAATTAAATTTGATAAAAAAGTTTGAAACCAGCGTGACGCAGAAAGTGGATTTGTTTTTTGAAATAATTTTTTTCGGCACGAAGCAGTTTGGGAGAACCAGCGTGAACAAAAGATTCGTAACCAATGCCGAAAAATTCTGCAAGCAGCAAGCCAATCAACGGAATCGCAATGCCAATCACGTCTGCAATCAAGTCGGCAAGTTCTGGTATGCCCGTTCCGATAGCCCCATCAAGCAGTTCTTTGAAAATCCCGATTATGAGAACGTCACGCAAGGCGAGCACTAAAGCTACCGCCTCGGAAAGATGTCGACGAAAAGTCAGGCGAACCGCAAAAATCAGCGTGAAAAGTAGGAGTGAAATTTTGAGATGCGAGAATTTGTCAACGGCGAGGTTGAAGTCGAAATCCAAAACTGCGAATATCGCGAGTAAAAAAATACAGCCGAGAAAAAGATATTTACGCATCTTGGCGGAACTGAAACTCATCATAAACGGCACAAATTTCGAGAGCATTGCGACGGGAACTGACGCAAAGAATTCGCAGTCGTGAAATCAATTCATCCTCAAACCAATCGGAATATTCGCGAATAAAATTTTGATATTTCACGGATTTTTCATAATCCGGATTAGCATCTTTCAGCTCAAAAACCTCCAACTCAAGCATCCGCGGCATGCGAGCAATCAGGACATCACGAGAAGAGGTGTGGATAGTGGTTGGCAATTTTTTGTTTTGGTTTTTATAAATCTGAGATCTCAGATTACTTTATTTTCGCTTCGCCACGATGGCATCGATTAATCCGAATTTACCGTATTTTTTTGCTGCTTCGGAAGAAAGAAAATTGTCCCGGTCTGTATCTTTTTCGATTTGAGCGAATGAAGCACCAGAATGTTTCGCCAGAATTTCATTTAATCTTTTTTTGGTTTGGAGAATGTGCTTGGCATGAATCGCGATATCGCTCGCCTGCCCCTCCATCCCACCAAGCGGCTGATGAATCATAATTTCTGAATTCGGAAGCGCAAACCTTTTACCTTTCGCGCCACCAGCGAGCAGCACTGCCCCCATCGACGCCGCCATTCCAACGCAAACAGTGGAAACATCTGGTTGGACGAACTGCATCGTGTCATAAATCGCCAATCCAGCAGTCACATGCCCACCTGGCGAATGAATGTAAAGTGTAATGTCTTTTTTCGGATTCTCATTTTCGAGGAAGAGGAGCTGCGCGATGACATTGTTGGCAACGCCATCGTCGATAGCCGACCCGAGGAAAATAATACGGTCTTTGAGCAACCGGGAATAAATATCGTAAGCCCGCTCCCCTGTCGGCGATTTTTCGATCACCGTCGGAACGAGATAATTACCAGACGGCTGCGAAGATTTTGAGTTCTGGGAGGGCATTTATAATTTTTGCTATCGGGTGATTCTAGCAAATTTCGAGTCAAATTGCAATCTTTAGCTTCTCAATTTTCCCCCAATTTGCGTCAAGTTCGCAACAATTTTTTGGAGAATTTCTTCCGCCTCGACTTCTTCTAAAGTTTTTTCAGAATCGCGAATCATGAAAGAAAAAGCAAGCGATTTTGAATCGGTAGGAATCTTGTCACCAACGTAAATGTCGAAAAGTTTCAAGTCTTGAATCTTTGAATCCGCCGTGAGAATCGCATTTTCGACTTCGCGAACTGTTTTTTTGCAATCAACGAGAATCGCGAGATCGCGCGGCACCCCGGGAAATTTGGGTAAATCTTTAACTTTGGCGACTGAGCGAGAAATTTGAGAAAGAGTGTCGAAATCGATTTCGAGGAAGGCCGACTGCGGAAGTCCGAAATTTTTGACGACAGCAGGATGCAGCTCGGCGACTGTACCAATATTTTTACCAGCGATTTTAATTCCGACGACTCGACCGGGATGAGCGGTAGTCGGAATCTCGACAGCTTCGTTGAGCTCGAAGGAAAATTGAAGGCTGGCGAGTAATTTTTCGAGCACGCCCCGAATTTTGAGAAAAGCATTCGACTCCCCGATGAGCAAAGCTACCAGTCGATTTTTTTCGACTCCATCTTCAAAAATAGTTGAAATTTCAAAAAGCCGAAAAGCGTTCTCGTTTTTCACATTGTGGGCAGCGACTTCGAGCAAACTCGCGAGCAAAGAATTGCGGAGAAAACGATAATCTTCGCTAGGCGGATTCTGGAGTCGCATGGCTGTCTCCGACTTTTGATTTGCGCAATTCAATAAATCTGTAGAAACCATCGCCAATGTCGCCGTCTCGTGAAAACCGAAACCAACCAACGCATCTTCGATTTCCTTTTTCAGCTCATTCGCGGAGGAAAATCGCGGTGGCGTCATCCGAATGGATGGAAACTCGGCGGGCAAATCGGAGTAACCGAGATGCCGAACGACTTCTTCAATCAAATCAATTTCCCTTTCGACATCGCGACCAGCCCGAAAAGAAGGCACCTCAACTTTCCAATTTTCGGGAGAATTTTTTTGAACTTTGAAACCGAGCTCAGTTAAAATCTTGGCAGCTTTTTCGGCGGGAACTTTTTGACCCAATTTTTGGTTTAAATTTTTGAGAGCAAAATCGATAATTCTTTTTTCCGCTGTGAAATTTTGGACATCAGCGGCAGCGGTAATTTTGAGCTCCGGAAAAGTCTCGCGCAGAACTTCTACGAAACGCGCCAAAGCTTGCGGCGGCAAATTGGGATCGAGACGCTTTTCGAAACGGAGGGAAGATTCGCTGCGCAAAGCGAATTCGAGGGAAGTGCGGCGAATCGAGACGGCGTCGAAATTAGCGGATTCGAGAATTATTTCGGTCGTGGCGTCATCGACTTCAGAATTCGCTCCGCCCATCACACCAGCGAGCGCGACTGGTTTTTCGGCATCGGCAATGACCAGATTTTCGGGAGACAATTCGAGAGTCGTGCCATCGAGAGCTTTCAATTCTTCGCCGGATTTGGCTTTGCGGACGATTAACCACCCGCCCGCGATTTTTTTGGCATCGAAAGAATGGAGCGGCTGACCAAGCTCGAGGAGAACGTAATTCGTCGCATCGACGACGTTATTAATCGAGCGAACCCCGCAACTTTCGAGTCGTTCGCGAATTTTCTGCGAAGACGGTTGAACTTTGATTCCAGAAATTTTGAGAGCAGTGTAACGAGAACAAAGTTTCGGTTCGGCGACCTCGACGTCGATTTTGGCAGAAATGACAGGAAGCGCAACCGGACGATTTTCGAACTTCTGATCAAGCAAAACGGCAACTTCCCGACCGAAACCCAGCTGTGAGAAAAGATCCGAACGATGGGTAATCGCGTGATTATCGATCTCGAAGACAGTCGAGCCACCAAAAAATTCAGAGAATTTTTGTCCAATCTGGGCGGAATCGTCGAGTAGCAAAATTCCTTCTGACTTTTCTTTCAATCCTAATTCTGATTCCGAACAAATCATCCCGTTGCTTTCGACCCCCTTCATTTTCCGTTTCTCGATTTTAAAATCACCGGGCAAAACACAACCGACCAAAGCGACCGGAACTTTCGCGTCTTCATGAATATTTTTGGCCCCGCAAATAATTTGTAATTTTTCTGTCCCAACATCGACAGTCGTCAGTTGAATTTTGTCCGCACCGATAATCGGTTCAATTTTTAGAATCTGTCCGACAACGACGAGCGGAATCGCACAACCCGAGCTTTGAATTTTTTCGACCTCGGCAACCCGCTCGGTGAGCAGCGCAGCCAAATTTTCCGCGGAAATTTGGGAGAGGTCGACGAAGTCCGAAAGCCAATCGAGCGAAAGAATCACCCGGAGATTTTAGCGAAAAATTTCGGAGAACGCGATTTCGCGCAAAAAATCGGGTAAAATGAAGTCCGTTTTTAAATCAAATGAAAAAATTTATTCTTTTCGCTCTCGCCGCCACAATCTTGGCTGGTTGCTCCAATAATTATTTGGACGAAAAAATTAAATGTAAAAATTTGGCAGACAAAAGAATTGAAGAAGTCCAAAATGATTTGGATAAAGATATTGATTTTAAAAATGCAAAACTGACATCTACTTCAAGATATGCATTGAAAGAAGATACTTGTTTTTTGAAAATTAACATTTTTACGAACAGCAACACCTATAATTCAATGGAGAATCTTCTAACCGGAGAAAAATTTTCTTACGACGAAAAATCTTTTGCCATTTCAAACTGCGCAACCGAGACAAACGAAAATTGCGAAAACATACTGCCAAAAAAACAGAAATATGATGACCTTGTTGAGAAATACTTCAGCGAGAACGCTGAATAATTTTGCATTTTTAATTTTAAATTTTGAATTTACTCTCCCTCTCCCCGCTCGACGGTCGCTACGCCGCTAAACTCGACCCTCTACGAGAGTTTTTTTCGGAATTTGCGCTGCAGAAATATCGCGTCGCGGTCGAGTTGAAATATTTAGCAGCCCTCGGTGACGAAGTAAAAATTCAAGAAGTACGAAAATTTTCGGCGGCAGAGCTGAAATTAATCGAGAAAATTATCGAGAATTTTGACGAAAAAGACGGTGCTGAGATTAAAAAAATAGAGGCGACTACCAATCACGACGTCAAAGCCGTCGAATATTTTTTGCAGCAGAAGCTAACGAAAACGAGTTTGAAAAATCGAATCCCCTTCCTGCATTTCGCCTTAACTTCGGAAGATGTGAATAATCTCGCAACGGCCAAAATGACAGCGAATGCTTTGAAAAATGTAATTTTGCCGGAGCTGAAAAAAGTTCATGCCGAGATTTTGCGACGAGCCAAAGCTTGGAAAAAAATCCCGCTGCTCGCGCGAACTCACGGCCAACCTGCCACACCGACAACCTTAGGGAAGGAATTTTTTGTTTTTGCGAAGCGTCTCGATCGAAAAATCGAGCAATTGAAAAAGCAAGAAATTTTTGGGAAATTAAACGGCGCGACCGGAACTTTCGCTGCCCACCAAATCGCCTTTCCAGAAGTAAATTGGGAGAATTTTTCACGGAAATTTGTGCGGAAACTCGGGCTCACTCCTAATCTCGCGACAACCCAAATCGAGCCTCACGATTGGATTGCCGAAACTTGCGATGAACTGCGTGGTGCAAATAACATTCTAATCGACTTTTCGAGAGATGTTTGGAACTACATTTCGCTGAATTATTTCAAATTGAAAAAAAAAGAGGGCGAAGTCGGCAGCTCCACGATGCCACACAAAGTGAATCCAATCGACTTCGAAAATGCGGAGGGAAATTTTGGAATCGCGAATTCACTTTTGAGTTTTTTGTCTGACAAATTACCCATTAGCCGGATGCAACGAGATCTCACCGATTCGACAGTTTTGCGAAATTTGGGAGTCGCGGTCGGACATTCATTTCTCGGTTGGCGAAGCTTGCAGACAGGAATCAGTAAGCTCGAAGTCAACAAAGCTAAGCTGCTTGTAGCTTTACGCGATAATCCTGAAGTCCTCGCGGAGGCGATTCAAACCATCCTGCGTAAGAACGGTGAACCGCAAGCTTATGAGAAGCTCAAGAAACTTACCCGCGGTGAAAAGTTATCAGTCGAGCGAATTCGTAAATTCGTCACAGAATTAAAAATTCCGACAGCCGACAAAAAAAGATTACTCGAACTCACGCCAGAGAAGTATGTAGGGATTGCGATAAAATTGGTGAAATAATTTGTGATGCAGAATATCAAAAAAATTCTTCACGACGCGACGGAGTTGATTTTGGAAGGAAAAGGTCGAGTGGAAAACGACCACCTCGTCGAGAAAATTGCGGAGCTGGAAAAGAAAATGGAAGCGCCCGATTTTTGGAATGAACCACAGCAGGCGGAAAAAATTTCCCGCGAAGTTGCCGGTTTGAAAAAAACAATCGAGACTTGGCAAAACTTGGAAACGCAGCACGCCGATCTTTTAGAGTTGGTGAAATTAACTAAAGAAGAAGATTTAAAAGCAGTCGAAGAAATTCGACAGGAAGCAGCGAATTTCGAGGAGAAATTGAAGGAGGCGGAAATCACCCTTTTCTTGGGCGGAGAATTCGATCGGAACGACGCAATTTTGACGATTCACGCCGGAGCTGGCGGAGTCGACGCGGCAGATTGGGCGGCGATGGTTTTGCGGATGTATTTGAGGTTTTGCGAAAAAAAAAATTGGAAAACTGAGATTTTAGAAAAATCCGAAGGTGAAGAGGATGGACTGAAATCCGCGACCGTTGAAATTCAAGGAGAGTTCGCTTTTGGCTTATTAAAAGGTGAAAAAGGCGGACACCGTCTAGTGAGGAGAAGTCCTTTTAATTCAGCACATTCGCGGGAAACTAGTTTCGCGAAAGTCGAAGTTTTGCCATTAATCAAGGACGCCAAGGAAATCGAGATTCGAAATGAAGATTTAAAAATCGACACCTTCTGTGCGAGCGGTGCAGGCGGTCAGCATGTCAATCGAACCGAGAGCGCAGTGCGCATCACCCACCTGCCGAGTGACATCGTTGTAAGCTGCCAAAATGAAAGGAGCCAGCATCAAAATAAAGAAAAGGCGCTCGAAATTTTGCGAGGAAAATTGATGGAACGAAAAATAGAGGAAAGTGAAGCGGAGGAAGCGAAACTTCGCGGCGAAACTCCAAAGGCCGACTTCGGTGGAGACACAATTCGCAGTTATGTTTTGGATGACAAAAGAGTGAAAGACGCCCGAACTGGCTTCGAGACTTTCGACCCAGAAAGAGTTTTGAACGGAGATCTAGAAGAATTTTTACGAGCATTTTTAATTACTCAAAAATGATTTTGGAAATTCAAACTGGCACCGACAATCCCATTCTGCGAAAAAAATCCACAGCTATTTCAAAGTTTGATAAAAAATTAAAAAAATTCGTCAAAGATATGACTGAAACGATGTTAAAAAAAGATGGCTTGGGTTTGGCGGCTCCACAGGTCGGGGTGAACGAAAGATTGGTAATTGTGAACTTCCGACTTGATTCGAAAAATTTCCGACCAACTGCATTTTTGAATCCCGAAATTATCGAAAAAAGTCTCACGACAGAATCAATCGAAGAGGGCTGCCTTTCGCTGCCGGGAATTTTTGGCAAGGTCTCCCGACCAGTACAGATTAGTCTGAAATTTTGTGATGAAAATGGTGCGAATCGAATTTTGGCACTCGACGGAATCAACGCCCGCGCCGCGCAACACGAAATCGATCACCTCGACGGAATTCTCTTTGTGGACAAAGTCGAAGGAGAAATGCGGAAAGAAAAATAGATTTAACACAAAACTTGTGTTAAACTTTCGGCATGTTTGAAACTTTTGCCAACTTTTTCGTTTTTGAAATTTTGAAACTTGAACCGAGCCAGTTTTCCGCAAGTTTGGAATTTTTCGTCGCAGACGCTTTGAAAATCGCAATTTTAATGCTTGTCGTAATCTTCGCGATTTCTTTTGTGAGAACTTTTTTGCCGACCGACAAACTAGAAAAACTTTTCCGGAAATCGAAATTCGGAATCGCCTATTTCCTCGCTGCAATCCTCGGCGCAGTCACACCGTTTTGCTCTTGCAGCTCAATCCCCCTCTTCCTCGGCTTCCTCGAAGCCAACGCACCAGTCGGCGTCGCCTTCGCTTTTCTCGCAACCTCGCCGCTTGTAAATGAAGTTGTTTTCGCTGTAATGGTCGGAAAATTCGGATGGCGCATTGCCGGGATTTACGCCGCAAGCGGAATAATCTTGGGAGTCGTCGCTGGAATTTTGATTGAAAAAATTTGGGGTCGGCGACCAATTGAGTTAGTGAAAAAAGGTGAAAATGTTTTCGGAACACAATCGAATTTGCCGACGGAATTCGCGGGACGCATGAAATATTCGGCAAATCGTGCACTCGCGATTTTTGGGAAAATGTGGTGGATTTTGTTAATCGGTGTCGCAATCGGCGCGGCAATCCACGGTTTCATTCCAGCGGAATTCTTTTTAAAAATTTTAGGCGAGAGCTCTAAAATCTGGGGCGTCCCGCTCGCTGTTATTTTGGGTATCCCGATTTACGCCCGCTCGGCGTCAATTGTTCCAATTATTTTCGCCTTAACGGTAAAAGGTTTGCCACTCGGGACAGCACTCGCACTGATGATGTCCGCCGCAGGATTATCTCTCCCCGAAGCGATAATGCTGAAACGAATCATCCCGCTGAAACTTCTCGTCCTCTTTTTCGGAATCGTCGCAACGGGAATAATTTTAATCGGATTCGGGTTTAATTTCGTCGGTTAAGAATTATCCGACTGCCGGAATTTCGCATTCCCCGCGGAAATACTCCCACTCGTCGCAACCTTTGCCCTCCTCGTTTTTACAAAAGCCGGACTCATTACCTTCGGCATCTTTGATAATCTCGAGTATGTAACCGTCCGCCTCACATTTCTCGGAAGCAGGATTGGCAATACTAGATGCTTCCTTTTTTGTATCCAATAAAATAGGAACCGGAATGTTATTTTGGCTTTCCGCCAGAATTTCTTGAGCAAGTGGAATCACCACCGCCTTTTGGTAAAAATATTCTTCTTCAGGTTTCTCGAGAATCGGGAAACGCAAAGCCGGAATGACTAATTCACCACTCTCTCCGTTTTTGTAAATCCAGTGTTTTACCAAAACCTGCTCGGGAGCTCCTAATTTGATTTCAGTGACTTTAGTGGAATTTTCAGGATACCAACCCCAAGCTCCACCCTTTTCTAAAACTTTGCGAAAAAGCGTTTCGTCTTGAACCCCCGCATAAACGGAAGCTTGATATTTTTGGAGAAATAATCCCCAAACATTCGACACTTTTTTCGAACGCTGGTTGATGCTGATACTAATCCCATCCGCGTCTCCGTTTTCGTTATAAATAGTTTCTCCGTTAATTTGGAGCGGATAAATGAGCGAAATCGCATCAGGATAATAAAGCTCTCCGGAATTCTGCACCTGTTGCGCTACCTGCTCTTGCCAAGAATTTTGGACAATCGGACTGCCGTAATTGCCTAAGTCAATTTCAAACTTACGGATGAAATCATCTGCGAGACTAATCAATTCGGTCTCACTTAGCATATCTTTTTCACTTAAACGCAGATCCTCGTAACATTTATCGTCTCGACAATCGCGATAAGGATCTGGCCACTTTTGATAATTTTGATTGAAGCTCACGCTACCTTCGTCGAAATTTACATAGGCTTCATAACCAAAATCTTTGTCCTCAAAAATCGCAAAATTGCGCAATTTTAAATTTTCGAAGTTGCGGAAATTAGCTAAACCAAAATTAGATTTGGTGAGTGCATTAACTGTACTTCCACCCTCGGCGAAATTACGAACTCTTTGCAAAACTTCGATATCACCTGAGGGTAGATCGATTGGGCCGTCGTAAACATATTTATAAGCTGTAGCTTCATAAGGAGGCATGTCCCCTTCACGGTAGGCCATTCCCTCACCGCTACCACCGCCACCTTTACCAACCGCCATCGTATCCGCCGTCTCTTGCGCCAAACTACCAAACGCGCGAGGAGCGACTACTGCGATTTCGTTTTGACCAGACTGATTATAGAAATTAATTTTGTCGAAATTTTGATAAGTGAAGAAAACAAGTGTGGCGAGCAAGATTCCCCCGAAAGTGTAGGAGAGTTTTTGCATTTTAAAAGGGTTTAAAAAATAAAATTTTGGTGAATCCTTTTGGACTTTTTGTAATTCTAAAGCTTTGGCATAAAGCTCGCTTTGCAAACGCTTTTTGAAAGCCTCATCAATCTCTACATCTGGCTTCGCTGCCAGGAGCTTCTGAACAAGTTTACGCAAATCCTCTTCTAGCCCTACAAATTCTGGATTGAGCTGAATTAGATCGCTCACGATCTTATCAATTAAATTTTCCATTTCAAAAAGTTAAAGAGACAAGTAAAAGCACCAAAATTACCTCCTTTTCTAAATTTTTAATTCCACGCGAGAACTCCATTTTACAAGCCGCTTCGGATTTTCCGAGAATCTCGGAAATTTCAGAAAATTTGAGGCCCTGCCAAACACGCAGAATAATGATTTCACGTTGTTGTGGAGAAAGTTTTTGTAAGCCTACGCGAATTTCTTCAAGTTGGATTTTATTGCTGACATCGCGAACAACATCCTCACCAGTAGTGAGATCCCAAACATCTTCGATGTTTTTGGCGAAATGGAAGCTCCGAAAATGGTCGGTGACGGAATTGCGGGCGATACCGTAAATCCAAGAATTAAACCTGCCTCTACCTGAATCGAAAGTCGAAATTTTTTCCAAAGCTTTCATAAATGTTTGCGAAGTCAAGTCTTGCGCAGTTTCACGATGATGGGTTTTGTAATAAATGAAGACAAAAATCTTTTTTAGATAAAGCTCGTAAAGCGCACCAAAAAATTGGGTTTCACCGTTTTGCACTCGGGAAACAATTTCATTTTCTGGAAGCTCCATTCGAAAAGCTTTGCTAAAAAATATTACGAGAAAAGACAAAAAAGGTAACTTTCAGCCAAACAGAACAATCCCTAAAACAACCGAAGCATTCACCAAAATCCATAAAATATACATCCGAATCATGACTTTTTCACGGTGCGCAATACCGTAAAGCAGCATCGGAAAATTGAAGGCAAGATAGCTGCCCCATGAGATCAAAGACAGACCCTCAGCGTTTTGGAGAGAATAAATTTTGTAAATTTGCGGAAGCGTAAAGGCAGGTCCTAGCACTGCGACCATCATCGCGATTCTGTCGAGAATTTTTACCCATTTCGACTGAAAAAACGGCTTGCGCAATTTGAGCAAACGATTTTGGCGATGGAGGTGGTAAAGCGGATGATTGCTCATCGTGTGGTTTCGAAGATAATTCTACTGTTTTCCCTAGTTTTGTAAATCAGATGAATCTAAGTCGAGCAAATTCAAACCAACCTCTTCGCTGAACTTTCGATTTAATTTCCCTGGCAAAGCTCTAAGCATCACCTCGAAGGTCGCACTCACAACAGCCGAATTGAGATGTCCGCCGCGAGAATTTTGTTCGCGATCAGCGAAATTGATGTGGAGATGGAGGTAAACTACGCCACCTTTCGTCGTGGCACTTCCAAGCAGTGGCGCGACTTCGAAATCACCTGTGAACTGCTTTGAGAAATATTTTTTCGTCGCAACATCGAATAATCCGACTTCGAGCTCACCTACCGCACCAATACCAGAAATTTCCGCGAGCGAAATTTTTTCAGCCTCACAAAATTTTTGTAGCAAAACGACTATTTCCTCGCCTCGATCAAATCGAATAAAGTATGTGTCGGAAAATTTTTGGAATTGCATAGAGAGGGAGCTGATAAAAAAAATTCGGTTCGATGCCGTGAACCGTCTTCTAGTTTTTGAAATTTTTTGGTTGGCGGAGAGGGAGGGATTCGAACCCTCGCGGGAGCATTCACCCCCCTACAGCTTTAGCAAAGCCGCCTCTTCAACCACTTGAGTACCTCTCCGCAAGTTGAATCCTGTGGATTTTGCCTAAAAATTAGCGATTGCGCAATTCGAGAATCTTTGCGACGAGGATCTCTTTTTTAATCTCGCCCGCCATTCTTTCAATCTCGACCTCATTTTTATCGAGAAAAATAAATTCCGGAATTTCTTTAATTTCCCATTTTTCGACCAAGTCTGGATTTTCATCAACGTCAATAAATTCCGCCGCGAGCCACGGATTTTCTTTTTCAATTTCTGCCCAGCGTGGTTTCATCACGAGACAGCCGAGACAGCCAATCGAACCAAACTTGAGGACTTTCATTTTTGGAATTTTAATTTTGGCGGCAGCCAACCGAAGCCCGAAAGGCGAAGGCTGGTGGAGCTGAGGGGGATCGAACCCCTGACCTCACGATTGCGAACCGTGCGCTCTACCAACTGAGCTACAGCCCCAAAAAAGCCGATGGATTCTATTTCAATCAACAACTTTTCGCAAAATATTTTCTCGAATCCGCGTCGTCACTTCATAATTAATCGTCCCACCCCAGTCAGCAATTTCTTCAGCGGTAATTTCGTCGTCACCCGATTTGCCAAGCAAAACGACCTCGTCCTCAATTTTGAGATTTGGAATTTTGGAAACGTCGACCATTAAGATATTCATACAGATTCGTCCGAGAATTTTGGCGCGTTTTCCGGCAACTAAAACTTCTCCCTTTTCAGCGTAATTTCGCGCAAAACCATCGTAGTAACCAACCGGCAGAATCGCGATTGTCGAATCTTTTTCAGCGACGAAAGAACGCCCATAACCAACCGACTCCCCCGCTGCGATTTTTTTGATTTGGGCAATTTTGGTTTTCCAAGTCAAAGCTGGCATGAGAACAATTTTCTCTTTCTTATCCTCAGCAAGCGAAAGAAAAGTCTCCTCGCTTGGCCACATGCCGCAATTCGCAATCCCCGTCCGGCAAATCTCGAAATGCGTCGAATCCCACAAAAGCGTCGCGGCTGAATTGGCGGCGTGAAATTTCAGGTTTTGGAATCCTGCCGCCTCAATTTCGGTTTTAATTTTTTGGAACTCGACGAGCTGCTTTTTCGCGAAATCATGATTCGTCGTGTCCTCAATGTCAGCAAAATGCATCGCCACACCGACGAGCTGAATTTTTTTGAGCTCGGAAATTTTAGCGAGAAATTTCGAAATTTCAGATTTTTGAATCCCCTGCCGATTCGTCCCCGTCTCGACTTTGAGATGAATTTTGGCTGGTAAATTTAATTTCTCAATCGCTTCCAAAGTCTCAAAATTAAAAACAACAAACTCGGCGTCTAGCTCAACCGCCTTTTCTAATTCAGAGATCGAAGTGTAACCAGCGATATAAATTTTGCCAGAGTCGCCTAAGTCACGAATTTTCTGCGCCTCGAAAATTGAATTGACGGCAAGATAATCCGCCTCCACCTCGCGAAAGATTTTGGCGCAAATCTCGAGTCCATGACCGTAAGCATTCGACTTCACCATCGGCGCAAGCTGAACTTTGGCACCAACAATTTCGCGCAAAATTTGAAAATTTTTTTGCAACGCCGACCTCGAGATTTCGACCCAAATAAGTAGGTTATCGGAATTCATAAGTTAGGTCATTTTAACACGCGAGCAGAATTGAATTTTATTATTTTTATGTTAAAATATCACTCTCAAAGTTTTAATTTGCTTTTGCAACCAAAAATGCAAAAAACTCCCAAATCAAATCCATTCGAAGAAATCGATAATATTTTAAGCCTGAGTAAAAAAGAACTTCGTAAAAAATTTCGCGAAATAATCGAAGAAAATTGCAAAATACAAAAAAGGGAAATCATCGGCATTAAAAAACTTAAAATCCAGTTGAGCAAATCTATTTCTCAGTCTGTTTCTGTTCAAGAGAATCAAATTACTCAAGAGGATAGATCTAATTTTCGTAAAAATTTAAACGCTACTTTTGAAGAAATCTGGGAAGAGATAAGAAACAAAAAACTTTTGGATCAAATTTATAAAGAAGCGACTGATACTCTCAGCCCAAATAAAACAGGCGAAGAAACTTTAGATCAAATGTATAAAGAAGAAATTGACACTCTCAGCCCGGATGAACTAAAAATACTCGGCAACCTCCCAAAATAACTTGATTTTTAAAAAATTTGGGATTAAAATTCCTGGCGCGAATCACCGCGGAATGTTCGGCGTTTCGTGAAATTTAACCCCTTAAAAAATGAGCTACATTTTAGGAATTGACCTCGGTACGACAAATTCTTGTATGGCGGTGATGCAGGCTGGTAAACCGACCGTTTTAGAAAATTCCGAAGGCAATCGAACTACCCCCTCTGTCGTCGCGGTAAAAGACGGTAACCGCCTCGTCGGCACACCAGCAAAAAATCAGGCGACAATCAATCCGGAAAATACGATTTTTAGCTCAAAAAGATTCATCGGGAGAATGTTTTCGGAGGTTACGGAGGAAATCAAGGAAATCCCTTTCAGCGTCGTCGCTGGCGGGAAAGGCGAATGCGAAATTATGTTAGATGGCAAAAATCATCGACCATCTGAAATCGCCGCGATGGTTTTGCAAAAAATGAAGAAAGACGCTGAGGCGAAACTGGGTGTGACGATCACAGAAGCGGTAATAACCGTGCCCGCTTATTTCAACGACTCCCAGCGCAGCGCGACCAAAGACGCCGGCAAAATCGCTGGTCTCGACGTGAAACGGATTATCAACGAGCCAACCGCGGCGGCCATCGCTTATGGTCTTGAAAAAAAATTAGCGAAGGATCAAAAAATCGCGGTTTACGATCTTGGCGGCGGAACTTTCGATATTTCGATTTTGGAAATCGCCGATGTCGATGGACAAAAGCAGTTCGAGGTGATTTCGACGAATGGCGATACCCATCTCGGCGGCGACGATTTCGATCAAAAAATTATGAATTTCCTGGTCGATGAGTTTCAGAAATCCGACGGGATTAATTTGCGAGAAGACAAACTAGCGCTGCAAAGACTAAAAGAAGCAGCAGAAAAAGCGAAAAAGGAGCTGTCGAGCGCGACTGAGACAGAGATTAGTCTGCCTTTCATCACCGCCGACGCCAACGGTCCAAAACATTTCAGCATCAAGCTCTCCCGCGCGAAACTCGAAGCCCTCGTCGCCGATTTGATTGAACGATCAGTCGAGCCCTGCAAAAAAGCGATTGCCGATTCCAAAATCAAGGCTAGCGAAATTGACGCCATAATTTTGGTCGGCGGACAGACACGCATGCCAGCGGTGCAAGCCAAAGTGAAAGAGATTTTTGGCAAAGAACCATTGCAAGATGTGAACCCCGACGAAGCAGTCGCGATCGGCGCGGCGGTCCAAGGCGGCATCCTAGGCGGAGACGTGAAAGATGTTTTACTCCTCGATGTCACACCGTTGACACTAGGAATTGAAACTCTCGGCAGTGTCCGAACGCCGCTAATTGAAAGAAATACAACGATCCCAACCAGCAAGAGCCAGGTTTTTTCGACCGCAGCAGATAATCAGCCAAGCGTGGAAATTCATGTCCTGCAGGGCGAACGAGAAATGGCAGCAGACAACAAAAGCTTGGGGAAATTCATCCTCGACGGAATCCCTCCTGCTCCCCGCGGCGTTCCGCAGGTCGAAGTCACTTTTGACATTGACGCGAGCGGAATTTTGAATGTTTCGGCCAAAGACAAAGGCACAAACAAAGAACAGAAGATTACCATTCAGGGCAGCTCAGGATTGAGTGATGAAGAAGTCGAGAAAATGCGAAAAGAAGCCGAGTCGCACGCCGAGGATGACAAGAAGAAAAAGGAAAGCGTGACTGTCGTGAACGAAGCCGATGCACTCGTTTATTCAACGGAAAAAACTCTGAAAGAGCACGAATCGAAAATCGCGGAAGCCGACACTAAGGCAATCAAAGAAGCGCTGGAAAAATTGAAAAATGAACTCGGCGAAAAAGATTTGAATGCCGAGAAATTGAAAACAGCGATGGACGAGCTAAATAAGGTCGCCCAAACCACCTTCGCGAAACTTTACGAAAATCAGGCGACACAATCGACCGACGATGTAAAAGTCGACGACAAAAACGAGCCAAAGAAAGAGGGTGACGAAACGGTTGAGGGAGAAGTGGTGGATGAGGAGAAGAAGTAATTCTCAGGAAAATTTTGGAGAAAAGCTCGGCTTCAGTCGGGCTTTTTGCTAAAATAACTTTTGTTTCAAGTTATGTGTTCCATGTTCCATGTCTAAGACTCACACCCTCGTCGCCCTCGTGGAAAACAAAGCCGGCGTACTGAATCGCATCGCCAGCCTTTTTCGTCGGAGGCGGTTTAATATCGAGAGCCTCACCGTCGGCCACTCGGAGAAGGAAGGCTTGAGCCGAATGACAATCGTGGTCAACGCATCAACCAACGTCGACCAAGTTTTTCGTCAAATGTACAAAGTCGTCGAGGTGATTAAAATCAAAAAGCTGGACGAAGAAAATGCGACAATTCGCGATCTCGCCTTGGTGAAAATCAAAATTACGGCTAAAAATAAAGCCGCCGTTTTGAAGAATTTGAAACTTTTTGGCGCGAAAATTGCCAAACAGAATTCGCATTATTTAATCGCGGAAATTTGCGGCGAGCCGCGCAAAATCGAAAGTTTTTTAGCGATTGTCTCTGATTTCGGAATTTTGGAGATTTCACGGACAGGCGCGACCGCTGTTTCTGGTTGAGCTGAAATTGAGTTAAAATTGCCGAGCTTTTAATTTTTGGAAATGAAAAAAATAGTTTTGGGCATCCTCGCGGTGACAATCATCGGCGGCGTCAGCTTCATGATGAAAGCGGTCTTTCTCGACCGACCAGCTGATCCACAGGCTTTTGTGAATCAAGCTGTCGCTAATTATTTCGAGACAGAATCGGCCGCTTTTGAAAGTTCCGTAAATTTGAGCATTTCTGGAGCAGAAAATCTGGCAGGCAATTTAGTTTTGAGTTTTTCTGGTCGCGGGAATGAGCTGAAAAAATATCTCCCCAATCTCGATTATAATCTCGCGGTGACCGGAACTGCTGGAGGCGCGACGATTGATTTAGCTGGTGAATTGTTAATTTTGGACGAAGTTTTTTACGGCAAATTGGCGCGCGCGAATCTGACTGGAGCGCCGAATGAAATCGCAGCAGCAGTCGGTGCAGCAGGTGCCTTCGCGGAAAAATGGTTTGCGATTTCATTCGCAAAACTGAAATCCGCTGATCCAGAGATTGAAAAACTTTTTGAGGAGCAAAAAAACAAGCAGCTAGCGCTGCGAACGGAATTGAAAAATTTGTTCGCGACAAACGATATTTTTTTGGTGAAAAGTCTACCGTTCAGTTTTGGTCAGAATCAAAAATTTAAGGTCGAATTAAATTCGGAATTTTTGGCTTCGAATCAATTTTTTACGATAATTGAAAAAATGTTAACACCCCAGCTGTCAGAAGGAACAGAAAGTCCTTTTGCGTTAACTGAAGAGATTAAAAATTTAATCAAAAAAGTTTTACTGACCATCGCCAAAAATTCGAGTGGCACTCTAGAAATCGGCAAAAAAAACGGACTAATCCAACGAGAAACGGTCGTGCTAAATTTGAATTTGACGGATTTAAGTTTGGAATCTTTACCGGACGGACAGATTACGATCTACGCCGACACGAAAATTTCTGGAATCGGCAAGCCACAGGAAATCTTCGCACCGACAGAATTCGAAGAAATCGATCCATTGACGCTAATCCCCGCTCCAGCGGAGGTCGCGACCGAGCTTGAAACCGAGGAAAATTTGGAGTAAAAGTTTTTTAATTTTTCTACTTATTATCTTAGCCCCCCAAGGGCCCCCTTCGGGGCTTAATCCTTAATCCTAACTTCCATGAAACTCCTCCACGACAAAGACGCTGACGTCTCGGTTTTGAAAGGGAAAACGATCGCGGTGATCGGCTACGGCGCACAAGGTCGGGCGCAAGCTCAGATGCTGCACGATTCGAAAGTCGATGTCATCGTCGGCGTGCGAGCAGGCGGTCCATCGGCGAAATTGGCGAAGAAGGATGGTTTGAAGGTCGCGACAATCTCGGAGGCAGCGAAAAAAGGTGACATTATCCATATTTTGATTCCGGATGAAATCCAAAAAGAAGTCTATGCGAAAGAAATCGCGCAACATGTCACTCCTGATAAAACGCTAAGCTTCAGCCACGGCTTTTCAATTATATTCAAAAGAATCGTCCCCCCAAAGGGTGTGAACATAATCATGGTAGCGCCAAAATGTCCTGGCACAGAAGAGCGTAAATGTTATCTGCAAGGCTTCGGCGTGCCGGCGTTGATTTGTATAGAGCGGAATGAAGATGGCAACGCGAAGAAAATCGCACTCGCGATGGCCAAAGCGATGTTCTTCACGAAAGCTGGCGTACTCGAAGGTACTTTCGGACAAGAGACTTACGAAGATTTGTTCGGCGAACAGACTGTCCTCTGTGGCGGAATGGCAGAATTAATCAAAGCCGGGTTCGAAACTTTGACGGAAGCGGGTTACCCGCCCGAGCTAGCTTATTTCGAATGCCTCCACGAAACAAAATTAATTATGGATTTAATTTATGAAGGCGGCATCGCCAAAATGTATGATGTCGTGAGTAACACCGCCGAATGGGGCGGACGCACCGTCGGTCCGAAGATTATCGACGCAGGAGTAAAAAAGAGAATGAAGACAGCGCTAAAAGACATCGAGACGGGTAAATTCGCCAAAGGTTGGATGGCGGAATACGCCAACGGAATGAAACAAATGAAAAAATTACGTGCCGAAGAAAAGAAGCACCCAATCGAAATCGTCGGAGCAAAGATTCGGAAATTATTCGAGAAATAATTTCCGCAAATTTTTTGGTAAGTAAAACAAAAACCCTCGCTGCATTATGAGGGTTTTTTATTATGAGATTATTTGCGTGCGAAACGAGTAAATCCACCCAGCGAGACAATTTCTTTGACCCCTGCTTTCTGGAAAGCGTCGCAGAGTAAGTTCATCCCGAGCGAGTCCGAGGCGATGTGTCCCGCGATGACGACATTGATGTGGTTTTTTTCCGCTTCTTTTTGTGCTTCTGGCTTCATGTGCATCGCAATCTCGGTGCCAACTCCGGCATGTTTCATTGATTCATAAACTTCGGCTGATCCAGAAGTCCCACCAGTGAATCCAGTGACGACGACTTTTCCAGCACGCGAATTTTTGTTACCAACGAAAGTAATAGGCGGCACTCCCCGCTTAGCACTTTCTGTAAATTCCGGCTCAGTCAGCAAGGCATCAATTACCTCCCCGACTGTTTTCGGCTTTTTGGTGGCGATTAATTTTTCCACGAAACGATAAGCCATGTTATCAGCGACGGTGTGTGTGCATGCGTAAGGAATCTCGAGCAACCGTGCAACGTCAATATTTTTGGAATGATTAATCGGGTGAATCGCCCGGATGATTTTTTGAATTTCTTTGTCCATTAATTTTTCAATCACATTCACCGGCACACCTGCCTGTGCGTAAAGATCTTCCTGCAGCTTCATCACACCGTCGAGTTTCGCCAAAGCAATTCCCTCAGGATGATGCGAAAGCGCCAAATCAATTTTGGCACCAGACTTATTTAATTCATGGATGAGCAGCAACTCTGTCGCTTCGAGATCAATCCCAACAGCAATTTTTTTGATTTCGGAATCCAGCGAACCGACGAGAATCCGCGTGTCAGAGTAAGGATTTTGTAGGCACGCCGAATCAAAGAACTCTTTTTCTTTTTTTTCTAATTTAGTGAAAACCTCTTTTTCTTTTTTGAGAAAATCTGCGACCTCACTTTTGGAGCGCGGATCGGCGTCAATGCCTTTTTGAACGGCAAGTTCGTAAAGTTTTTGGAGCTTCATAAGCCCTATTTTAGCATAAAAAACACTCCAACGAAAGACCCGCTTTCAATTTGAACTCCTTTTCGATAGACTTTCCCTCGCTTTTAACTTTTTTTCAAAATGGATTTACAAGCTTTCGCCAACCTCATCCGACGACAGTGGCTGACAGTCGCGGTAATCACAATGGCAACAATCCTAGCGACAACAGCAATCTTTTTTTTGCAACCACCAGTCAAGAAATTGACTCTGCTTTTTTCAGTCGGAGTGGCAGCCGAAACAGAAGGTGAGAGGAATTTTGATGCGACGAAAGTTTCTGACGACTTCGCCAAAACAGTGGCAGGCTGGATGCGCTCCCCGACTTTGGCGGAACGAGTCAGTGGAATCGCGGGTGGCGTTGTCAGTCTTTCGGCAGCACCGCAAGCGAAACAAAATTTCTTGGTGGAAGCTCGTTTCAGTGAAAACGGCGCAAGAGATGTCACCCAGTCGATTAAACAAATCTTAAATGACGAAATCGAAAAATATAATTTGAATTCGAAGTTCAAGTTTTTAACCACCATCCACGGGGAATCTTTGGGTGACTCGCGTGAAAGCCTACCGAAAGCTCTCGCGGCAGCAGTCATCGGAGGAGTCTTACTTGCCGTGCTTGGCATTGTTTTGAGTTCTTATTTCGCTGGGAAAGTGAGTTCTGTCCACGAAGCCGAACAACTTTTGAAAGTAAAAGCGGCAGTTATTTTTCATAATCCCAAACAAAACGAAGTCAATTTTTTAAAGAAGCTTGTCAAAAAATCACATCAAGCGGTTTTGATTGGAGCCGATCTCGATGTCGAAAAATTGCGCGCAAAATTAAATCTCGGAGTCAAAGTTTTGGAAATTCCGAAAGATGCCGAAAAAATCGGAAAAGGCGAAACCAAAATCGTAGTCGTAAAATTGGACCAATCACAATCGAATACTTTGAGAATGCTGAAATCAATTTGTGGAGAAAATATCGAATTAGTAGTCTGGTCTTAGTTGCGCTTTTTCGAGGAAATCTTTAAAATCTCGCAACTTCATTTTAAATTATTCATTTTTAATTCTTAATTACTCAAAATGCCTTTAATCAAATCTGCCATCAAGGAAGTGCGCAAAGACAAGAAAAAAACTGCGCGCAACCGCATTCGTAAAAGCAGAATGAACGCCGCGATAAAAGTCGTGGAAAAACTCACGAAAGAAAAAGGCACGGTTGAAAAAATTGCAGAAGCAGTCAAGGCGGCCTACAAGGCAATCGACAAATCTGCCAAAAAGAACTTGCTGCACAAAAAAACGGCGGCGCGGCGCAAATCCAAGGTCGCAAAATTAGCGAAAACCGTGAAATAAAGTTTTTTTGAATCCGCGCGCATCCAAAACTTGATTGACGAGAGCATCTGCCTCCCGATTTTTTTCGCGGGGAATGTGGCTGATTTTCCAGCTTTGGAATTTTGGCAAAATAGCGTGAATTTTTTCGGCGAGCTTCTTCAATTCCAAATCTTTAATTTTCCAACGACCAGCGACTTGCTCGACGACTAATTTTGAATCAAGCAAAATCTCAACCTCAACCGCTCCCAACTCGGCGGCTTTTTGAATCCCGAGCAGCGCCGCGAAATACTCGGCTTGATTATTGGTGGCGTCACCGAGAAACTGGGAAAATGAGCCAACCGTCTCCCCTGTGGAGTTTCGGAGAACTGCACCCGCCGCCGCAGGACCAGGATTGCCACGTGCACCGCCGTCAGAGAGAATTGTCAACTTCATCGCGACGAATTTTACTTCAAAATATCAAAAAAATATGAGTGAAACTTTTTAGACATACACCATCAAGTTTTATGCTGTGTGCCGTCTAGGCTACTGGAAAATAACGTAAGAGAAAATTGAGATTGCCGATTCGCGACGGAAGCGGGTTTGGATTGTTTGCTTAATGTTGGCAGCGAAACCCTCTGAGACAATGTAAGTAAATTCATCCGCCCACGGCTCATCACTTTCGAGCTTAAAATTCAAAGCATTGGAGGTGACGCCAGAAGTTTCAGCAAGCGTCGCGATTAGATTGATAGTCAGCCGAGCGCTTTCCCAATCTGGGATAAACCCGTCGGTCATCGCTTGATTTAATTCCACAATAAATTCTTGCGGTGTAGCGTACGCAAAACTCTCTTCTACCGACGAAACACGATTGAGCTCACCAGGAAAACCAGAAACATGCAACGCATCAGCAGCATCTAAATCGAGATTTTTGTTGATATCCTCACCAGCGTAGGCATCTCCACTTGTACCAATCAAGACTGTTGACTTCTTCAAATCAAAAATGAAGCAATTCGCACTCCCACCATTCGTGGTACAGTCGTCGGTAAAATCCGACTCCCAGACAACACCTTGAAGTGTAAATTCATCTCCACCAACATCTAAGGCCGAAAGCGTCCAGGTAAATAATTCTTCGTCGTCGTCCGTGGAATCGTAGTCGTCGTCAAAATCAGCTCCTGCATCAAAAATAATTTTCATATCTTTGTTTTTCAAAAGATAATCAAATCTAGCCGAAGGCGAGACGGTTAAATCACCATTATCGGTCAACAAACTCAAGCTAATCGGATTACTTTTTGTCAGTTCTCCCCATTCGCCCGTTTCCAAATTCCCATCTTTGTCACCCACGAAATATGGATTAGGGGTGTAATACTTCTCAAGCAAAGTAAGAGAATCGCTATCTAAAGTCCGCGAAAATAACCTCCAAAATCCGCGCCCGCCGGAAAGATTCGCTCCAGTGAAGTTCGCGAAACGGTATTCTTTCGTAGGACCACATGCCGTACTAAAATCGCTCGATTGGGCAACATTGATGGACGCTCCGCAAACCAACTGATCCGGATCAGTCTCATAACCATCTTCGTAAGCCGCCAAATCGTAAAGTGCCATTTCAATACCCCCTTCCGCAGCGGAATAAGCGACATTCGCCAGCTCGACCTGCTTCGTCGTACGCATAAATCCCAAAATCATCTGAGTGACACCCGTCGCAATCGTGACAAGCACAATCGTAAGTCCAAATGTAACTAGCAAAGAAACACCACGAGTATCGGAAAATTTTTGGCGTAGTTGGTGAAAAAAATCTGGCATTTAAGGATTAAGGCTTTTAACTTCATTCTGCGCCCGCGCAGCAACAGTGGTCTGCAAAGTGACAGTCGGCAAATCTCCACGAATTCCACGACTGTAAGCTCCGCTCGGCTCGGCAGTCAGGATAATCGTGACATGCGGCTGCTGTTGGATATCGTCGGTAAATTCGGCAAAAGCCTTACGAGGATCTTCGAGAGGAGATATGTAAAATTTGAGAGAAGTAATATTAATCGAGTCAGGTTGAATTTTTTGGAATTTAAACAATGAGCACTCATTGGCGATATAAGTCGAACAAAAATCCCAAAACTGAGAAGGACTTGGCTTTGTCGCTCCGTTGTAAATGATCCACTCATCTATTTGCCCATCCGCGTCTGAATCTCCCCCCGGAAGCTTCAGCATCACAATACGTTTTTCGAGGACATCATTTTCTGTTTTAATAATCGTTTTTTCATTTCCTTCGGCAGTAATGAGATAAAGCTCGGTTTGCAAATTCGTACTAAGCGCCGAGCCAAGAGCTGAGGTGTTTTCTCCGATATTTTCGGAAAAGCGAGTAACTTCACTTTTAGCTAGATCGTCGACACAGGGAAGTATCGCGCAATTTTGATAAAACTTCGCCGCATACAGACCATAATTTTTTCCAGGAGCAGTTGATCCTACTTGAGTTCTGCTGAAATATTCCTCATAGTCAATCGTCCCCCGCCGCACCTCTTTCACAATTCTTTCGAGCACAATCCGTGACTCCTCGTAAAGCGTCCGCGACAATTCCGCTTTGCGCTTGGTGGCAAAAGCGTCGGTAAACATACCCGTCGTCGCTGCAATCACAATTAGAAAAATTGAAATAGCGACAATCACCTCAACCAACGTGAAGCCTTTTTGGGAACGAAATTTAGTGGAAAACTGAGACATTAGTCGTGATTTTTGCGACCGAGGTAATCGGTCAAAATAGTGGTAAGTGTGACATCGCTGATTCTGCCTCGGTCCATCCATTCTACTTTCGAAGTCACGCGAAGAATATTGTTACTGGCATTCGTCGTGGCATCTTGAGTTTGATCGTCATTGAGATATTCTGTATAAATCTGGCGAAAATAAATTGTGTCATCGGCAGGGTCATCTGGTGTGTCGTCGATATGATTATAAAGTCCGTTGCTACCAGTCTCGAGACGATAAGCAGTATTGTCAGCAAGCTCATCGGAGAGATCTAACTCCCCCGTCGAAACTTCTTCCAGCTCCCAACGGAAAGTGCCAGTATCGAACTTTACGATGTAATTCTGCTCATGAACAATCGGATCGTCGGTAACCCCGTCACCATCGTCGGTATCAACACATTCTGAAACATCAATATTATTCCAACACAGTCTCCGCTCCCCCCCGAAACGGAGCCAATTTGTGTCACGGATATTACGAACTGCCTCGAGACCTTCACGAGACAAATTCGTCGCAATGACCCGTTCCTTCGTAAGCTGAGAATTAATACTTGCCAATCCAAGCAGCTTCACAGCACTCAAGGCACCAACCACAAGAATAATGATTGCGACCAAAACTTCAATCAAAGTTTCTCCCCGACGAGATTTTAGAATGGGCTTCAAGAGCAAGCGGCTTTAAAAATTTGAGGAGTCGTAGTGACACGATTGAATTTAATTTGCCGACAAATATTTTCCGTCACCAGCTTGAACTCAATTTCAAAATTTTTGAGATCAGCATCGGTAACTTCCCCATCACCAAAAATTGTGGTTTCGGCATAGGGAGGCCTGAAAATCATAGTAACTTTATTCTTCATAGCGTGAGCCCACGCACTTCCGTCCAAAAGTTTGTCGCCTTTTAACTTAGCTATCTGAATATAATCTGGTTCGTTAATGTCGATTATTTCAATTACTGAATCACTACCAGCAGTATAAATCTCATCAGGCATAACACGATTCACAATATCCTCATCGGCATAATCAACTTTGACAGCCTTGCCTTCAGCAGCATTGTAGTCGTCAATGAAAAGAACTGCCTGCTGGGCAGTCGGTAAAGCCGGAGAAACAAAAGAGGTAAAATCAAAATAAACTCCATAGCCTCCTGAAGGAATTTTTGAAACAGAATCAAGCTCGCTCGCAAGCGCCTGCGTCCGAGCCTTTTCGAGCAGAACCACCACCTCGCCGACTGTTTTTTCGAATCTGGCTCGACGCAGCGATCGCATAAAATCTGGAAAAGCCAAAACCGAAATAATTGCGATAATCACAATCACCACAATCAACTCGACAAGTGTGAAGCCTGCCTGCTTGCAGACACGCTTTTTTGTTCCGCGAATGAGTTTTGAAGCAAATTCCACTAAAATAAGTTAAATTTGGTTTTTAATTTTACCAAATTTTAGATTAAAAAGCAACTAAAATGACTTTAAAAATAGGAATCGTGGGGTTGCCGAATATCGGTAAATCAACACTCTTCAACGCCCTCACGAAATCGCACGCCGCCGACGCGCAAAATTACCCTTTTTGCACAATCAATCCCAACATCGGAATCGTGGAAATTCCAGACGAGCGAGTGGACAAATTAGCGGAAATTTCAAAATCGGCAAAGAAAATTCCCACAGCAATTGAATTCGTTGACATCGCCGGTCTAGTCCAAGGCGCAAGTGAGGGTGAGGGTTTGGGCAATAAATTTCTTTCTCATATCCGAGAAGTCGACGCTATCGCGCAAGTCGTCCGCGATTTCGTGAATCCCGACATCCAACATGTTTCGGTGAATCCTAGTCCTGCGGACGATATCGAAACCATCGAAACCGAGTTAATTCTCGCGGATTTACAAACTTTGGAAAAACGCAGCAGCGATTTTGAAAAGAAAGCGAAGGGTGGCGACAAGGAGGCGAGAATCGCGGTCGGAGCAATCACGAAAATTCGGGAAGTTTTGGAGCATGGGAAACTCGCCAGCAGCGTAGAAATGGATAATGAAGAAGAGCAGAAAATTTTGCACGAGCTGCACTTACTTACGACAAAACCGCTTCTTTACGCTGTTAATCTAAGTGAAGAAGATTTGGTGAAATTCGATGCCAACGAATTTAAACGAAAAGCGAATCTCGGAGCAAACGCAAAAGTGATTCCCATTTCCGCGAAAGTGGAATCTGAACTGGTCGAACTGGAAGATGAGGAAGCAAAAATTTTCCTTGCTGATTTAGGTTTGGCAGAATCAAGCTTGAATCGTTTGATCCGTGAAGCTTACGAAGCTTTAGCTTTGATTACTTTTTTCACAAGCGGAGAAAAAGAAACTCGCGCTTGGACAGTGCAAAGAAACTCTAAAGCACCAGTCGCGGCAGGCAAAATCCACACCGATTTTGAGAGAGGTTTCATCCGCGCAGATGTGATGAGTTATGAAAATTTGGTAGCAGCCGGCAGTGAAGCAAACGCACGCGAAAAAGGTTGGATTCGTAGTGAGGGCAAAGAGTACGTTGTGAAAGACGGTGATGTTTGCGTTTTTAAATTTAATGTCTAGATGAGTTGTTTCGTTATTTAATTAAATTAGTCAGCCAGACATGCAAAAAATTCTCCTTCTCGGAAAAAACGGACAGCTGGGAAAAGCTTTAGGCAAAGAGCTTTCTGGTAGTTCTGATTTAAAAAGTTTTGCTAAAAATGAACTCGACATTTTGGATTTTTCGAAAGTCGCGGAAACTTGCGGACAGTTGAAACCTGATTTCATCGTGAACGCCGCTGCCTACACCGCTGTCGATCGCGCCGAGACAGAACAAGCTTTGGCGATGAAAATAAATTCGGAAGCAGTCGGAAATCTCGCAAAAATTTGCAAAAATTCTGGAATGAAACTAATTCATTTCTCGACTGATTATGTTTTTGATGGCAAACACGACGAAGGATTTGAAGAAGACGACGAGCCGAAGCCGGTGAATTTTTATGGAGAATCAAAGCTCGCTGGCGAGCGAGAAATTTTGGATTCAGGTTGCGAATTTGCAATCTTGAGAACGAGTTGGCTCTTTGGTGACGGACAGAATTTCGTGACAAAGATGTTGGAACTTGCACGGAAAAATTCTGAAATTAAAGTCGTTTCCGATCAAATCGGCTGCCCGACTTTTGCGAAAGATTTGGCGCAAACGACAAAAAAAATCATTCTCGAAAATGTGAGCGGGATTTTCCACGTAACGAATTCGGGCACGACAAGCTGGGCGGATTTCGCACGAAAGATTTTTGAAATTAAAAATTTACCAACAAAAGTTTCCGACATCCCAAGTAGTGAATTTCCAACGGCGGCACAACGACCAAAGGTTTCTATCTTGCAAAACACCAAGCTACCGCAACTGAGAAGTTGGGAGGATGGGCTGGAGGAGTATTTGATGTAAAAAAATTTACAAAACAAGATTAATCACAGCTGCAATTTCATAAGCTCAGTCCTAAAGCTTGAGTATTTTGTTAAAATGTCAGAGTGTCTCTCACCACCCTAAATCATCCAAAATCTCTAACGCTGCAATGGCACCTCACAGATAGATGTAATTTTCGTTGCAAGCATTGTTATGCAGAAACTTACGAAAATGAGGAATTGCACCTAGATGCCTTGAAACGAGTTTTTGATGAATACATCGCACTGTTGAAAAAAACAGGCGCGCAGGGTCGACTGAATTTAACTGGCGGAGAGCCCCTCTTGCGTCAAGACTTACTTGATTTTTTGGAATACATCTCACAATACAAAAAATATTTCAAACACTGCACACTTCTCACAAATGGTTCCCTGCTAACTAAAAACTTTTTACAAGCATTGAAAAAACGCGCACCGATAGTGAGCGGAATACAAATCAGTATCGAGGGCCCAGAGGAAATCAACGATGAAATTCGTGGCAAGGGGTCTTTCGAAAAAATCTTGGCAGCGGTCAGTCTGGTCAAACAAAATGAAATTCCAGTGCATCTCGCAGCTACGATTTCACGCATGAATTACCCGCAAGTTTTGGAGCTAGTTGACTTATTATTGATCTACGATGTTCGCATGACACTGAGAAGATTCGTGCCAATCGGCGGTGGCAAAAAAGAAATAGCGATGATGCTAAAGCCCAGAGAGTTACGTGATTTTTACATCAAAGTCGAAAAACTAAATCAAAAGTATCGACTAAAAAATGGGAATGGAGTTTTCAAAACCAACACCTGCATGAGTGGACTAAAGTACACACAATGGCCCAGTGGAAACTTTCACAGCTGTGGTGTCAGGAGAATGAGCATTATCACCATCATGCCAAATGGCGATGTTTATCCTTGTCGCCTCTTTCCCAATAAAATTGGTAACATAAAAAAGCAGACCCTAAATAAGATTTACGAAAACGATTACAAAAAGCTTGTAACAAATATGCCAAGAGACAAAGAGTGCCCAAAGTGTAGCGTTTTTGAAAAATGCAAAGGTGGAGCTAGTTGTATCTCTGCAGCCGTGACTGGAAATTTTTTCGCTAAAGATCCCCAATGTTGGAAATGAAGAAAGGCGCAGATTTCGATTTCGCCACCCTAGTGCTGAATACTACCTATCGTTGCAACAGCAACTGTAAATTTTGCTTTAATCGAGCTTTATTAAATCGTGCTCCTGAATATTCTCTCAAGGAGGTCATCAACCGATATCAATTCGCCTATAAAAAGTGGAATATTTCTCAGGTGATTCTCTCCGGAGGAGAACCCACTCTACACCCAGAATTTTGGGAAATCATGGACTTTCTCCTGAGTCAGGAACCCACTCGTGTGCAGGTCTCCCTCAATACAAATTCACTTAGATTTGTCAAAAAAGATTTCACTTCCAAGCTCAATCAATTATTTAATAAATATCCTCGTAAAAGAAAGAAGTTAGCGTTGTCGCTGAGCGATGTAGATCACTGGCCAGCGAAAACAAAAATCGAAAAACTAAAGATTGCAGGAATACAAAATGCCATTAATTTTTCTCAAAAAAATCAGATTAAGCTAGTGGTAATCATCGCGATAACCAAGGACAACTTAAAAATACTGCCAAAGTTGGTAAAATTCGTTACTAAAAAAATCAACTACGGAGCCGCGATTGTAGTTCGCGGTCTTTATCTCGGCACATCGATGAACGAGGGTCAAAAACAAAAAGTTGTTCCGTTGGGCCAGCCTGAAGTTATCGAAACAGTAAAAAAATCTCTAAAAATTATCTTAGCTAATTCTAAAATAAAAATAACTCTTTTTAATTTACCATTTTGCTATTTCAAGGATTGGCAAGATTTACCCCAGGTGATTCATCAAACTAGCCCTTGGCCACATGAGCTCAGGATAAGTATGAGGAAAGGAAAAAGATATCGCCAAAGACTTTTTCAAGAAGAAGTTTGGAGTAAAAAAACCTGTGCCAACTGCGCGCTCAATCCAGTCTGCAATAAAATTCAAAATGAGTATTTGGAAAATTATGACTACCCTCCTCTCTCACCTTTTTGATGAAACTAAAAAGTGTCCATATCGTCCCGACCTATGCCTGCAACCTCGCATGTAGTTATTGCTATGCTAGCAAATACCGTGGGAAGTTCCCGCAAATGAGCTGGGGAAAATTTCGCAAAATATTAGACTGGCTGGTAACACAAGGAGTGTCGAAAATTACTTTCATCGGCGGTGAACCTACGATTTGGTCACACATTGATAAGGCCATTGAAGCTTCGCAAAATCTCGGCATGCAAGTAGGTCTTCTTTCGAATGGCATGAAACTACCAAAAGTATTGCCGCACATGGTGATGATCAATGGAACAAATCTAACCGACCCTAAGCTATGTCCAAAAATTTTAAAAAATCTCACGAAATATCACGAACATAAAATTCCAGCTGGATTACGCTTCAACCTCGGAGTGAAAGATTCTTCCACTCAGCTGCACAAATATGCCGACTGGGCGAAAAAATACGCCAGCTCAGTTTCTTTTTCTCCGATAGTCCCCTATCTCTTGGATAAAAAACTTGGGGAAGTCCTATTTGATTTTGCTAAATTGGTTAAAAAAAATAAACAAAAAATCACGCTCAATCGTGCAGTACCACTTTGTCTTTTTACAGAAAAACAATTGAAATTTTTACGCACAAATTGTGGACTGTATTCTCGTTGTGAACCTGCTAAAAGATCCGTAGTAATAAATCCAGATGGATCTTTTTTGCCCTGTGTCGATCTCAACCTAGCAGCGAAAAATTGTTTGAATTTCGGGAAAGTAGTAGACAAGCTACGCTGTGATCCCCTACTAGCTGCTTGTGAGAGCTGTGAATTTTTCCCAAAACAATGTCAGGGCGGCTGTCTCTCGATGAAACTCAAAAAATGAAAGCTAATAAAATCCTTCTCGTTTACTTCGACCACAAAGGCGTCAACTACACCCCTCTGGATCTGGGCTATGCAGTAGCCTACCTACGGGAATATGCCCCTCAATCCACGGTGAAAATTTTGCCTGTGGTGGTGGGTAGGGAGAAAAAAATTAGTGACTTCACGAAAGATGCCTACGTCATCGCTGGTCACGAATCCGACACTGTCATCTTTTTTCTCGACAACATTATCTGGAGTGGTATGTTTTATGAAGGGGTGACACTTAGGATTATTGCCAAGCTGAGAAAACTCCAACCAGAAATAAAAGTCGGTCTTCAAAGCTACAAAATCGCCGAAAAAAGATCTACCGAGCTGCTAGAAAAAAATCCCAAACTTGATTTCATTCTGAGAGGCGAAGCTGAAGTACCCCTGTTGGGCTATTGCACGCAAAAAGATTTAGCGAAAATAAGCGGCATAAGCTACCGTAAAAGCAAAAGGATTGTCGTAAATAAAGATGCCCATCTAATCACCAATCTCTCCAAAATTCCCTCACCTTATTTAGAAGGCTTATTCGATGATTTTATTAAGTCCAAACTTGCTTCCAAAAAAAATCCTTTCTTTTATCTCACGACTGCACGTGGCTGCCCCTATCGGTGTCATTACTGTTTTCGTAGTGTGAAGTTTGCGGAAGTACGGAACTTTCCGATTGACCGTGTTTTGGCAGAGATGAAATACTTGAGCGAAAAAGGCGTGAAAAAAATTTCAGTATTGGACGACACCTTCATGGCTTCACCAAAACATCTCGATGATTTCCTCAAAGCTTATAAGAAAGTCTTTCCAAACAAAAAAAAAGCCCCTACTTTGTCAGTCATGACTAGACCAGAATTATTAGATGAAAAAATAATCGCAAAATTTGGCGCAATAAATGTAAACCACATACACATCGGACTGCAGTCAATCAATCCTGATGTCCAATATCTAGCGAGCCGAAAAAATAACTTTGACTTCAAAATTTTTGAGATGATTTTGCATGAAAGCAAAAAGCACAAAATCGTAATCAAGCTTGATCTTATTTTTGGCTTACCAGGAGATTCACTAGAGTGGTTCGGAAAAACACTGGACTTCGCGACTTCTCTAAGTCCCTACTATCTCCAGATAAAGCAGCTTTATCTCAATCCCAACACATTGCTTGACCTGAAGCAGTCGGAATATAAAATCAAAATCGGACAGAAACTTCCCCGCAACGCGCCACTGATCAAGAGCTCAAAAAATTGGCAGCCTCGTGATATAAAAAAAGCCTGCGCAATGGCCATGCAAGCCAGAGAAAAATTTAAAAAAATAAAGTTTAAAATAGTTTCAGAATACGGATATTGCTTTGATAAATGATTCTCAAATCAAAAGATCGCCTGCTCCAAATCATTATGGAGAAATCCATCATTCTGTCCAAGAATGGCAACAAAATAATGAGCACTAAGGGAAAACAGGGCAAGTGGCTCGTCGATCTCCGTAGGACTTTTATGGATGCGGAAGGCTTGGAATTATCCGCCAAAGTTTTTTGGGATAAGTTTGAAAAAAAATGGCCTTTTCAGGTCGGTGGACTAGAGGCTGGATCCGTCCCTCTCGTCGCCGCGATGATCCTAGAAGGACGCCACCGAGGACTCAAGGTCAACGGCTTCTTTGTCAGGAAGGAAAGAAAAAATCATGGTCGACAACATCTCATCGAAGGTGAGATCACAAATGATCCAATCGTCGTAGTAGATGATCTCATGAATGCTGGCGGCACACTAAATAAAGTCCGGGTCGCGCTAGAGGATATCAATCGAAAAATCCGAGAGGTTTTTGTGATTGTGAATTACTACAACGTTAGGGGTCAGAATTTTTTGAAGGAGAATAATATTAAAATTTTTTCCATCTACCGACTGGCTGATTTCGGACTAGAGCGAGGCAAAACCAAAAAAATTCCTCAGTCTAAATTTAAGCAAGATTGGCATTTCCAACCTTTTGAACTGGGTCACTACTTCGTCGTACCAAAATCCACACCCGCACTAGATAGTCAGAATCTTTACTTTGGTAGTGACGCTGCGATCTTTTGGGCAGTGAATCAAAAAACCGGCAAACCCGCTTGGTACTTTCAGTGCGGAAAAGACTTAAAGAAAAAAGGTATTTTCTCGTCACCTGCGCTTCACCGTGATCGAGTTTTCTTCGGCAGCTACGATGGCAATGTCTACTGTCTCGATACGAAAAATGGCAGCTTGATTTGGAAATTCGGCGAGGGTGATTGGGTCGGCAGCTCTCCTGCTCTAGCTCCCGAACTCGGACTGCTTTTCATAGGAATAGAGAAGGGAGTCTGGGGCAAGAAAGGTAGTGTCCTCGCCCTAGATATCCAGACGGGTGAAAAAGTGTGGGAATACGTCGTCAAAGAACTACTACATGGATCGCCAGCTTATTCAAAAGAAAAAGGTATTGTCGCGATTGGCACGAATGACGCCACACTGCTTTTATTCGAAGCAAAAACTGGACGCAAAATTTGGGAATTTCAGGCTGGAGGTCCAATCAAATATCGACCGACTTTCGATCTGAAAAATAATGCTGTCCTCGCAGGCAGTCATGACGGGAAGATTTATTCTATAGATCTAGGCACTGGTAAAGAAAATTGGAGTGTCCAGACTGAAGACATCATCTACTCCACTCCTCTAATCGTAGGAAATAAAGTTTATGTGACTTCGAGCGACAAACGTCTGTATGTCATAAATCTCAAGACGGGAAAAGTCCTCAAAGAAATCCGTGCCATCGGCAATATTCTGTCTTCTCCTCGTGAAATCCTAGGGAAAATTTATTTCGGCAGCAATGACGGTGCAATCTATGAAATCAATCCAAAAAGCAATGAAATTTCTGGAAAATTGTATTTCCCAGAAAGAATCACCAACGCAGTCACTTATTCACCAAAACAAAAGCTCTTCTTCGCTCTGGCTAATGACAATCGGCTGTTTGCTTTCCGTAAAATGAAGTCATAAAATGCAACTATTCATCCAGACTCAAACTTACTGATCCTCGACCAGATTATTTTCAGCTTCACAAAGTGTTGACAATAAAGATTAATTAGTGTTAAAATAAACTACCCTCAAATTTATTTCATGGAAACTGCAAACAAAAGTCGAGAAGCAAATCCAGTAGCGGCAGAACAAGGTGCTCCTCGGATGAGTCGTCGTGAATTCATGAAAAAAATTGTTTTTGGCAGTGGCGCATCTGTCGCGGCGACTGTGGGAGTTCCTAAGTTCGTTGATGAAGCACTAGCCTTCTTCGGAGATAACGAAAAACAATACGATCCTGTCGATCCGAATACTCTGAAGTTAGATTCCAACGAGAAAACCGATTATGAGCAATGGATTAATGGTCTACTCATAGAAAAACATGGTGAGATGAAACTAGGTCAACGACCAGAAAAGATTGTCGTTTTTTTGAATGCTGACCGTGCCAACGTAGAGTCTTATAGAGATAATGCTAATCAAGTTGCTACAATTGACCCAGGGAAAATATTATCGGTTGTCATGGCACGTCCAGGTGCAAGACTAGAGAAAAACGGAAAACTACAGTCTAGAAAGTTAAAGAAAAGACCTTATGACAATGATGGTCGTGGTAGAGGAGAGTGGGGTCTCGATGAATTAGAAATCATAGCTCCGGCAATCAAAGCGCTGAAAGACTATTATGGATGCGAAGTTTTCGTCGCAGGACACTCTGGGGGAGCTGTTTTAGGGCTACTCACTGCTCTCAAATATAAAGGTTTACTCAGCGGTGTTTTGGCGGGGGCCGGTCCCCCTAATGCTGCTGAGTGGATTAATCACCTTAATGCTGAAAGACGCAAAAAAAGCAAAAAGCCAACCCAAAGAAGGGTCCGTATGTCCGCCCATGAAGCGTTGAAAAACGCACCAAAAAAGGGAGAGCCAGGAGAGATCCCGATTTACATCGCTATGGGTGACGATGACGACAATGTCCCCCCTTATTTGGCAGATTCATTTACAAAACAAGCAGAAGCATTAAATATAGCTATTCGCAAAGAAATAGTTCCAGGTAAACATAATGCTATGTTTGATTCTGGCGAAATGGCAAATCTTCTTAGGGAGATGCTGGGCTACAAGCCCATCCATCTGCCCGGAACCCTTGAAGCTAATAATGCAGAATTGATTGCGACACAGAAAGCTATTCTCGGCATGAAGTTAGACGTAAATACTGTCAGATTATTTGACCAAGCTGGTAATGTGGAAGATGCTCTTTCAGTCGGCAGCTCTAATAATGTAGAGCTTTCTTTCCCCGCGAATGGGGAATATTTACTAACAATCAATGGTCAAGCAGCGGTCGTAGGGCGTGAAAAGAAGCTAGCACAAACAAGTCAAAAACCAGAAGCAATTATAAAATCTATAAAATTTTTACAGCCTAATATGGTTGAAGTCACCACCACAGAAGGCAAAAAAATAAATATCAGCGGAGAAGAGGGAAAATATATCGAGACAGAGCTTCTTACTGGACTAGACGGAAAAGCAATGTTGAAATTAGAAAAATGGTATCAAGGTAAAATAAATCTTGAAAAATTTTATGCGCTTGAATTCAGTGATATAAAGGCTGATGTCAGAAACCAAATTGCTAGCGCTATTGGCAAAAAAAGTAGTGGTGAATTTAAACCTGCGAGTAACTAAAAAACCTACCTGCGATTACCAAGTAAAACTGACTGCATACATACAGTTTTTTGATAAATCTGAATATCCTATTTCTTTCATTATCCCCATTATCCCAAAATTTGCATCTCATCTCAACCAACATTAAAATTGCCCAAAGGTTTCCCTTTTCAAAAAATAAAATATTTAAACTTAAAATGCACTCATGGATCCTCAAATAACCTTCCAGCAAATTCGTCAGCTCAAGCTCACTCAAGACGACCTGAGAGCGAATATTTTCGAGGTGCAAAGCAAGGGAGTCAAAGTAGTGGTCAACGGTGAACTCAAATTTCTCGAAATCGATCTGCCTAAAAAAATCACACCCGAAGTGCTAAAATCCCTCAAGAGTATCCTCAACCGTGCGAGTAAAAAAGCCCAAGCTGGTAACCTCAAAGCAATTCAAAAACTCATCAAATAAACACAATTCTCAGTACCCACTCATCTAACTCCAAAACTATGTCAAAAATAGTGATTGAAAAAAAACTAGCGGCCAAGATTGCTCTTTTTAGTCTACTTGGCAGCATACCTGGAGCAGCAGCTTTTTCATTCGTCACGCAAGGTGACTCTATCTTTTGGGCGCAAGTCGAGAGAGCTCTAGGCACTCTAATCCCAGGAGCGAAAGCAGTATCGATATATCACACAGTCCCTAACCCCAACACTTGGACCAATAATCCCAACTGGCAAGTAATCGTCACAGACTGTGACTGTCCTGATGGCAGTAGTAGTGGTGATGATGATGGTGATGATGATGCATCATGTTTCGTAGCAGGCACAAAAGTAAAAATGGCTGATGGTAGCGAAAAAAATATAGAGAATGTAGAAGTCGGAGAACAAGTGATTGGCGATGACGAGACCATCAATACTGTCAAAGATTATGAAAGGGTAGTAATCGGAGCTAGAGGTACTTTCAAAATCAACGATAAAGTCGAAGTCACTGGTGATCATCCTTTCCTCGCCGCAGATGGCAGCTGGCGAGTTTGTGATCTAGCGCTACTCCAGCAGACTGGGCGCAACGCCGACCTGGGAGCTTCTCAGCTCCAGATCGGAGATGTCCTGAAGACAGCAGACGGAGAAGAGAAAGTCGAGACCCTAGAGCACGTTTTCGAAAGGCCCGAAGAAGAAACTGTCTACGACCTCCAGCTGGACGGCGATCACACTTACATCAGCGCAGGATTCGTAGTACACAACTGTGGTGATGACGATGATGATAGTGATGATGATGGATAGCAACCAATGGATAAATCCGTTATTTCAAAAAACTTAAACTTAAAATTTATGACCACTAAAAAAATACTTATTCCGACTATTGCTACCGTTTTTGTTTTCGTTGTGTCTATCACCAGCGATACCACTTCCGCTGCACAATCAAATGCTTTGGAATCAAGTTGTTACTCGCTCTTGCTAGAGCAAGTTGATGATTTGGCAATTACAGAAAAAGAAGCTCTTCTTTCTTTACTGCCAGATAATTATTCAGGCTTAAATCAATCGCTTTTTATAGAAGAAGAATCTGCTAGTGGTCCCCCGACTGTAAAAACTAATTTCAAGAATCCTCTTTTCCGCAAGCGCAAATTACAACTTGGTGAAGCCCTAGCCGCCAGCACTCCCAAAGAAAGTGAGCTGCTTAATCTCGGTAATGACAGTGCTACAAACAACTCTACTACTAGTTTGTTTGACGTCGAATTCTCTTATGATCTCGATGATGGAGAGCTTCTGTGGTGCAAAGCAGTTTTGAGGGAGATTAAAGAAGATGGAATCACCCCTGCTGACATAGACAGCGGACTCATCGTCCACTATTCCTATCCTCAGAGAGTAAGTGGAAATGTCGCAAATATCAGCAAAGATGGGAAAAGCTTCAAAACAATCATCATCGAAAAAGACAAAATGGATGCAGACTACGCCAAAGTAATCTACACCATGCACATGATCATGGCAGCACCAGAGTCAAGCAGGACTGACTTCAATCCTTACATCTTAATGAATGCTTTTGCTGAAGCCACTAATAGTTATTACACGAAATTCATCCCAGCGATAGAATCCAAAATCGAAGGTAAGTCAGACATAGCAAAGGAAATTATCTCTGATGGCGAGGTAAAAATCGAAGGCTACATAAATACAGACGGCAGCAGAATAAAGGTTTATGGCATCCGCCCAGTTACATTCAACAATCAAATTATTAATGAATATTCTTACATTCCTTGGCTTCGCTATTATCTCGTGGAAGAGATGGTGAAACTAGGACAATCTGATGTGACTAATCTGTGGCTATCTCACATGTCTAGCGAAGACCTTTATAATATTGTCAATTTTTACAATGACAGCATTTCTCTAGCAGAAAGCGGTCTAGACGCCAGTGCTCGAGACAATAACCTCGATAATCAAATCGATAGATTTGTAGATATGGCAGTAAGTATCGGGGCAGAAGAAGGTGCCGCCGAGCCCAACAAAACAGATTCTGTAAAATTATTCTGGAGACTCAAAACGCTAATCGATGGAGGAGCCAGTGATGTAGAACTAGAAGAATACATCGCAGATTATCCAGAGCACCTCCGAGTCGTCGCTGAGGTCGAAGCCAAAAACGCACTCCAAAGGGGGCTGAAGGATGTCGATGTGAATGCTTGGTACGCACCTTTCGTCGCAGACCTAGTGGAAAAAGAAGTGGTTGCTGGTTATCCAGATGAGACTTACCGACCAGGTAATTCCCTGAATCGTGCTGAAATAGCCAAGATTGTCGTCGAGCTTTTTGACCTCGAAGTGCCGACGAGCGTCGCTACGAATCCTTTCCCTGATGTCGACAAAAACGCCTGGTTCGCTCCCTATGTCGCCGCTGCCAAAAACGCCGCAGCTGTCGGCGGTTATCCTGATGGCAGCTTCCAGCCAGGTGGAGTAGTGAATCGTGCTGAAGCGATGAAGATGATTCTCACTGCCTCTGGAGTAAACATCCCCAATTCAGCTAGCTCGAATTTTTCTGATGTCTCATCCAGCGATTGGTTTGCTAAGTTTGTAGATTTCGCCAATGCTCAAGAAATCGTAGCTGGCTACGCCGATGGTAAATTCAAACCTAGTGACCAAATCAACCGAGCCGAGATTGCTAAGATTGCCTCGCTGGCCAAGCAGATTTTGAAAAAAACTGTAAGAAGGGCTCAATAGTATGCACTCAGAAATTAGCCAAAAACTAAAAAAGGCACGTGGCGTAAGTGGTTTTACTTATGCTGATTTTGAACGAATTTCGGTCATCCCGACTTACCAGCTAAATCCAGAAATCGCTCCGAAACTAAAATCTAAATTTTCAGAAAAATTTCGGTCAGAACTAAAAATCGAAAACTTTCACTGGGCTGTCGAGAGAATCAGCAATCTGCAGAAACTCCGCTCGATAACTTTCGGTGGTGGTGAGCCGACACTTTGGAAGCACGTCGACGAGGCACTTTATTACTTGCGTGGTAAGGGTGTCCGATCAACTCTACGCAGCAATGGAATCCTGCCACCCAAAAAATCTTTACCTGACCGCGTGGTCGTAAATCTCCACGTCTACTTCGACTATCCTGAGCTACGAACAAACATTGAGCGAACAATTCGTTTTTATCGTGAAAATCGAGTCCCCGTAAAGCTCGCTTTTTATATACGAGAAAACGAAGCGGCTGACAATCAAAAAATTGCTAAAACCTTGGCAGAAAAAACTAAAGCGATTCTCTCGACCTCACCAAGCTACTCCCACGCCGACCTAATGTGTGACAATTGCCCCTTCACGAATCTCACGATTCAGCCAGATGGCAATACCATCAGCCTCTGTCGCTTCCTGCCACTCACCGCGCAGCTCACAGATCATCTCGATCTACGAGCAATGTACGAAAAAGAACTTCTACCTAAACTCTTGAAGCAACAAGCTTGTTTTTCGAGACAGAAAAACAACTAAAGCTTCTGCGCTAACATCACCACGCAGTCACCAAAAAGCGGTTTTCCTGCTGCATCTATCGGACGCAAGCGTATTTTTTTAGTATTGATTTCATGGATTTTCCAGCCAGTGTAAAGTTTTTTTAGTTCAGTCTGGCTGGGGAAGAAATTTCCAGTCTTAGGGTCTTTGCGAAAAAAATATCCCTGCTTTGTGAAACAAGCCAATACATTCACTCCTCCGATCTCGGTGTGCTTTTGCATTTTGAGGATAAACTTTTTGGCTGCTGTGGCTGAGAGATTGTGCAGCACGAAAGTGCAAACCCCTACATGAAATTTACCAGCCAAATTCAGCCGACTGAGATCAGCTCTCTTCGTTCGTATGTTTAAAGATTTTTTTTTGATTTTCTCTTCCAGCTTTTTGACAGCCCCGGCGGCAAAATCAATCGCCTCTACTAAGAAACTCTGCTCTGCGAGAAAAACACTATTCCTCCCCTCACCTGCTCCGAAGTCCACGACCAAACCAGTCTGCAAATATTTATGAATTTTTTTTACCAAAAAAAATGGCTGTGAGCTGTAAGCCTGCTCTGACTCAGCGTAAATCCTCTCGTACGCTTTCAAGGTATCAGCACTGTTCGAATTATTTTTACTCTTGTCCATGAAAAACTCAGAAGGGCCAACCGAAAAGATAAAAGGCTAGAGCAATGTGTACGAGCATCGAAACAAAAAGCCCCCACCAAAACCAGCAGTGAAAAGAGCGCAATTTTTGATACCAAGATTTTGTAGCCAATTTTTGAACTAGCCTCTTGCCTCCGAGGCACACACAAGTGCAGAAAATCAGCACAAAAAACATCAATCCAAATATTCCTGACAAAAACATAATTTGAAAAAGCATAAAATTAAGGGGTTAGATTGCCGATGAAGTATTCTGCCAGTAAAGAATCTTCGACGCGCATGTGTCGTGAAATACCTGAATCGGCTGGAGGATAAAAAATCTCCGTCACGTCTTTGCCGCAACTTTCGATAATTTTCTTACCTCCAGGATGCTTAGGGATATGCTTAGTGATGTCATAAACTTTACCTTGCAGCACCATCCAGCAGTCTGTCTCCACGGAATGCGCAGCAACTTCTGTCATCGTGAAGTTCGCTGCCGACAAGTCACCAGGAGTGAGACTTTCTATCTCAGCTTCTGTCTGGTTGCAGGCCGCCAGCAGAAGACAAAAAACGATTGAAAATATTTTTTTAAGCATAAAATCCCAACTATTTTAGTCAAATTCAATGGGAATAAAAAGCTTCTCCTGAGTCTCCGAACGCTATTGAGAAATTATTAAATATAGTTAATACAATACTTTTGGGACAACAACAGTTAAGTGTTGGTAAAACTAAGGAATCGGGCTAACTTAAGCCCCTAATCCTTCAAAAAGTATGCCTGCACAAAAAACCTGCCCTCATTGTGGCGTAATCGGCGATGTAATTCGCTGGGGTAAAACAACCCAAAAGCGAATTCGTTATCGTTGTTTAAGCTGTAGAAAAACTTTTACTAATCGCACTGGAACAATTCGTCATCGTACTCGCATAACTGATCAGCAGTGGAGATTATTAGCACAATTGGTCAGCATTCGTACTTGTCCTAGTGGTGCTGATCTTGCCAAGCTTTTCCAAAAACATACCAATACCGGACAACACTACCGTCGTATGGTTCGTCAGATACTTCCATCATCTACTGCAGGAGAAAAACTCTCTGGACTGGCTGAAATAGATGAGACTACTATGAAACACATCTGGATTGGTGGAGCTAAAAGCCGTATCACAAAGCAAATTAAACTCTCGCCACTACAAAATCGTAACTCTGCAACTCTCACAAATTTTGTAGACAATCTACTAGATAAAAACACCTCTGCCTTTACTGATGAATGGAGAGGCTACAATGAACTGAGATACTCACGCAAACACTTCACTATCTGTCATGCTAGAGAATTTGTCTCTAGGGAGTGTTCTGGTATTCATACAAATGGGATTGAAGGGGTGTGGGGACATGCTAAACCCAAGGCAGTTCACACCTACCGTGGTTACCCAAAACTTACTGAGTTTCTAAGAGAGATTTGTTTTCAGTTCAACTTCAGCTATCCTGAGCGGGTAGCTTATCTAACTGCTCGATTCTCTAGACCAACCACCAACACTTAACAGTGGTAGTCCCATACTTTTAAAATTTGACAAGGAGTATTAAATTAGATAAAATTCAGCTCTAATTAAAAACTTCGTTCTTTGAAATCTCGGTAGCAGAAAGGCAGTAGACCCCTAAAAGTAGGTTTTTCTTTGTTTGAGTTCCCAGTTTCGCCGACTAGGAACATCTTTTCAGACAACGGAAAAACTTCAATCATTTGGCAGATGGGGGGTCGGCTCCCCTTTCTGCTAACCTTAAAGGAGGTTTTTTATGAAAAGATTTTTGACCTTGGCTATTTTTATAGCCATCGCAGTTTGTTACGTTGGCGGTAATGGATCCGCCTTCGCTGGCAACAGCCCCGATCAGATTTTTGCCGCCTTAACCAACGGCAGCCGCAGTAATCCTGACAAATTTTTGGAAAAATCAAACGCTGGGGACTTAAACCCAGCCGCTTTCGGAAAATTCGCTGGATCTTCCGGCAAACAAAAAACGGTTCTTGAATTAAGAAAAGTGGGCGAAAAAATTGGATTATTTTACGGCTTCCAGGGAAGCAAAAGATCTGGCGGAAGCTGGAGAGGGTCCTGGGTCGCCAAAGACAACACACTGGACACGAAGTCACTCCGCTTAACCTACGATCCTATTGAAGACACATGGGAGGTAAAGTTTAAAAAGTGGAGTGACACCCATACCCTAAAAAGGGCTACTGGTATGGAAGCCGCCTCGAAGTAATCAAGGCGACAAAAAGAAAGGGGAGGCCAATTTTCGGGAGGCTGTGCTGAATTTCATATTCATGCTCGGCCTCCCCTTTCTTTTTTGTCGTGTCTACCTGAACTTTGATTTTTGTGATTAACGTGATTAGTGTGATTACTTTGTCTGGAACTGTGATTACACGGATTAATATGATTTATGTGGTTATCGCTTTTCTGAAAATTTTTTAAGTACCTGTTGCTAATAATTTTCCTGCTAATTTCAAAAGTAGTGAATCAGTGAAATCAGGCTAATCAAATGAATCATAGTTCAAGACAAAAATTATCTTTGACAAAAACATTTTTTTATGTAAAATTCCTCTTCGTGTGAGAAAATTATTTACTATTTTTTTAGTTTGCCTAGTAAAGAAAAAAATCCCGAAGTCTTACCCCAGCTTGGAAAAAGCAAGAGAGAAATGATTGTTAATGTGCTGAAGACAGCTGGAGTTTCCCTAGCTGCATCAATACTTCCAAATGAAGCTGCTTTTGCCTCTCCACAGGCTAGCGAATGTGATACAGAAACTCTCGCCGAAATAGCAGCCTGGAAAAAGATGCAGAAAGATCGAAAGAGATTGATCTATACCGAAGCTGGCGAGATAGCCAAAACCATTTTCAACCTCAATGTGGGTATCCTCGTTCGTCACGCCAATGAAACTGACATCAATCTAAAAGATTATCCGTCAGGCCTGCTATGGCAAAATCGTACAACCTTCACTATCAATCATCCTGACTTGGGCAAGGTGCTAGTCACCGCTGCCCATGGTTTTGAAAAATTAAAAGAAGCTGGTGTGAAGTTTTTGAAGTGGCTACCGCCTGAAATCGATGGAGAGGGACTCTGTGAGTTCGACCTCCGGCCAGACGAAGTAGCAATGATCAATCTGGATGATGTCGTGATTGATCATGAAAAAGATCTAGCCTACATCAAATATGCCAGCATCGAAGGTCGTGATCAGGCGCTCAGAAATCGAGAAAATACCTTACAGAAAAAGATCCAAGCCTTGGAAGCGAAAATCATAAGCTTCTTAAAAAATCGACCTCAGGATGTTTCAGATGAAAAATTCCGAGCAGACTTAAAATACTTAAAAGAATATAAGCAAGCCCTAGAGAAGGTCCAATATAAAAAAGAGTACCAAGGTGGACTAACGCTCGCGACCAAGCCCGTCACCCCAGGTGAAACAATCTACTTTTTTGCGAGCAATTTATCTTTGGATGGCAAACATAGCTTACGTATCGACGGAATGAACTCGGTAGAAAAAATTGATAACGATAAAGAACTCACCGATGGCGTAATCCGAGCTGGCGAGAGTGGAGGCCCTGTCGTCGTCTTCCGTTTCGATGCCCAGGGTAATCTTTCCGTAGAGGCAGTCGCTGCTATCAAAGAACGACTACCGGGAGATCGCGTCGGCGGGACAGTGGTTGATTTGAACTCGATCCATGAATCTCTCAAGAAACACGCCGACAAGATAAAAAAAGGCCCATGGAGAGATCCCGACAAAACAGTAGAGATGCATTACAAACAAGCTCCTTAGGTTTTTGTCTATTGGTGGTTACTTCCAAGTCCTGCCGTCCCTGTCAAATCAAGTGCAAAAAGATGTTGCGATTTTTTCCTTAAAATGTTAAAATGAGAAGAATGTATTACTAAATATAAAACAAAAAATAAATGAGCATGTTCAAATCATTCGCGAAAATGACTCTTTGCGGATTTTTAGTCGCTATGCTTGCGATAGCAGCAGCGCTTCTTCCTGCGAATCGCAGCAGTAATGAAGTGAATTATCTAAGAATCCAATATTTACCTATATCTGAAAAAATCGAACTCGAGGAAACGAAAGAGCTTGAAGATTTCAACTTTCCAGCACCTCAACTTACGCTGACAGAAGAAATCGAAGCTCTCGACCTTCCAACACCCCAGCTTACGCCGACAGAAGAGATTGAATATATAAACTCGGGTAATCCGATAGTCAGAAAAAGGAGTGAAATAACTAGTCTGGAAGAAGAAAAAGCAACGATTGGAAAGGAAAATAGCCACGCATCAGCGACCAACGTTGAACCGATTGTTCATTCAATTTTTGAAGAAATCGGAATGACCGTAATCTCGCAAGAAACTCAGGGTGACCTCATATTCACTATTTACGATGATACCGCTACGCGACTAGAAGCGCTTAATAATGTATTTGGCAAAATCGGAGTGAAATTGGACCCTACTGATTTGAAGGAACTGAGAACAGCAAATATTGCCGATCAAACTAAATTACTGTCTGAGTTTTTTGCGCGTTCCCCGCTCTCGGTTTCAGTCAATCCAGCCAGTCTCGTGAGACTACAGACTGCAGATGCTACGGAAAAAATCAGTCTTTTGCAGAAAATTTTTGCTAGTTTCGGAGCGAAAATAGACATCGATGAAACCACACGCTTTATCGAAAATTATCCTTCATTTAATTAAATTCAAAATGAAACTCAGAATCAATTCCATCTTTACGCTTACCATTTTAGCAGTGGTGCTCTCTACCTCTAGCCAAGTATTCGCTGGTTGGGGCGCAGAAGGTTATAGTATTTTCAATACTGGCGAGACACCCATCACCGCTCCAGTGGGTATCAATATCCATTACGCACAAAACAATAATGGCGTGAAGGATACTCAAACATATTATTATGATCCGGATGTACCAACCCTCGTGAGTGGTCAAGAAAAAATCCTCATGGCAAATCATGTTGCACCTATCATTATAAACTTCAGCGATACTGAGAATACGATACCTGTAGGAGCTGCCACCTCTGAAATCAAGACACTCAACTTAAAAATCAAAAACGCCAGCGGCAGCACCATCTCTTACAGTTTTTCAAATACCGCAACCGCTATCATCCCCCAACACGATTTCGGCAAAGCTGGCTATTATAATCTACAGTGGCAGGCAATCGACAACGCTACCAATGATACTGGCTGGGAGACTGAAGTAAATTTTTTCCATGTCGTCGCCAATGTGCCTGAGTGGACCGACACCAACTGTTTGGCTAATTATCAAACTAGCTGTCCCTCCACAATCACTCCTTCAAGCGGAACTCAAATTTCCGATGGGGTGAGTTTTCACACCGTCACCGCGAAACTCGTAGATCGCTATGGCAATCGAGTGGTAAGTGAAAGCGGGACAAAAACAGTAAAAGTAAATTTTAATTTTAATAACACTACTAAGCTTGACCAAATTGCTGGTACTGGTGACTCAGCTCGATATGAATCGAGTGAGTTTAGTTTCAACAAAAATCCAGGCGGCAATAATACTAATTGGCTCACGAAAGCAGTGGGTGGAGACGGAGAGTTTGAGCTGGAAATAGCTTCCTACGCACCCACCAGCGCAGGCTACACACCTATCTCAAGTGATAGTTTTAACTTAGATTTTACGAGCATCGACTACAGCATCACATACTCTAATCCTCCAAATTTGGGAAATACTGCAGTAAACGTTCCTGCTCTAACAATGTTCGCTTTCGCCCCCACTCTCACTGCACTACCAGAAGCAATGAATTACAATGGTACGAACTACATAGTACCCACAGATTATTCTGCACTACAGAATATCACTGTAAACGCCCCGAAACGATTTCGGACCAGATTGAATAATGCCAGTGCCAGTGCCAACGCCAGCGCTCTAGAGCTAGGTTTACTAGTGGAAGCCTCGGAAACTAATGTCATCTGGGATACCGACACTGCCAGTATCGAAACACCCAGTGTAGAAGATCTCACCCTGGATACAGCGGCCCCTTTCAATGGTATCGTCGCAAACTGGAATGATGTGAGTAGCGTGGTGACTAATGTCACTGCTGGCAATAGCAACGACTTGAGGTTAAAGATCACTCCCAAGCTTGCTGCTGGAACAGCTGTGCCAGAATATTTCGACACGCTATTAGTGAATTATGTGGGCTATGATGTGGGAACAAGCGGTAAACATGTCCGTCACAAGAGTGAGACACTAGACACCAGCGGAGTAAGCTCTAGCCTTTTTAATCCTGGCATCGAAATCATCGGTTCGGTGAAATCCGACGCAGGCACTTCTTCGAAACAAACTGATGCCGCATTGAATAAGTCCTTCGGTGACATCGCGCAAAGTGAGTTTAAAAATGCGATTGGTCCCAATATTTTAACCTTGACTAAAAATCCTGCATCAAACGTTTGTGATTCTGACGTGACGATTAGCACAACGATTGAGCTAACAAACTTAAGCTGCAAAAATAACGAAGGCAGTATTTTTTATTTCAAAAATGCTGATGTAGTTTTAGGCGATGGAGTGAGTCCTATCGCTCTCCCAAGTGGAGCTAAAACAATCTTGATCGAAAACGGAGACCTTCATATCAAAAGTAACCTTACCTATCCTGTCGGCAACAGTAATTCTTTTGGAGTGATTATTTTGAATGGCAATATTTTTATTTACCCTGGGGTGACGAATGTAGTCGGAGCCTATTA
>JAIPGZ010000021.1 GCA_021735425.1 Candidatus Altimarinota bacterium | reverse complement strand
GCTTCTTTTGCCTACCTTTTTATATTGCCATGAGCCACATTTAGAACATTTTTTTGAAACATAGTGAAAAAAATTAAGTATTGACCTTACACTAGACTAATACATGGAATCTGTAGACCCCATTTTTTTCATTAAGCCAAGAAAAGAAAGGCCGAATAATAAATGCACATCTTGATTTTTTTGTTTTTATGCAGCAAAGCGGAACTGACATCATGGATCTTTCCCAAAAACTAGATCAAGAAATTTATAAAATACGAAATCCAGGATGTAGGATGATTTCTTGACAATAAGCATCTGACAGAAATAGCCATGTTCCCAAATAATTAGCTAAAAATAGTCAGATTGACTGACTTGCTGACCTAACAACTAATGACTATTTTCTTCGTGCTCCACCTCTCCCAACTCTTTGTCTGACTCCAGCCAGTTGTAAAGAATCGGTACCATCACGAGCGTCAGAATGGTCGCGAAAGTGATTCCGAAAGCGATACTCCAAGCTAAGTCTCCCCACAGCTCATTCGCGAAAGCGAGTGGGAGAACCCCGAAAGCCGTCGTCACCGTCGTGAGAATAATCGGCTGCAACCTCTCCCCGCCAGACTGAATAATCGCCTCTAGTTTGGGAATGCCTGCTTTAATGTTGTGATTAATGCGATCGATTAAGACAATCGCATCATTCACGACGACACCGGCGAGCGCTACGACTCCTATGAATCCTGGGAAGGAAAGATTCTTGCCAATCAAGGCGAGTCCGCCAAACACGCCAATCAACGCGAGCGGCAAAGTGAACATAATGATAAAGGGTTGTCGGAAAGAATTAAACTGGAGAACTAGAATCAAGACAATCAGAAAAACTCCGATTATCATCGCACGAAATAAACTCATGAAAGATTCCGTGATATCCTCGGTCTCTCCGCCGAACTCCAGCCGCACTCCAGCCGGAATTTGATCGGAAAAATTTGGAAGGTCTGTTTGAATTTTCTCAACAACATCGACTGGCAAAGTCCCTTCCTCAGTGTAAGCGTGAACATTCACGACAATCTCAGTATCGTTGTGACGAATAACGGTAATCGCTGGATGCAACTCGACATCAGCCAATTCGGAAACCGGAATCATACCTTTCGGAGTCGAGATTAAAAGATTTCTAATTTGCGAAATATCAGAGGGGCTGTTCCGACAGAGTGTGATGCTGTCCCGCTTCTCAAGGATTTGGGTGAATTTGTCAGATTTGCAATCTTCCGCTCGGAAATCCAAAACGACGACAATCGGAGTTTCTTCACCACTGCGGAGAATCTTGACAGAGTCGTTGCCAAAAACGGCCGTCCGCAAATCAGCGGCAACCGCCACCGCACTTACGCCGTAGAAATTGAGTCGATCGCGTTTTAGTTTGAAATGGAACTCGCCGGTGCCGTGCTCGACGTCGGAAGCAACATCCCGCGTTCCCGGAATTTTTTCGAGCTCGCGAACTAGTAATTCTGCCACCATTTCGAGCTGACCCACCTCTTCCCCTTTCACGCGAATCTCAACTGGTGCACCACTCGGCGGACCAGCGTTTAGTTCTTCAACTTCCACTTTGGCTTCCGTAATCGGTTTAATTTTTTCCCGCATCAGCTCGGCAATTTGGTAACTTTTAATTTTGCGAGCATCCATTTTGGTTAAATTGACCGTAATTTGAGCCTTATTGGTCGAAGCCAAACCACCCCCCCTCATCGCGAAACTAGCGCCACCACCTCCAATGATCGAAACATAATTGATAACCTCAGGTAAATCGGGAATCAAACCCTCCACCTCGGAAGTAATCCGAGAAGTTTCTTCCAGCGTTGCCCCCACCGGTAGCTCGACGTTCACCATGAAAAAATCCAAATTGACTGAGGGAAACATTTGAACTTTAAGAATTCCCAAAACCGGGAGGGCGAAGGTCAAAACCATCGCAACCAACATCCCAACAACAAAACCGCGCCGCTTTCTTTTGGAATACAAAATCTCGCGAATTTTCCGCAAATACCATGCTCGCAACGGCGTAATAAATTTTTCGAGAACTGGTTTTTTATCCTTCTTCTCGGTTTTGTGATAATCCTGAAAAACTCGCGCGGCAACCGCAGAGAGGATAAAGATTGCAATAAAAAGTGAAGAAAAAAGTGTGAGATTAATTGTGATTGGAATGTGCTTAATGAATTCCCCCATGATGCCACTCATCAACATCATCGGGATGAAGACTGAAACGGTCGTAAGTGTGCCGGCAATTAGTGGCGCCTTGTAGGTGTGAATCGCAAGTAGCGCCGCCTCCCGACCATTCAGACCCCTTTCTTTCACGCCTTCATAAACTCCCTCCATAATCACGATGGAGGTATCGACAATCAGACCGAGCGAAAGAATGAGGGAAAACAAAACAATTCCATTCAATGTCTCCCCGACTAGACTCAAACCAGTGAAGGCGAGGAGGAAAATTAACGGAATCGAAAAACCAACCATCAAGGCTTCCTTTCGTCCTAATGCAAGAAAAAGAACGATGAAAATAATCGCAATCGTTTGTAAGGCGCTCCGACCCAAAGTGCGAATGTCATCGCGAACATATTCGCTCCAATCGTTCGAAATCAAAATCTCAACCGACGGCGGCAAAACTTCATTTTTATATTTTTCGACTTCCGATTTGACTGCGTCAGCCAACTCGACAATATTCGCCCCCGTCTTTTTTTTCACCTGAAGGGTCACCGAGTCGAGCAAATTGTTTTCGCCAATTTTAAAAACTCGTGCCTCACTCGTCTTTTCGGCGAAAGCCTGTCGCACCTCAGCGATGTCGCGGAGATAAATATTTTGATTACCTCGCGAAATGACCGGCAACTCGAGTAACTCCTCGGCAGAAGAGAATTGCGCCTTCAGTGAGGCAGTGTAATAAAATCCATTAGTCAGAATCGAACCAATTGGGAAGTCGGTGTGATTACGGGAAATCGAATTCACCACCTCGGAAATCGAAATTTCGTAACCCTCTAGTTTACGAATATCAACCAAAACTTGAACTTCCTCTCCTTGTAAACCCGACAATATCACCTCAGAAGCCCCCGGAATCCCCTCCAGAATATCCTGCAAGTCCTCGCCGTATTTTTTCATTTCGCTGGGAGGCAGTCGTGAAAGCAATGAAGCCGAGATAATCGCCTGATCAGAGACAGAAATTTCGGTAACAATCGGATCATTTGCATTTTCGGGAAGGTCTTTTTTGATGTTTTCAATCTCGTCGCGCAAATCGCGAATCGATTCGGTCAAATCAGCGCTGGCGTCAAATTCAACGGTAATCGAGGAAACCCCCTCGCTGGAAGAGGAAGTTAATTTATCGAGGTTGTTTAAATTTTTGAGTCGCTCTTCAATGCGATCGGTAATTAATTTTTCGATGTCGGCAGGAGACGCACCAGGATAAGTCGTGGAAACAATCGCGATGGGAATTTCAACTTCTGGGTCGGACTCGAGCGGTAGTGTGAAAAGTGAAAACACTCCTCCTAAAACAAAAAGGATGAGTAAAAGAATTGTCACCCGCCAGTTGTTTACGAAAAAGCCCCAAAATGAATCCTTTACTTTCGAAATGCCTTTTTCATCGGCGGCATGCATTCTTGGAAATTTTTAAGTTTTAAAAAAATTATCATCCCGCAATTTCGACAGCCAACTCATCCTGACCAATATCGAGAATTCGTCCGCCCTCGACGACCACTTCTTCCTCTAAGTTCAACCCGCTAAGAATTTCCACAAATTCACCTTCAATTTCGCCAAGCTGGACTTCTTGTTTCACTGCCTTGCCGTCTTGAATTTTCCAGACGAAACTACCGTAGCCGAGAATGTTGATAGCATTGATTGGGAGAAAAATACGGGAGTCGACGGCATTGGCCTCGCCAATCTGGAAACGCAGCTTCACAAATTCGCCTGGCTGCAAGTAAGGATTTTTATGGTAAATCTCGACGGCATATTTTTTGGTAATCGGATCAGCCGACGGCGAGATTGAGGAAATTTTGTCCAAGCTTGATTTCGCAATTTTGACTTCATCGCCAACGGAAATTTTGCGAACTTCGGTAGCAGAAAGTTGGGCGACAATTTTGAGTTGTGCGGAATCTTCGAGACGAATCAAAGTGCCACCAGCAGTAATCTGGTCACCCGGCTCGACTTCAATCGAAGTGATTTTGCCGAAAAAAGGGGCGCGAATCGTCAGCTTGGATTGAGAAATTTGAGCTTGTGACAAAGTCCCCGCCACTGCATCGAGCGAAGCGCGAGCAGAAGTCCTAGTCAATTCGGCCGACTTTTGCGCCGACTCAAGCGCCGCTCGAGCTGACTCAACTGACTGTCGCACTGATTTTTCATTAGCGGAAAGCTGGGATAAAGTCGCGTTGTAATTCGCCTCGGCGGAAAGGATGGTTTGTGAGGTTCCGTTGGAATTTTGTTGAGCAGATTCGAGAGCGGCTTGGGCAGAGCGCAAAGTAGAAATGGCCGTCCGAACAGCGGAAAGTTGGGTGTTGATTGTCGAAATATCCGAATTCAAAGTCGCCTGCGTAAAAGTAGTCCCGGTTGTCGAATAGTTCAAAACATCAAGCGTTTTGGCGGTCGCATCCTCCGCGGCACGGAGCAAAACCAAAGTTGCTGAATAATCTTCGGCAGGAGCATTCAGAGCATTCAACGCCGTAGAAATCGCCGACTCAGCGAGCGGCTTAGAAGCTGATTTCAACGCGCCGAGAAAGTGCTCGAAGTCATCATTGGAATTTTTGTAAGTCGCCGAGACACCGAGAATCTGGTCACATTCGGAAACTGCATTTTGGGCGGTCGGAAAAGCCGACCGAATCGCATTGTCGAGAGTCGTCTGAGCCGAAGCAGATGACAACCCACTCGACAATTTTGAAGAATTCAAAGCTTCCTCCGCCTGTTTTTTGAGAGCAGAATTTTGCGCAAGCGTGTTGGCGAGGTTAATTTCGGCGGTTTCAAGAGCAACTTGCGCCGACTCGATGCTTTGTTCGGAAGAAATCTGAGTCTGAGTCAGAGAATTTTGAGCATTAACGAAAGCCGCCCCCGCCGTCGAGCGAGTCGAGACCACGCTGTCAGAAGAAAGCTGGATAAGCGTTTGACCAGCTCGCACCTCATCGCCAACTTTGACTAAAACATTTTTGACATCGGAACGAGTTTCCGCGGTCAAAGTGGCAGATTTAGCAGCTTGAACCTCACCAGTCGTAGAAATTTCGCGAGAAAGACCGGCAACCACAAGAGCTGTTTTTACTTTAGGAACATAAACTTTTTCGGAAGATTCCGTCTCTGTCGCCAAATTCGAAGCCGTACAACCAAGCACGATTAAAATCACAAAAATAATCCCTCCAGCCGAGATTGCTTTACGATATTTTCGAATTATAGTTTTATAAGACATTTAAAATATTTTAGCTTATTTTTAATAAAAAGTCAAATAATGACTCAGCACCATTGATAAAAGCGCACTCGCATTCTAAAAAAAACCATTCCTGCGTAGTTTTAATATTACGCATTTTCACACTAAATTCTTTCAAAATAGAATACTAGATTATGCATCAAAGTATTTCCCAAGCACTTTTTCATGTTCATCAATCACACTGTTGAGCTTCTCGATAAATACAAAATTGGTCTTGATTTCTTCAGGTGTAAATTGTTTTTTAAGCGCCTCTGTCGATTTGCTAAATTTACCGACTAATTTTTGAATTAAAGCTTTCCCTTTGGGAGTAATCTCAATCATCACGTTGCGACGATCTTCACCCCGCTTAGGAGAAAGACGAACAATCAGGTCTTCTTTTTCGAGCCCATTGAGACGCTGACTGACATTTGATTTAGTCCCACCTGCGAATTTCATAATGTCGCTTGGCCGCTTTTGACCGTCGCAACACAACATTCGCAAAATACGAAATTTCGCTCCCGTGATACCCATCGGGCTAAAAACAAAACGATTAGCGATTGTCTTGAGTCGGACTCCAGTGATAACGATGGCCTCTGCTATTGTTAAAGGTATTTCTTGCATAATAAAAGGAGTTTAATTGATTAAAATTAACATCGAACCCAGTCAGACTGAATCCAACAACGCGGCAGTCTATTGATAAAATTTTTCAAGTCAAGTGATTTATCGATAAACTAATTTATTTGGCAACTGAAAAAATGAAAAACCAAAACTCGATTTGTTCTCAATTAAAAGGCGTTTTAAAAAACACTTTGTAAACCAGGCCCAAAAAAACAGTAATTTTGAAAAGTTAATTTTAATTTTAATGCTTTGGGGAAAATAAATTTTGGTGCGCCCGACAGCCTGTCCCGCCCTGCGGGAGATTTTAATCCGCCTAGACAGAACCCCTTAACTCAATTTATTTATTTGATTTTGGTGCGCCCGGCAGGATTGAAGCGAGCCAACGTTTTTCTTGAATTTAAAATTCTTCACGAGTCGCCTCGAAAGCCACTACCTGAAATTGAAAATTATTTCTCTACGAGTAGTTCTCACCACACCCATCTCACCAAAAAGAACCCCCACTTCGTGAGGAACCTTTTTGGTGCGCCCGGCAGGATTTGAACCTACGACCCCCAGCTCCGCAAGCTGATGCTCTATCCAACTGAGCTACGGGCGCATTAAGCCGGTGGATTTTAGCAAAAATAAAATTTTTCGCTAAACTCAACAAGCTTAATTTTGATTCCGTTCGCCACGGTAAATTAAAACAATTTTGAATTATTTAAAGCTTTAACCTTAAAAATTCTTGAATTCAATCTTGTTTTGAAATTTGAAATTTAAAACTTAAAATTAATTTATGAATTCCGAAAACCCCAATCGAGAAGAAACTAATCGCAGCAACCGCGCGAAACAACTTCGTGAAAAAGGCATAAATCCCTACGCGAATGCTTCCGCTAAAACTCACACCCTCGCGCAAGCAGGTAAACTCAAGGATGGTGAGAAAAAAGTGAAAGTGAGAGGAAGAATCACTCTCCTGCGCGGTATGGGAAAACTCGCTTTTTTGAGATTAACCTCGATGGAAGGTGAGTACCAAATCGTTTTGCAAAACGAAACCACTAAAGATTTCAAGCTTTGGTTAGATCATCTCGATTTGGGAGATTTCGTAGAAGCAGAGGGAGAGACTTTCACCACTAAACATGGAGAAGCGAGCTTGCTTATAAAAAAACTCACCCTTCTCACCAAAGCGCTCTCTCCCCTTCCTGAAAAATTTCATGGTTTGGTCGATGTGGAGAAAAAATATCGCGAGAGACATTTAGACTTAGCTACGAATTTAAAAACTCGCGAGAGATTTCTTTTCCGGAGTAATCTCGTAAAAGCGTTGCGTAATTTTTTTGATGCGGAGGGATTCATCGAGGTGGAGACTCCCATCTTGCAAGCCAAACCGAGCGGCGCAGTAGCGACGCCTTTTCGAACCCACCACGCCGCACTCGATTTTGAGTGTGTCTTGCGAATCGCTCCAGAAACTTATTTGAAACGCTGCCTAATCGGCGGCTTCGAAAAAGTTTTTGAGATGGCACGTTGCTTTCGAAATGAGGGCATCGACCCGACACATTTGCAGGATTTCACGATGATGGAGCTTTACGCGAGCTATGAGAATTATGAGTATTTAATAAAACTAGCCGAAAAAATGTTCGACACAATCACTAAGCTGCTCGGAGAAAAAGAAATTGAATTTGGCGGCAAAAAGATTTCGCTCAAAACACCGTTTAAAAAAATCGACCTCGTCGAGGCAATTGAAAAAGAGACTGGCTTGAATCTCGAAACCGCGACTGACGCCGAAATTCGCGCGAAAATTAAGGAGCTGAAAATTGAAGTCACGAACCTGCCAAAACTCGGTCGGGGCAATCTCATCGACACGCTTTACAAAAAAGTTTTGCGCGAGAAAATCGTCAATCCGACTTTCATCATCAACCACCCTGTCGAGCTCTCTCCTCTCTCACGAAGAAGTGACTCGAATAATAAAAGAGTAGATCGCTTCCAGCTCGTGATAAATGGTTGGGAAGTAATTAACGCCTTTTCAGAATTGACCGACTCGGAAGATCAAGCTGAAAGATTCGCGACTCAACAAAAAGCGCGCGAGGACGGCGACACCGAGGCGATGGAAAACGATGACGATTTTGTGAAGGCCTTGAGCCACGGGATGCCACCGGCGGCTGGTTGGGGCATCGGCATCGATCGACTCGTCGCGTTGTTGACGAATTCGGAAAATTTGAAGGATGTGGTTTTGTTTCCGTTGATGAAGCCGGAGAAATAGATTTTGCTTTCGGGCGAATTTTAGAAAGTCAAACTGCCATTTTTGTTTTCGCCACTTCTCTAATTTTTTGATCGATTTTGTTTTGCCAATTTTTGCCAACTTGATCAAAAACAACGAGCAAATCCTCGAAAGTATTTTTGCCGCCAAGCAAATCCCAAAATTCATTTCCGATTAAAAAATCATTCGGGTGATCCATTAAATTTTGGTCAGTGAAACGAGAATATGGCTCGGGATAATAAGGATTGTAGGGAAAAGCTAAAAAAACTTTTGCTGGTTTTCGCCGTCGCGCAATCCACTCAAGAAGTTTGGCTTTTGATTTTGTGAAAACATCGATATTTGGCTTGACGGTTTTAATCTCAAAATAAAATTCTTGTCCATCTCGAATCATAAAAAAATCAGCGATATTCCCATCTTTCTGAAATTTACCGTTCCGGGAATCAGCGGCTAAAACTTCGGAAATTTCTTTTTTGATACCGGGTTCTCGTTCACCATTGCGAAGCTGACGAACGATATTTTCGATTACAGATTTTTGATCTCTGGAAATCGCACCTCCAACTCCATATTTGGTAAAACATTCTTCACAATTTTCGGCAGCAATAATTTTGGCTGTTTCTTCATAAATCGACATTCCAAGCGTAGTCGCAAGCGAGTGAATAAACGAATATGCAGCAACTTTTTCGCTATCTTGGACGAGACGAGCAAGAAATGGCATTGAAGTCGTCTCGCGCGAATACCTCTTCAATTTTGCCTCGATTTTTTGATCGAGGAGAGCGGTGATTTGTTGGGATTGGGTGGAAGTGAGCATGAAAAAAATTAGATTTTTTCTTTCATTAAAAAAATCTCCTCGCAATAAGCCCCCTTGTCTCTCTCCGTACGATTCAAAACCGGACGCTTAAAACGCTCCACAATCCGCATCCCCGCCTTCTCCGCAATTCGCGAATACAGATTCCACTTGTCATTCGCTACTAGAAAAACCGAATAATCCTCCGCCAAATATTTTTTACAATTATTTAACACCGCCGCCACACCCTCCACATAACTTTCCTGCGCCGCCAGCCCTTGCCCTCGAAAAAGCGGACCTATTTCGCTTTCGTCGTTCCGCCCGAAACCAAACAAATCATAAGCGTAAGCATGCTGTTCGTGGTAATTAATCAAACCAACATAGGGCGGGGAAGAGAAAATGCCTTTGATTTTTTGCTTCTTCGCTAACTGCACCAAATTAGGTTTGCGCTTCGCCAGCTCGCTAAAAATATTCACAATGCGTGAATCTCCCGTGAGACAAAGCTGCTCGGTGTTGGTTCGCAAATTTTCAAATTGTTTGAGACGCTGGGTAGTATCAACCGAATAACGTTTCCACCAACTCAAAATAGAGAAAAGCGGCTTGCAGATTTTGCCGTGTTTGCGGCAATAGTAAGTCGTTGTTTGTGGCTCTTTCAATGTCGCCAAATCAGAATGTGTAGTCGCCCGACACGAGCGAATCGTGCGGCTAAGAATAATCGTGATGACTTTTTTTACATCAACATTTTTAATTTTCTTAATTTGCTCAAACATGAAATCAATTTCATCGCGCACCATTTGCAAATACCATTTGTCCAAAAATGATTTGCCTTCTTTTTGATGCAGCTGGATGCCGTACTTTTTAATCAGTGCGTTGTAGGTTTTTAAAAAATCTTTTTCCTTCTCGCGCCCATATTGATGTTCATTTATTTCACCATTGCGAATTTTGTATTTGAAGCTTGGAGATGGAAAGTGTTTCAGGTTAAAATCTTTAAGCCTCACCAAAAGCTCCGCTTCGAAATCTAAAGCGCGAGAGTCTTTGAGGAATTGTTCTAGTTTTTGAGTGAGCTCTCTCGAGATTGTCTGTATTTCGATCAAGTCGTGACGGCTAATTTTTAAGTTGGAAATCAGCCCATTGAATGTCGAAACATCTACACCAACCGCATGCATCCCAAGTTCATTGGCTTGAACTAATGTCGTGCCACTTCCGCAAAATGGATCCAGAACGATATCTCCTTTTTGAAAAAAGACTGATTTCTTGAAAGCATCAGTGTGTCCGTCCAAAAAATATTCAACCAGCTGGGGAATAAATTTCCCTTTGTAGGGATGCAGCCGGTGAACATGTTTCGTGGTTTCATATTCTTTGTATTGATCAAAAGAGAGCGCCCAATTGAGATCATCACCCAAACGTTTTTTCCAAGCAGATTCTCTAGCTGGAAGGTTAGATTTGTAGTAATCAATCAAATCGTGTTTGCGAATTTGCGTACTACCATTGTGCCCAAACTTTTTTACTCTCCCGTATTGAATCAAGTATGAAATATTGGAAGTAGTCACAAGCTTCTTCAAAAACTGTGTGGCAAATTCACTTGCTTGCGGAATAGAAAGAAGGTCGTTCACGGCTTCATTTTACAGATTTTTTCAACTTTTTCCGAAATGTTAAACTCCCCAAAATGGATAATCTTTCTTTTCTCGGGAAACAGTGGCTACCACCGCGGGCGCAAAATTTCGGGGAGCTGCGGAAATTGCGAGGCATCGAGGCAGCGGAATTTCACCCGCCGGAAAAATTGAAAGATTTGTCGAAGGCAGTGGAACGAATCCGAGCAGCAGTGAAAAATCAGGAGCCGATTTTAATCATCGGCGATTACGACGCTGACGGAATCTGCGCCTCAGCGATTCTTTTCAAAGTTTTGCAACAGCTCGGCGCGCTCGTCTCCGTCCGCCTCCCCCACCGAATGAAACACGGCTACGGTTTGAATGCAGAATTTGTCGAAGAAGCCCAAAAATTGGGGGTGAAATTAATCATCACCGTCGACAACGGCATCGCTGCGCGGCAGGAAGTCGAGCTGGCAAATTCTTTTGGAATCGATGTCATCGTGACCGACCATCATCTCCCGCCGGAAATCCTGCCACCCGCTTTAGCGATTTTGAATCCGCGCCAAAAAGACTGTAATTACCCGGAAAAAAATTTGAGCGGCGCGGCGGTCGCTTACAAATTAGCGACCGTTTTATTGAACCAAGAACTAAGAACCAAGAACCAAGAACTAACTGATGAAATTTTGGTGCTCGCGACGATTGGAACAATCGCCGATGTCTGTGATCTGACCGGAGAGAATCGAAGAATCGTGACTGACGGTTTGCTGAAAATTCCTCTAACCCAAAACCTCGGTTTGCGAAAAATTTTAGAAAATTCTGGACTCGGTGAAAAAATTTCGACTGAAGATGTCGGCTTCCGAATCGCGCCACGACTGAATGCCGCCGGTCGACTCGGCGACCCACTCATCGCATTTCAAGCTTTGGTGAATGGTCGAGGAGATGAATTTGCCGATCATCTGGAAAGTTTGAATTTGGAGCGGAGGAGTTTAACAATGAAAATTTTGGACGAAGTCGAAGAGCGGCTTGGAGAAATCGGCGGAGAAAAAATCTTGGTCGCTGGCGGGGAAAATTTTCACCCCGGCATCGTCGGTCTCATCGCTGGGAAATTGGCAGAAAAATATTTCCGACCAGCCATCGTGATGTCATCGCAAGATGGGAAATTGGTCGGGAGCTGCCGCTCGCCACTGCTGGAATTCGACATCACCGCAGCTTTGCAAAATTCGGAGCAATTTCTAGAGAAATTCGGAGGACACCGCGCCGCCGCTGGCTTCACACTTTTAGAAAAAAATCGGGCAGCTTTCGAAAAAAGTTTGGCTGATTACGCCGAGTCAAAAATCACGGCGGTTGAACTAATTCCGAGAATCGAAATCGATCTCTCCGTCACGGAAATGGATCTGACGAAAGATTTTCTAACGAAATTAGAAAGCTTCGCCCCTTTCGGCACGGGCAATCTCGAACCTCTGCTTTTTTTACCAGCGGCGAAAATCATGGAAATTCGCAAAGTCGGAAGCGACGAAAAACACCTGAGAGTGAAAATCGGACAGCGAAAGTTGACCGCGATTGGCTTCGGCTTAGGGGAATTCGCAGAACAACTGGAGCGCCAAAAAAACGCCGACCTTGTTTTCCAATTCTCAGAAAATGTCTGGAATGGTCGTCGCGAACTGCAGCTGAAAATTGTAGACCTGCGCTAACTCGCCCCACAGAGCTTCACCAAATCTACCACCCGCGCTGAGTAGCCCCATTCATTGTCGTACCAAGCGAGAACTTTGACTAATTTTTCGCCAACGACTTTGGTATTTTCCGCGTCGACAATCGACGAACGCGAATCCCCTTTGAAGTCAATCGAAACCAAGGGTATTTTTTCAATACCGAGGATCCCTTTCAATTCATTTTTAGAGGCTTTCTCGATCGCAGCATTGACCTCTTTGGTAGAAACCTTTTTTTCGAGCTGCGCCGTCAAGTCGACTAGCGAAACAATCGCAGTCGGCACACGTAAACTAACCCCAGAAAATTTATTCGCCAACTCAGGAATGACCCGCCCTAACGCCGAAGAAACTCCCGTCTTGGTCGGCACGATAGAAGGCAGGAAACTGCGCGCGCGCCGCAGATCATCAGCGGAATTATCGAGAATATTTTGGTTACCGGTGACAGCATGAACGGTCGAAAGTTGAGCGCGCTTAATACCGAAATTTTCGTGGAGAACTTTGGCGAGCGGCGCGAGACAATTGGTAGTGCAGCTGGCATTGGAAAGAATTTTGGAACTCGGATCGTAATCGGAGTGATTGACTCCCATCACAAAAGTCGGAATGCGAATATCGTTGCAGGGAGCAGTAACGAGAACTTTCTTCGCACCCGCCGCGAGGTGTTGCTCGGCGGTAGAGAAATTGGTTAGCCGACCTGTCGCCTCGATGACGACGTCTATTTTTAATTCACCCCAGTCAAAATCTTTGCCAGGCATGCCTTCGAAAACTTGAGTCTTTTGACCATCGACTTCGAGATAATTTTCACTGACGGAAATTTCGTTTAGCAGAACTCCGTAAATCGAATCGTATTTGAGTAAATGGGCGTTGGTCGCCGCATCGGACCGAGAGTTAATCGCGACGATTTCAATCGCGGAGTCATTCAAAGCCTGTCGATGAAAACACCGACCAATCCTCCCGTAACCATTGATCGCGACACGAATTTTTGAAGTCATAGTGCGGAGATTTTAGCAGAGCCGTTGAAACTGTTCTAATTGTTCTAGCTGTTCGATCGTCCGCTGAGGCGAACTTGTTCATCCGACAAGAGAAACCACACATCTCGAACAAACAAGCACAGCGAGTGATTGAATATTTCGAACATCTTAAGCATTTATCTCATCTAATCTATTCTTTTGTTAAAATCCCTCCGCACTACAAACTATCCACTACTAACTACCAACTATGAAATCCTGTCCCGCCTGCGGCGAAAATATCAAAAGCGACGCCCTGAAATGCAAGTTTTGCGAAGCCGATTTGAATCTGAGGAAATGCCCCTGGTGCGCCGAACTCATCGATAAAGACGCCAAACGTTGCCGCTACTGCAAAACCTTTTTGGCAAAAATCCGCTGTGACGGCTGCAGCGAGCTGGCGGAAATCGCGGAAATGCGCTGCGGTGATTGCATCGAAAAAATGGTGGCAGCGGAAGTCGAGAAGCGACTCGGCGAATTGAAAAAATCGATGGATTTAAAAAACTGGCTGATTCTGGCAATCCTGGTCGCCCTCGCCGCCTTCGCCTTGAACCAAATTTTTTAAAGCTTATTGAAGGAAGAAAGTGGAGCTATTCTAACTATTCTAATCTTTTTCACTTTGGTTATTTTTTTGAGATTCAAAAAGAGCCCCATAAAGAGGCTCTCTTCATTTGAATTTCGACCAAAAAAATTATCTTTTTTGTGATTCGAAACACTCCCGGCAGTAAACCGGTCGGTCGCCACTCGGAACGAATGGGACTTCGGTCTCTTTGCCGCAACCAGCGCAGGTCACTTTCGTGAACTGGCGGCCGGCCGCCTTTTTGGCAGCGCGACATTCTGGGCAGCGTTTTGGAGGTGTGAAACCTTTTTCCTCGTAAAACTCCTGCTCACCGGCGGTAAAGATAAAATCTTTGCCACACTCTTCACAAGGAAGAGATTTGTCACCATCGGTCCCGCCTTGCGGGGCTTCAGGAGCTGCCGCGGCATCGTCATCCGCTGGCGAGTTTGTCTGATCGTCAGACATAATAAAGGGGGTTAAGATCTTTCCGACAGAAATGGTTGCGGAAAGATGAACCCTCCTTAAACCGTTTTCCCGAAAAGTTGGAGAATTTTACTAGACCTGCAGGTGGAATGCAAAAGATTTTTTTGAAAATAATGGAACAAAGAATAAGAGGATAGGAGCAACTTCTTGTCGCCATTATTCCACTATTCTCTTATCCTATTATTCCTACCATGTTAAAATTCGCGAGATGAAATCAACTCGTGAGGGCTTCGGTGACGGTTTACTCGACATCGCAGCGAAATTCCCGAATGTCGTGACTGTCGACGCTGATTTGCGCCATTCGGTGCAAACGCTAAATTTCGCGAAGAAATATCCCAAACGCGCCTACAACGTCGGCATTGCGGAGCAAAACTTAATCGGCGTCTCGGCCGGTCTTGCCCGCGGCGGCAAGATTCCTTTCTGCGCCAGTTTCGCGACTTTCATCACCGGACTCGGCTACAACCAGATTCGCCAGTCCGTTTGTTACTCAGAAAACAATGTCAAAGTCGTCGGTAGCCACGCTGGCATCCTCACTGGTGAGGACGGCGCGACCCACCAGGCGCTAGAGGACTTGAGTCTCATGAGAGGGCTGCCAGGAATGCGAGTCTACTGCCCCGCTGATTATTACGAAGCGCGCGCTATGATTCCGCTAATTGCGAAAGAAAAAGGTCCCTGTTATTTAAGATTGGGCAGACAAAAAACTCCGACTGTTTACGGTGAGAAATTCAAAGCGAAACTCGGAAAGGCTGATGTTTTGCGAAATGGCAAAGAGGGCATCATTTTCGCTATCGGCACAGAAGTCCCCTTTTCACTCGAAGCAGCGGAAATTTTGAAGACCAAGGGCAAAAGTCTAGCAGTCGTGAATGTCTCGACTTTGAAACCCCTCGACACGAAAACGATTCTTCCGTTGTTGAAAAAATTTAAAAAAGTCTTCACCGCCGAAGACCATTCAATAATTGGCGGGCTAGGCAGTGCCATCGCGGAACTAATCGCGGAGAGCGGCTTGGGAAATAAGCTGGCGAGAATCGGAATGCGAGATCAGTTTGGCGAAAGCGGAAAATCGGAAGATCTGTTGCAAAAATATAAGTTGGATGGAAAAGGATTGGCAGAACAGGTTTTGGGGAAAATTTAAACAACCTTTAAATTGTATCGGGGAATTCAATTTAAAATTATATTATTAAGGACCCTCTGAAAAACACCAACTCCTGACACACTGAATCTGAAAATAATAAATAGGCAACCTAAAAAAGCTATCTAAAAATAGCTAAAACATCTAAAATAGAAGGGCTTTAACCCCTTCACTCATGTCAAACCAA
>JAIPGZ010000020.1 GCA_021735425.1 Candidatus Altimarinota bacterium | reverse complement strand
TCCTGTGATGGTTACTTCGCTCACCTCAAACAAAAAGTAAAACTCCATCGTGGTCTGAGACCCCATCGAAGAAAGAAAATGACTGACTATTTTCTTGAAAATGGGATTAGTTAGACCCCATTTTTTTCATTATCCCCAATTATTGAAGACGGTAGTGTCGATCGATTGATTCAAGAATATCGTGATGATCATAGAGAGGATTTTGTTGAGGATGAGCTATGTAGTTTGCTTCATCCTTTTTTTGAGCAAAATAATATTCCTGATGAACCGCTGGACTGTAGTGTGCAACGCTCTTTTGAAAAAGTCGTCGAGTATATAGAAGAGCAGTTGGCACAAAAAGAAACATAGTGGATTTTCGCCTGATCCGAATTTCACCTTCTCCGCTTTTTTGCTAAAATCAATCAAATTCCAAAATAAGATGCTAAAACTCAAAAAAAGAATCGCGACGATTGGCAGCCATTCCGCGCTGCAGATTCTCAAAGGTGCTCAGGACGAAGGCTTCGAGACGATTTGTGTTTGTGAAAAAAAACGGACTGCACCTTACAAAATGTTTCCTGTCGCAGACGAAATTATTGAGATTGATTCATTTAAAAATTTTCTGAAAGTTGAAAAGGAGTTGATTAAGCGTGACGCGATTGTGATTCCGCATGGTTCTTTTGTTGAATACCTCGGTCCAAAAAAAATTCAACAACTCAAAGTTCCGCATTACGGCAATAAAAAAATTCTCGACTGGGAGAGCGACCGAGTGAAGCAACAAGAGTGGCTTACTCAAGCCAAAATAAAGATGCCAAAAATATTCGAAAAACCAGAAGAAATTGATCGACCAGTGATTGTTAAATTTCACGGAGCGCGTGGTGGGCGTGGTTATTTCCTCGCGAATTCTACTGAAGAATTCTACAAAAAAATCGCAAAGCATCCCGACGAAAAATTCACAATTCAAGAATATGTTGTCGGTGTGCCGATTTATGTGCATTATTTCTACTCGCGGCTGACCGGCGAATTGGAAATTATGGGTTTCGATAAAAGGTATGAAAGCAACGCTGACTCGATTGGTCGGGTCGCGGCGGCGGATCAGATTACGACGAATCTGCAAACGAGCTACACCATTGTCGGGAACATCCCGCTCGTTGTCCGTGAATCGTTGTTACCGTATTTTATTAAAATCGGACAACGCGTTATCGAGGAATCGCAAAAATTGGAGCCACCTGGGTTGTTCGGTCCATTTTGTCTCGAAGGAATTGTGACCTCCGATTTAGTTCTCACCGTTTTTGAAATTTCGGCTCGGATTGTTGCTGGCACAAATCCTTACGTTGCTGGTTCGCCTTACACTTTTTTCAAATACAACGAACCGATGAGTACGGGGAGGAGGATTGCGCGTGATATTAAAATGGCTATTGAGCAGAATCGGATGGACAAAGTTTTTAATTAGATGAAATTGTGTTTATCATCTTTCTAAATAGGTCTTTTGTGATACCAGTTTTTTTGCGGATTACTGCGGCTTCCATAGAAATTTGTCTTTCTATTTGTTCGCTTTGCCTCATCTTTATTGTGAGGGCGGTTGCACAATCAAAACCGTTTTTTGTAGCAAAGTTGATAGTATTTGGGTTTTTTAAGATTTCTTCGATTTGCTCTATTATCCCTTCAAATATTGGTTGAGGTATGTAGTGTTTTTTGATTACATAACTATCTTCATTGATTAGCAATTGGCCGAAAAAGAAATCAAAAATATCTAGGTAGCGATTTTCCACTAGTTCTTTTTGAAAAATTTTCATAAAGCTATCACCCAAAACTTTGCTCAAAGCTATTTCGACGCTCTTTTGTAGTATTTCAGGTAGGCAGATCCTTGATTCATGCTCGGAGTTTTGTGGTGTCTCACTAGACATATAATTAAGTTTAAGTTTGTAGTTTAATCCAATTATTTTAGATATTTCAACTTTTTCATGACATTAGTTTATAGTTATTCGAAAAAACGTTAGAATCTGCGGGTGCAACTCTCAAAAAACAACAGCGGGAAATTAAAATTATTCTATGGATACTAAAAAACTCCTCGAAGGTTATGACTTCGAAAATCTCACGATTGTCTCACTCGGTGGTCACTCGGCTCTCGAAGTGGCACTTGGTGCGAAGAAGCAAGGATTCAAATCCTGCATTGTCGCGAAACGAGGTCGAGAACAAACTTACCAAAAATTTCTTAAATTCGATCCAAAAACCGAGACAGGTTGTATCGACGAAATTATTTTGGTCGACGAATTTACCGACATTCTCAAGCCAGAAATTCAGAAACAGCTTCGTGAAATGAACGCACTTTTTGTCCATTCACGATATTTTTGGGTTTATTTCGACGATTTCGCTAAAGTTGAGAGCGAATTTAATGTTCCGATTCTCGGTAGTCGGGAATTACTGCGACTTGAAGAACGCGACCAAAAACCAAACCAATATGATGTTTTGAATGAGGCGGGGATTCGCTCGCCGAAGATTTATGAAATTCACGAAGATATTGATCGGTTGACTTTGACCAAAATTTGTAACGCAACGAGAAGCTATGAACGCGAGAATTTTTTCGCGTCGACTCCGATGGAATGGCAAACAAAAGTTCGTGAAAAAAAGCAAAAAGGTTTAATTAATGAGGCTGGATTAAAAAAAGCAGTAATCGAAGAGTGCATTCTTGGGGCACAGGTTAATTTCAATTTTTTCTACTCACCGCTTTCAGATAGGCTCGAATTGCTAGGCACAGATACTCGTCGCCAGACGAATCTCGATGGTTTTCTCCGGCTGCCGACAGAGGAGCAGATGCAGCTGTCACAACGGGGGAAACACCCGAGCTTCATCGAGATGGGTCACATCGCGACGACAGTCAAGGAGAGTTCGCTTGAAAAAGCTTATGAGGCGGGAACTAAATTTCTCGAAGCTTGTAAAAAATTCAATCCGCGGGGGATGATTGGACCGTTTGCGTTGCAAGGCGCAATTGACACCGACGGTCAAAAAGAAGAACTTATCATTTTTGATGTCTCTTTCCGAATGCCTGGCTCGCCAGGGATGTCAGCGACGCCATATTCTAGCTATCTCTTCGGGCGGTCTGTCTCGATGGGGGAAAGAATTGCGATGGAGGTGAATGCGGGGCGGATGGCGGGGAAGTTGGGGGAGATTGTGACTTAGTTATTCTATTTCGCCTTAACTATATATTGCACAGGAATAAGGTCATTTTTTTCTAAAAACTCTCGACTAGATTCAGTTTTAATTTGTGGTTCGTCTCCAGAAATTAAAACACGATAAATAAAAGCGTCTTCATTATGTTCTTTAAGAAATCCAAGTTCGTTTCTTGATAAATAAAAAGAAGATGACAGAGAGGTAGTTGTGCTTTTTACTTCAATATATTTTTCTTTACCATTTTCAAAGAAGGATAGAACATCGTATCCTAAGCCGTCTCCGTCTTCGGCAGCAATATGGCGAACTTTTTGTGCTAAATCTTTTCTGCCGATAGACTCAAAAAATTCTTGTTCTATTGCAAAAGCAATTTCTTCTCCTTTTTTTCCGGTTAATTTTCTTTTTTTATTTATTTCTTCCCAATTATCAATTTTTCTTGCTGTTCGATAAAGTTTTTCAGGGGCAATGGCTTCTTTTTGTTTTTGTGATTCGGAAATACTTTTAACGAAGTCGCGAACAGAGGCGAGCTTTTCATTCTTTTTTGATGTTTGAAAGCTATGATTTGTAGTGCGTTTTTTTAGATATTCTTTATACTCGTTTAAGGGGATATGGCTCGTAACGAGGACAGAATTTATCGGAGAGATTTCTTCAATCGTTGATGAAAATTCCGCGAGAGCTTCCTCGAATTGCTGGCTTCCTGATCTCTTTTTATAAAGATTCTGCTCGAAGAATTCCGATAGCTGTTTTTGACAACGATCACAAACTGCTTTTTCAAAGGGCTGTATTTTTTTATGTGCTTCTTCTTTTAGCTCCTCGATTCTTTCGATGCGTTCTTTGGCTTCTTCATATAATTGTTTTTTTTGATTGGGTTTTCCAAAGTTGAAAAAATTATTAAGGGAATCAGGTAAAATTGCTGAAATAAATAAGCAGGCTATCCCCCCTAGAAATAGAGAATAAAAAAGACTTTCCCATAAACTCGTTCCATTGGTAAGAAATATCCAAAGAGTAAGGATATAAAATATTCCAAAAAGAATCGGAGATATCTCTTCTCCACTTTTTAAGTCATGGAGCTCTTTCTGTAGATTATATAAATCTTCTTTGTAATTTTTATACACAGAAACTTCTTCTTTGTATTCTTTCAGTGTTAGCTCTTTTGAATTGATTTCTGGCATATCTTATTTTATTAGCTGAAACATCGACCGCTTTCGTCAATTTTGCATTTCGTCATTTTAATAAACAAATTAAACTATTCCACCAACTCATAAATTCGCTCGATCTTTTTCGCTTTTCCGTTTTTCTCTAATTCCACCAAGACTCCCGAAACGACGATTGGTCGCCCTTCCGCCATTTCCAATTTTGCTGGCAATTGAGTGAGGAATCTTTTTAACGCGGCTTCCGGTTTCGCTCCAATCGCGGAATTCAAAACGCCGCAGAATCCGGCATCTGAGATAAAGGCTGTTTTTTTCGGCAAAATTCGCTCGTCAGCGGTCTGGACGTGGGTGTGAGTGCCGACGAGGGCCGAGACTTTTCCGTCGAGGAAGTGGCCGAGCATCGATTTTTCGCTCGTTGCCTCGGCATGGAAATCGATAAAAATGTTTTTGATTTTTAATTTCGCAGCTGCGGCAATCAATTTCTCGGCTGCAAAAAAAGGATTATCAACCGGGTCGCCCATAAAAATTCTCCCCAAAAGATTGCCCACAAATAATTTTTTCGAACCTTTTTTTAAAACAAAAAAACCATGACCGGGCACGCCGTCGGGATAATTTGCCGGTCGCGCTAGAGGGAAGCTTTTCTTCTCAAATAACTCCTCGTAACCGTGGGCGTCGAAAATGTGATTGCCGCTGGTGAAGCCGTCGATGCCGGCTTCCGCGAGCTCGGCGAGTTGGCGTTCCGTCGGGCCGCGACCGTGGGCGAGGTTTTCGGCGTTCGCCAAAACAAAATCAGGGCGGAATTTTTCCAAAAGTTGCGGCAAAATTTCCCGCAATCCGATTCGTCCAGGTTGACCATAAACATCGCCCAAAAATAGTATTTTCATGCGATAATTTTAGCAGATGAATTTTACAAAAAATTTCGGAAATGACGGTGAAATTCTCGCCAAAAAATTTCTCGAAAATCGGGGTCTCGAGATTCTCGCGACGAATTTTCATTCGAAAGACGGCGAGGTTGATTTGATTTGCCGAGATGGTTCGAAAATTCTTTTCGTCGAGGTGAAGGCACGGCGGTCGTCAAAATTCGGTTCGGCGATTGAGTCGGTGACCGATTCCAAAATCGACAAAATTGTGGCGGCAGGAGAGAAATTTCTTCTCGACAATTCGCTCGAAAATTTTGATTGGCGAGTGGATGTGATTACGATTGAAGATGGGACACTGAAGTGGATTAAAGGAATTTAGAAAATTTTTAATTTTATAATTTTTAAAATAAATTTCAATTTCTAATTTTTAAAAATTTGGATTTAGAGATTATTTAAAAATTAAAAACTGGAAATTAAAAATTAAAAAAGCCCCCTCGCGGGAAGATAAAATCCTACGAGGGGGTAAATCCGCTTGAAGGAAGTAAATTGCTTTCGAAGTAGTATCAACCTCGAAGCGACAAACTATCGACTTCTTGCGGGATGCGTGAGTGTCCAACAATCATCCTCTCGCGTTCCCACTTTTCTTCGGCAGATTGGGGAGCTGCCTCTCCGTTTTTGGCGATTTATTTTGCAAACTTTTTTGTTCAGTTTGTTTTTGTTTTGCCTAAACTCTCCTAAATGAAATCTAAATTTTTGGATTAAAAAGAAAAATTTCAAATGAAGAAATGCCTTTCGGTAGGCGGGACCGTAGTTGGCGATCCACTATCGAAAAGTAGGGAGTGAACCCGATTCATTTAAACAAAAAAATGAGATCGAGCTCGCTTCCTACCCGAAAGGGCTTGAGTGAGATGTGAAAGGTTTTTGTTCTCAGATTTATTAGTTTTAAACCGATGTTATTTTAACAAAATTACGATAAAAAGTCAAGCAGCTAAAAAGTAAAATTAATTTATAATTCTCGGCGTGATTGGAAAATTATTTCTCGTAGTCGGTCCGAGTGGCGTCGGTAAGGGCACACTTGTTCGGGCATTGCGCGAGCGGCATTCGGAATTTTTCTTTCCACCATCGGCGACTACTCGTTCGATTCGCGCGGGGGAAGAGGAGGGGAGGCAATATCATTTTCTTTCCGACGAACAGTTCGCAAAACTCGAACAGGATGGAGAATTTCTCGAGACGGCGATTGTTCACGGTACGGAAAAATATGGAATCCTCAGAAAACCGATTCTCGGGGCGATTACTGACGAGAAGGTGGTGATTCGAGAAGTTGATATTCAAGGCTTGAAATCAATTCACCAAAATTTAGAAAAAGATTTGTTTGAAGCAATTTTCATTGTGCCGCCGGATTTTGAGATTCTCAAAAAGAGAATTCACAAGAGGCAGCCAAACATTTCCGACGAAGAATTGTCCCGACGGATTGATTCCGCCAAAAAAGAAATCGCTCAAAAAAATTTGGCGGATTTCGAAGTGGTTTCCGGCGAAAATGAGATTCCCAAAATGGTCGCGGAAGTTGAAGAATTCATTTCCGCAAAAATAAAATCCTAATTGAAAATAACTTCGTGAGAGGTTAGATAACGGTGAGTAGCGATCAAGCTCGCGAAAGTGCCGATGGCGATGGCGGCGAGGATTTGCCAACCCAAAATCAAAACAAAGCTGTCGCTGAAATTTTCGACCGCGGTAGCTAACATGACTCCGAAGCTACCGTAAACTTCTCCACCAAATGCGGTGGGGTTGAATTTTTCAAGTGTAAAAAAGAAAGTAATTGCACCAAGTGAACTTGCCGCAAAGCCGAAAAATATTCCTTCCAAAATGAAAGGTAGGCGGATAAATTGGCGGGTGGCGCCGACAAGGCGCATAATTCCGATTTCCATTCCGCGCGCGAAAATTGCGAGTCGGAGGACGGCGATAATTATTAAAACCGCAAGGGCGACGAAAATTAAAGTTACAAATAAGCTGATGCGTGAAATTGTTTTATCTAAGGCGATGATTTTGTTGGCAGTCTGAATCGCTAGTTCACCGGTCGCGGGGGTGTCAAGATTAAATAATCCGCCGTAGCGGCTTGCGTCCAAAAAGCGAATCAACTCTTCGTGCAAATCGGCGTCCGCTGAAATTATCAGTGTGGCTGGGAGTGGTGACTGCTTTGTGTTGGCTTTAAGCCAGGTGGAAAGTTGGCGATTCTTTTGACCAAAATTTTTCACAAAATTCACAAAAGCTGTTTCACTCGAAATAAAATTGATTTCGCGGATTTCTGGAAAATTTTCCCGCAAATCATTTTCGATTATCCCGACCTGAAAATCATCCACTGAGCTTGTGAAGTTCAGAGCCAAGTCTAGGCGCGAATTAACCAAATCTAGGGCAGTTTTTTGAAATGAATTGGCGAAAAGAATGCCATTAAAAATCACAAAAAGTAGGGTAATTACTAAAATGGCGACTAAACTGGTGAGTCCGTTGCGCCAAATATTTTGCCCGGCTATTCGGAGAATTCGCAGGAGAATAATCATTTTTTTCGCAGAAGTGAGGATTTGAATTTTTGGGGTTGAAAAGATTTTAACCGAATTATCTGCGGAGACAGGTTGCGTTTTTCTAGATTTGTTTTTAATTCGGTAAGCGCAAAAGTTTTTTGATCAAAGCCGAGACAAATGAAATCTGGCTGAATTTTTTCGATTGGTTTCAAAAAATCTTTTTTGTCTCCCAACATCGCCCGAAAAACTTTTGAATTGTGTGCGACGGTCGCCAGCCGACTTCTTTCCGAAAATTGCGGTCCGCGATTTTTGATTCGCCCGACATTCACATCTCGGGAGACGAGGACAAAAAGTTGGCCGAATTTCGCGGCTTGTTCGAAAAAATTCAAATGTCCTGGATGCAACCCGTCGAAAGTTCCGAAAATCATCACTTGCTTTTTCATCTTGTGAATTTTCCGCGGTTAGAGTCAGAATTTCAAGTTTCACTTTTTGACGCTAAAATGCGGGTCATGAAAATCACAAAAGACTTGATTCAACATATCGCGAAACTGGCGCGCATTCGCCTCGCCACTTCTGAGACCGAAAAATTCACTCAGCAGATGGGAGATATCGTTGGTTTTATCGAGAAGTTAAATTCGGTTGATACTGCTGGAATTTTGGAAACAAATCAGGTCAATGGGATGGAAAATGTTTTGCGAGAGGACGAGGTCGAGAATTTTCCGAAGATGGAAGAGTTGATTGCTTGTTCGAATAACCCGATTGAGAATAATCAGATTAAAATTAAAAAATCGATTTAAACAGGGAATAATGGAATATGGAATATTAGAATAATGGAAATTACTTCTTTAAATCTCGTGGGGACTAAAAAATTGCTTTCCGATAAAAAGGCTTCGGAGAGCGAAGTTGTCGCAGCTTACTCCAAAAGAATCTCCGAAATTGATTCCAAAATCGAAAGCTTCCTTTTCGTCGCAGAGAATCCCAAAAGTGAAAACTTGGCAGGGGAGTTGGGCGGAATCCCGATTGCCCACAAAGATGTTTTCGATACAGACGGAATGCCGACGACCGCCGCTTCCAAAATTCTGGAAAATTATATTCCGCCTTTCGACGCGACTTCGGTCGCTAAATTAAAAGTGGCTGGCGTGGTTAATCTTGGTAAAACGAACACTGATGAATTTACTATGGGTGCCTCGACTGAAACTTCGGCTTTCAAAAAAACTAAAAATCCTTGGGATTTATCGCGAGTGCCGGGCGGTTCGAGTGGAGGGAGTGCAGCTGCGGTTGCGGCTGATTTATGCGTTTTCGCGACGGCTACGGACACAGGAGGCTCGATTCGTCAGCCAGCTTCGTTTTGCGGCGTGACTGGACTGAAGCCGACTTACGGACGGATTTCCCGTTATGGCGTGATTTCGATGGCGTCGAGTCTCGATACGATTGGAGTGATTTCCAAGACTGTTACCGATGCTGCGATTGCGCTCGAAATTCTCGCGGGGCAGGATTCGAAAGACGCGACAAGCGGTTCGGCGCCGGTTGAAAAATATTCAGAAAATTTGCGGACAGACTTAAAAGGTTTGAGAATAGGTATTCCAAAAGAGTATTTCATCGAGGGACTTGATTCGGGTGTCGAAAAAATTGTCCGGGAGGGGATTACCCAGCTGAAAAAATTAGGGGCGGAGATTGTCGAAATTTCGCTGCCGCATACCGAATTTGCTGTTCCGACTTATTATGTTGTCGCAAGCTCTGAGATTTCGGCGAATATGGCGCGCTTCGACGGGATTCGCTATGGCCCGACGGTTGCGAATTCAGAGGTCGAAAATTTGGTTGAAATGTATTTTGAAAATCGGACGCGCGGTTTCGGTGACGAGGTGAAGCGGCGAATCATGTTGGGGACTTTTGCGTTGTCGGCTGGCTACGCTGATAAATTTTATAAAAAGGCACTCCAAGTTCGGACATTGATTAAAAAAGATTTCGACGACGCTTTTGCTAAAATTGATTTAATTGCCGCGCCAACCGCACCAACGACGGCTTTCAAGTTGGGTGAAAAAATTGATGACCCAGTTCAGATGTATCTCGCAGATATTTTCACCGCACCAGCTTCATTAGCTGGGGTGCCGGCGATTTCGATTCCGGCGGGATTTTCCGAAAATTTACCAGTCGGGCTGCAACTGATTGCTAATCAGTGGGAAGAGTCGAAGTTGCTTGCTGCGGCGCAAGCCTTTCAAAATTCGACTGATTTTCACCTTCAGAAACCGAAGATTTAAAATGCCACCAATCAAATTCACTGCCGAAGTTATCTCCCATAAAAATTTGGCGCCTGACATTTTCGAGAAAACTTTTCGACTGGTCGAGCCGGCGGAATTAAATTACGATGCTGGGAGTTACACCTCCGTCCGCGTCGCCGATAGGAAGTCGCCGCCGGTTTATCGTGCCTACACTTTTGCGAGCTGTGGGAGTGACTCTAAAATTTTTAAACTTTGCGTCAAACTTTTCCGCGGCGAAAATGGTGAGGATGGGCGGGGGAGCGGTTATTTGCAAAATTTGAAAGTCGGGGAGACGGCGGAGTTTTTTGGACCAGCGGGGCAGGGTAGCTTCGTTCCAAAATTTCAAAACGCGCCGCTCTGGCTGCTTGGGACAGGGACGGGCATCGCACCGCTCAAAGCGGTTGCTGAGAAATTAACGCATGAAAAATCTTCCCGGAAAATTACTCTTTTTCTTGGGGTGAGTTATTCAGAAGATATTTTTTATGTGGATGAATTCGAAAAACTAAAAAAAGAAAATCCGAATTTCGATTTTATCGTGGTTGTTTCGCGACCACCGGAAAATTTCACTGGCATGGCAGGGCGGCTGCCGGATGTGATTGCCAAAAAGGAAGTTCCGCCAAATCTGGAGGCGCTGGTTTGTGGTTCGGAAGTCTCGACGGTGGGAATTAAAAATAAGCTCGTCGAATTAGGAGTTCCCGAAAATCAGATTGACGCGGAAGGCTATGGGGCGCTTTAGCTGCGTTTTTTGCGAAGCAGGAAGAATCCGGCGATTGTCAGAATTCCCAAGGCGGCGAGGATTAGCTGGTTTTGTCGATTGGACCAATCCTTCCAAAATGGAGTCGGGGCAGTGGCTTTCGGAGCTTCCTCGATTGTGAAACTAATTTCGCGAGTAGGGGAGCGACTGCCGTCTGCCAGTTCTGTGAAAAGTATCAATTCATGGCTGCCTACTCCGAGATTGCGTGGCGGTTTGATTACAAAATCTCCGAGCGAATTGTCGGCGATGACTGCGACAGCAGCTTGGTCGAAGAAAGCGATTATTCGACTGCCGTAAAAAGTATTACCGAAAAAGGCTGGTTGATTTTCCTGGAAGACCTCCGATTTTCCAGTAAAAATTTTCGGCGGCAGAAGGATGAAATCGAGATTAATTTCGATTGTCTGGCTGGCGAGAGTTTGAGAATTATTTTTCAAGCTCAAGTCATAAGTGTCGGATTGCAAGACGATTTCTGAAACCAGCATCCATTTCCCATCCGTGTCGGACACCGTCTCTCCCAACAGAATTTCCTCACCGTTCGCATTTACTGCCACTACCCGCAAATTTTCCCCGGCGGGCGCGGTGCCTTGCAATAGTGGTTTAGGATTTTCAATTTTTTTGGCTAAACCTACAAAGCCAGCCGAGATTGGCAAATCGGCTACCAGCGGGTCGCTGCCTAATTGTAAAAATTCTGCTCCGTCGGAATTTCCATCGCCGTCCGAGTCGCGCAAAAATGGATTGCTGCCGATTTCGATTTCCAATAAATCGGAAATTCCGTCCGAATCGCTGTCGCGCATTCCAAGCGAAATTTGACCAGCGCGGATTATGCCGCCGTTTTGCGAAAAGGCAATTATGCTGGCATCAAAATATTTTTGCAGAGTAAGCGTTTCCGCCGCTGGGACTTTACCGAAAAGGGCATTAATTTCTGTCAGGGTGAGGAAATTATCAAGCGTGAAATTTTGCTCGGCCAGTTGTTCTCCAAATTTGATAATTTTCCGCACCGAAGGCTGACTCGCCGCCGCCTCAGCTCGGACTTTTTGCGCGATTGCCAAGGCTGCGTTGAGTTCGGCTATTTCCTCTTGGCTGGGAATTGCTTCGACGGGCAAAATTGCTGGATTGCTTTCCGCCAAAATTTCTTCGTGCTCAGATTTCACACCCCAAGAAATTAAACTTTTTAATTTTGCGGCGATTTTTTCTCGCAAAGTTGCGAGCGTGCTAGTTTGTCTTGTTTGCATTGCTTCAAGTTCAGCCGAATTGGCTGGTAAACGAGTCACGACCACACCAGTGGACTTGTTCTCGCCAGTTTCATTTCCAAATTCCAACAAGATTTTTTGGGCTCCAAAATTCGCGAGCGGGACCTCGATTTCATTTTCCGAGAAATCCAGCCAGTCATTTTCCGCGCCCAGAAGATTAGCTGCAAGGCGCATTTTTGTTGCTCCCTGCGCTTGAGGAATAATTGTCACGGAATTTCTTTTCGTGAAATAGCGACCCTCCACGAGTTGGGTTGGATGCAAAATTGTCAGCTTTGCGTTGCGGATTTTGTCAGAGGTCGATTCGAGTGGTTCAGGATTAATCGCGATTAAACCCGCTCGATCAATCAACATCCCGACGACCGAGATAATCTCAGCTTTCGCATTTTCCACTAATTCAAAAGTGACCTCGATAGAAGTGGCGGCGGACTTAATTGCCGGGATTTCCACCGTTTCACCGGAATTAAGATAAAGTGTGAGGTTGTCGGATGTGGTGATTGCTTCCGAAAAAACGAGTTTTAATTTTCCGTCTTCAGCCCAAACCTTTTCTAGTTGAGGAGGGGTTTTGTCATAATTCACCACAAAAATATTTTCTTTACTGCGAGTCCCGTCTGAGCCCTCGGCGACGATGTGAAAATAACTTTCACCTTCCTTGATTTTGATATTATCCAAATAGAATTCAGTCGTGAATAATGTCTCCTCTGAAATTTTATTAGCGAGCGAGGTGGGGAAGGAATTTTCATCAATCGTGTAATAAAACTTCTCGCCGGTGCCGCTCCACGCGAAACTTACCAAGTCATCATTCCCAACGTCAGCCGGAGAGAACCATTCGCCTGAAGTGAAATTGGCACGATTCTCCGTGTCGCTACCTACCGCGATTCGCTTGATTCCCAGCAATTGTAAATTTTTCACTTCGACCACCGCGAAGAGAGTCATGTGATTTACCCAGACTGAAATCATTTTTCCATCCTCGCTCAATTCACCGCCACTTGATCCATTTTTCGCGTCGACGATTCTGACCCAATCTTCGGTTTCTTCATCAAAATAATAAATTTGAGGATTTTTTTTGTTTTCTACAGGAAGAGTCAATTTGACTGCTTGGTCAAATTCGATGCTGGCGCGACTGCTGCCGAGGAATACGGCATCACTGAGTCCTAAGCTTGAATTAGACGATTCTGGCGGATTCTCTATAATCTCAGGAGAATAAATTACTCCTGTATAATTGCCTCCTCCACCGCTTCCTCCTTTGATGACTTGGGTCCCTGAGGAGATTTCCACACTAGCGACAGTAGCGGTTTCTTTCTCGGAAAGCCGCTCTGTGTCTGCATCCTCCGAAGTGATCGTGTCTCCTCCAGTTGTATTGGCGGTATTTAAAATTAACTTCACATTGACAGGAATCTTGCCATCCTTAGTCGGCAGGATTGGTTTTTTGGTGATTATTTTTAAGGCTGTCTTTTTTGCAACAGTCGTTGTGGTTGTCGTTGCTCCGTCTTCTTCTCCTGCAGTCGTACTGACACCACTTGAACTGGATGTGGCGGCAGATGATTGATAGTTGGCTAGATTTTCTACTGCGATTTCCCTAACCTCTAGTTTATTCTCTGCCTTGGTTTGCACGCTGGCTTGTCCGTTTTTATCGATTACTACATCGCGAAAACTTTTCCAAATTTGATTTTTGTCGACATAACCTATTTCCGTCACCTTCGACGTGTCGGTGTTTTTCACCACATTGATTGTTTGTGTTGATATAGTATCTTGATTACCATTTTCGCCTTGATTATCTTGATTACCTTGGTCGTCATTATCATCTGAATCTGAATCGGTGCTTGCTTGTTCAAAAATGGTGGAGTCTTGTTGAATTTCAGATTCATAACCACTACTGTTGGAAAGTTTCGCGGAGATTGTTTTCAGGCCTTCCGAATTGCCGCAACTCAAAATATCAAAATCTTCGTTTTCTAAATTCAGCTGATTCCCCACAGGGTAGGGTATCCAATCGCTCCAGTTTGTTCCGCCGTCGCAACTCAAAGCGATGTTTGTTGCCTCATTATCTGCTTCGAGTTTGAGTGGGGGAGTGGAATCACTCGTTTTACCTGCTTCGTCGATGATTTCAAATTTATAAAAATTCGGAGGATTTACGACTGTAGCGTTACGGTATTGAATAAAAATATTTTTATTGTAACCGAACGAATTTTCCCCGCCTGGCTCCGGCAAAGTCAAAATCGCAGGTTTTCCATTCGCTAAACCGATTGTTCCGCCAGCGAGGCTAAGAGAGTTTTTTGCGAGATAACGAAGCTCGGTTCCGCCAGTATTTTTACCTTCTAGATTATAATTAAAAGTCAGGGTCGAGCTGCCGTTGCCGCCAAAATAAGTCGCCACGCCGCCGGCGCTTAAAGCTAATTCGGGGGTGCCAGTCACGTAGACTTTTCCAGTGAAGGTGATTTGAACGGGGATAATTTCTCCTTTGATTGCTTCATAGGTGCTGTCATCTCGCGAAGAAGTCACATTCGTAATCACCGGGACTACATTGATCGTGACAGAGATTTCGTTTTCGACCCCAGCTTTGGCGATTCCGCTGTCGAGGACATCATTTCCGTTGCTCGCATCGAGCGTCAAAATACTGACCGAATATTCTCCCTCGGTCGCTGGATTGGTGATTTTGCCATCTGCCACGGCGATTACCACACTTCCTGCGGAGAAAGATTCCGCTAGGGTGAGAGTGATTGTTTTGGCAGAATTGGAATAAGAGGCAGTCGCTGTTGGTCCGGTCGTCACGCTTACATTTTCCGTGGCATCCAGATTTAAAATGAAATCAGGAAACCAAAGCTTGATTTGATCGCCGCTAGCCAGATTCGTCTGCGTCGTGAAGGCGACGGAGTGGCTGCTGGTCTCCGCTTTAGTCGAATTGCCTAGTGTGTCGATACCGGTCGCGAGTGAAGTGGCGGCGGCGTCGACAGTGGGGAGCTGCATTGCCAAAATTAAGCTCGTCAGAAAAATCGCACCAATCTTCCGTAATTTATGAAGGACTATCTGCAAATATTTTTTTTAGTTTTAATCTCCTCATTTTACCAAAAAAAAGCCTAAAAATCAAATTTAGGATTAGGGCAATAGGGTGAATTTTGATTTCTAAAATCTAAAATAAATTTCATTTTTTTCCTTAAGGTTTGTTGTGGATAATTTTTATTTTTTTCGACTAAATAAGCTAAAAACCACCAATTTGGAACTTTTAGGCTTTTAAAAGGGTAAAAGTCCGAATTTCTGTAATTTTAACAAAAAGGAGGGGACTCAGACCGGGGAATCGCAGAAGGAGTTTCATTTAAAAGCAAAAACAACCAACCAAAGATTAAAAAATGCTTTTTCTATAGATTTTTAGGAGGGAATTACTCTAATCGAGATAACCTCACACAAGATACATTGTGTGTGATTAGTAACATTACTCCTCTGGTACATGAAATCAAAAATTGGGGCTTAATGGAACTTTTTAGGTGTTTTTTTATCTCAAAAGTTCATCAATTAGCTTGATCTTCTGGAGCCATCTCAAACCCCTGTGCACTCTCAATCTATCCTTCAGATGAGAGAATGAGCCGTCTAGTGAATTAGTCGTATTGGGCATGTCAGAATGGTGATGGTAGGTGAAAAGGTAAGGTAGGTGCCTCACTAAACTTCGGTAAGCTTGCCTCAATCTCTTGTGTGTAAACCACCACCTCTTTTTCTCTTCATCCCAAGTTTTCTCATTTAGAAAATCATTCCATTTGGTGTGCCATTCCTGCAGCCAGTACTCAAAACTCTCTCGGTCTGTTTTAGGTAAAGGAACCTCTGAAAAACACCCTTCCTAAAAAAGTTTTAGGATGCCTAACCACGTTTTTGGAAAATTTTAGGTTTTTTTAGGGTACCTGAACCGCTTTTGAGCGGTTTTTTTAGTTGTTTTTCTTACTGTAAACCCA
>JAIPGZ010000002.1 GCA_021735425.1 Candidatus Altimarinota bacterium | reverse complement strand
ACCGTGGTTATCCGAACCTTACTGATTTTCTAAAAGAGATTTGTTTTCAATTCAACTTCAGCTATCCTGAACGGGTAGCCTACCTAACTGCTCGATTCTCTAGGCCAACTACCAACACTTAATAGGCGTAGTCCCAATTAATGAATTAGTTCTTAGGCTCTTTTTGAAATGCTAAAATTCCCAAAATGCAAAAGTCTCTCCAAATTCTCATTCTCGCAGGTGGTGTCGGGACGCGACTGTGGCCGATGAGTCGCCAAAAACTTCCGAAACAATTCCAACCGCTGGTTGGTTCGCAAACGTTGTTTCAGCTTGCTGTCGCGCGCGCTCGAAAATTAACTTCGCCGCAAAATATTTTTGTCGCGACGAATGCTGAGTTCACCAAGTTAGTTCAAAAACAGGCGCCGACAATTCCCACCAAAAATATTATCGCCGAACCAGCTTTTCGTGACACCGCGACTTGTCTCGGTTTTGCTGCCGCGATTCTCGAAGCGCGCAATCCAGGCGCAGTTTTCGCTGTGGTCTACGCTGACAATCTGATCCGCGAGGAAAAAGAATTTATCCGCAAAATTCGCGCTGCTGCCGAGATTGCAAAACTAAACAAGCTTGCAATCGTCGAGGTCGAATCCAGTTTTCCTTCGACGCAGTACGGCTGGGTCGAAGTCGCGCGCCAGTTGCCTTCAGTTCAAAAGCAAAAAGTTTTTGCAATTAAAAGATTCGTAGAGAAACCGAACTTGCTGAACGCGAAAAAATTCCATGTCTCGCCGAAGTTCTTTTGGAACACCGGGCTGTTGGTTTGTCGGTCGGATTATCTTTTGGAAAAATTCCAAACTTTTCTTCCCGATACTTTTACGCGTTTGCAAAAAATGGCGGCGGCGAATTTCACTCCCAAAGTCGTAGTGCGAGAATATTCCGCTTGCCAAAAAATTTCGATTGACTTCGCGATTCTCGAAAAAATCCCTCCTGCCGAGATTGCGATTCTTCCAGCAAAATTGGGTTGGAGTGATGTCGGGAGTTGGGAATCTCTCAAAAATGAATTGTCGCGAAAGGAAGAGAATTTGGTAGATGGCGAATTTCAAGCTGTGGATTCGACTGGCAATTTCGTCAAAACTGCGTCTCCCAAATTCGTCGCGCTCGTCGGGGTAAAAAATCTCGTCGTCGTCGAGACGGCCGATGCGATTCTCATCTGCGCGAAAGAAAAATCGGGTGAGGTAAAGAAAATTGTTCAAGCGCTTGAGAAGAAGGGAAAACTTCTCTAAAATCCGCCAGCTTTCAAATTTTGCATTTTAAATTTTTAATTTTTTCAAATGGGTTCCTCCTCTAAATTTCACGGTCTCACTGGCATTTCTTCTCGTCGGATCAAAGCGAATGTTTCGAAACGTGCAAGGAAAAATAAGCGGAATGAAGCGAAAAAACCGAATCTTGCCGCTATTCAGACAGCTTTAAAATCGACTCCCGAAGTTGGCTAAAGATTTTCAACTTACCGTTCTCTCTGCCGAGCGCCAACTTTATACTGGCGCAGCCGAGGCTCTTACGATTGCTACTGAGATGGGGGAAATCACTGTCATGGCGGACCATTTGCCACTCGTCGCGAATCTCCAGCCGGGTGAATTAATGATTTGTAAAGTAGGGGATCAGACAGATTGGCTTTTTGTCGGCGGTGGGGTCCTCGAATTCGGTGAAAATAATCAATGTCGCGTGCTTGCTGATGTCGCAGAGCGCGTCGAAGAGATTGACGAAAAACGCGCTGAGGAAGCTCGCGCTCGTGCGAAGAAGATTCTCGAGGAGGCGAAATCCGAGCCTGAAGTGGCTGCGGCCCAAGCTTCACTCATGCGGGCGATGGCTCGTTTACGCATCGCCGAGAAGAATAAGAAGTTCCGAGGGAGACGGTAATTACACTCGGAAGAAGCAGTGAGCGGTGCTTAGTTTGTTTTTTTATCTTATTTGTGATATAATAATCAGATTTAAAAACTAAAAAATGCAAAACAAAAACAAAACTTTTTGGGGTGAGCAGCGTTTCGTTTTTCTAGGGATCGAATCCTCGAAAGGAGCCGAGTTGGCAATGTCAATCGACAAGCAAAAGATAAAAGCAAATATTGAGCTGATTAATACAATACCTCGAGACAGTAAACCTTGGAAAAATGAGCAATATACGAAGAGAATTCAGATGTTTTTGAATGGAATAGGAATTCCAACTGAAGAGAATGGAAAGTATGATGCGGCCACGATAGAGTCGGTCAAAAAATATCAGGAATTTCTAAAAAACGCGGGGAAACCTAGTGGAGAAAAAGGATATTTTGGCAAACAGTGTATTGAGAATTCAGCTGCTTTGGCGTCAGAAGCCGTTGCTGCGGTCGTGCAAGAAAAAGATCGTGTTGAAACGAACACCAAGAAAGAAATGGGAATAATTAAAGCGGTATTGGAGAGAGTGCAGAAAGGAGAAGTTGGTAAAGGCGATAAAGAGATTGTAGTAGTAGATATTCACAAAATTACAGTGAAGCCCGGAGAAACTCTTTCCAAGATTGCTAAGCGATATAAAGGCAAAATGAATATCGCAGAGGCGATGAATCTAATTGCCAAACACAACAACATTAAAGACATAAATAAAATCGAAGTTGGTCAAGAACTAGAAATTCCTCTCAAAAATGGTGTTTTGATTCAAGAGGCTGTGCACGAGGAGGAAAGTTCGCCAGAGAATGCGGCGGAAAAGTTGCAAAATGAGGCTTTGGTTGAGGTGACAAAAATGCTAGAAAATAAATTCAAAGTAGATATTCTAAGCTTGGAGACCAAAACGGTGACGCCGAAAGAGTTTGAAAAATTCCTCGAAATGACGCGGGAAATCAATGAGGCGGCTTTTGATTTTACGAATGGATTTCTGCGGGATAAATTTCCAACACAGGATGAGAAAATTTCAGGGAAAATTCTCGGAGGGGTTAGGAATTTAGCTACTTTAGCGATTAGTCAGTTATTTACGACTGCCCTAAATCTTCCGATGTATGTAATTGGCGCAGAAAAAAGTCACATGAGTCATGTTTTGGCAGCAGGTGGTGAACCAAATCTTTTATTGGTTAATTCCCAAAATACAGAAAAATTAGCTAATAATATTACCTTTGGGCAACTTTTTATAGAGATGCTTGGTGAAACAGGAAACGGGAAGAGAGCTGCTACTGCTGGTATGCCAAATAATATTGCCCCTAAAGTTGATACATTAATGATTGCTTCAGATATTAATGGGCACAATGAAAAAGCGCAGGAGAGTGCTTTTCGCATAGCAGAAGGCAAAGGAAATTTAGCGAATGCAATGGCTTATTTTATAGAGAAGATAGGCGGCTTAAGGTATTTTCTTAGAAAAGATGATCCAAACGGAGATCCAGATAAATATCTTAAAATTCTAAAAGAAGAAATGGGGGTAGATATTGATAAGGATGAGGTGATCAAGCAAATGGCAATGAATGCGCTATTGTCAGGTGGAATGATAAATCAAGCATGGAAAGGTTTGAAATTTATTTTTGGGAAAGATAAAGATGGAAAAATTGAACCGATTGGGGTGACTATTTTTGGTCGCAGAATTATGCTGCCAGAACTTTCGACAAATTTGAATACTGATAATATCAGCCAACAAATAGATGTGCCAATTCGATGGAATAAAGATACCTTGGTTATTCCGGGGCTTGAAAAAGCAATGCTTGGCAACACCGATGTCCCTATGGAAGCCCGACTGAAGTTAGTCAAAAAATATGCCGAAAGCATGCGAGTCGAAGCTGAAGCCATCGTCAACACTGCAGGCGCAACTCGTTTTGCTGGCGGAATCAGAGGTTCATTCGAGACTGAGGGAGGGACAAAAGTTGGATACTCTGCCGAAGGTCAAACAGCTGGAGCTGGTACTCTGGATGCCGCACGCAATAATCCGTCCCAAACCGTGAGAGCTCATGCCGAAGTTAGCCTAGAAAAGGACGGTAATTACTTGAATTTCGGGGCTGGCTACAATGAAAATGGAGTAGCTCTAGATGCGGCAATTGGAATAAATGGGGAAATCTCTCCTGATAATTTGCATCCGGCTGCTCAAGCAGTTTTTCGTAAACTCGGTATCGCTCCCGAAAAATGGGTTCAATTGGCCGAGGCCGGCTATCTTCGTTCTGTAAAAGGAAGATTGACTGGATTTATCCATGAAGGAGTGACGAGCGAAAAAGAAATTAACGCCAACTTTGGAGTCGATCTTTTCGGGAAAACGGCAGTTTTTGGTGAAGTCGATGTCAATGTCGTCGCTGGAGTAAATGCCGGAATTGGGTCAAATTCAAGAGTGGCACCGTATATGATGGTTAGATCTGGCAAATTTGCTGAAATTTTGGCTTCGCCAAAGATGATTTCGGCTTACTTTAAGTTTGGTAAAAAATACAAGGGGTTAGTCGGAGGAGTGATAGATTCGAAGGGAAATGCGGGACCAGCTATTGGCGGAGAGGTTTTGCCAGAGAGTGGCGTGGGTAAATCTCTTACGCTTGCCTACACGGGCGAAGATTTGATTCTCGAAAACTGGATTAAAAAAAGTTATATTTGGGGAGATGAGAACAAGGTAGTCAGATTTGGATTGATGTCTGGAGCAGAGAGCTTTTCTATTCAAAATCCTGGCAAGATGGAGGTGAATAAGCAGGGTCAAATAGAGGCTTACAACGCGATCAATACGCGTGAAGGTTTGTTGTTGCTTTTCCAACATCAGGACAAACCGCGAGAGATTAAAAATCTGATCGTTGATATCTCCAAACATTTAGAGGCTTTGTGGGGCAGTGGTAAAAATACTTATTTTTCAGAAGAGTTTTTAGAAGGAATTTCTTCGAAAGAAAATCTTTTGCGGTTTGATCGTCGTGTTTTATTGATGGCATACGCGTTAAGTAATTTTATGAAGGAAGACGAAACAACAAGGGTCAAGAATTTGGACAGTATTATTTTTAGTTCTCTCGATGGAGAAACAAACGAGTACAACGATGCCACTGGAGATTTGAAAATTGGGAAAATTGACGGCGAGTTGCCAGATTTTGAAAAGATGAAAATTCGACAAGTTGAATTGCCTCAAGGGTACAATGAGGGCTTGAAACAAAATTTAGAAGATTTCCAAAAGAAATTTGGGTTCGTAGTAGAAGGGGCGGAAGAGCTGGACGCGGTACAACAAAAAGGACTAGTGAATTTATTTAAATTAATCTCAAATGGTCTTGAAAATAGATCTTTAGATTTAGCGAAAATTCTTAATAAACAAATTAAATTTACCGAGGGTATGTCTTGGAGAGGTTTTGGTGAGGCTTTGAATTTTGTTTCTCGTCATTCTTTCCGGGATGCAGAAGCGACGATGAATCTAAATAAGTCTGTGCTGGAAAGTTTTGCAGAGAGCTACATTGGTGATACCAAACCGAGCTCGGAGTATGCCAAATCTGAAGAATTCGAAAAATATTCTAAAAAGAAGCAGTTGAAAATTAACGAGAAGGTGTCTTTTTTTGAGAAAGATTTATTGTCGAAATATAAGTCTCAGCTGGGAGTGGTCGATGTTTTATTTATTCCTCATGCTGAATTTGAAAAAGATTTCCCAGATGTTTATTCTGATCAAGAGGGTAAACAAGAAAGACTTTTTGGGAAAAAAGGGCAAAAACTTTATGTAAATATCAACGAATTAGCTTATTCCTCTAAACGAGATATCGAGAAAAAAATGGGAAAAGCTCTGGGTAACGAGGATTTTCTCAGAACAATTAGCTTTCTCGAGAAGTCCAAAACCCAGAAAGAGATTGGCAGAGGAATGCGGATGGCATCCGGCGCTGCCGAGGCGAAGTTGTATGATTTGCGACCAAAGCAACTAAAAGCACCGAAAGTCACAGAGGGCAAAATTACCTATGAATATACGATTGATGATGTTTACGGTGACGCGATTAAAAAAGAAAATTCGAAAGGAGTGGAATATAAAAATGATTACAAGATTGAAATTTCTACTGGCAAGATAGAAGTGACGATGCAGGCAGGCGATAAGGTTGAGAAAGTAGTAGTGACGGACTTCAAAAACATCGACAAGGCGTTTTTCAAGAAATTTCCAGAGTTGCTCCTTTTGATTGATAAATTGGTGGAAAAAGATTCCAAGGCACAGAAGCTGCTCTTCGCTAAAGCAAAACCAAAAACTGTAATCTAAAAGAGTGCTCTGTTCTCAATAAGGAGGGGGATTTTATAAATTTACTCAATCAATCGCCTTCCAATCTTCTCCTAAAACGAGCGTCAAATCGAAGCCTCTTTTGCGCAGCTCCACTGGTCCGAATTCGATTTCGCCACCGGTGAAGCCTTGCAGGATTTTGGCTGTCTCGGTCGCGATTGCTTCGTCGTAAATGTAGATGGTAGTTTTCGCCAGAGTCCCGGCAGGGTAATTATTAATTCTGGCTGAGTTCAGGCCGTAGCGATTCAGCGCGTAAGCCGCTCGCTCCGCGACGCGCGGTGTGCCAGTCCCATTCATGACTTCGATCGCGAGATTTTCCACCGCCGCTCGCGGATGCGAAAAAAGCAGATTCGTGATGGCATGAATTTTTCGATAATCGTCGCCCTGCGGCAGCATGACCGCTGCGCCGTTGTAGTCTTCTCGATTCGGCGCGTAGAGGATGCCGCCGCGGAAGGTGGGTTCATCATTCAAGACGATTGAAACGAGATTCTTTTTGTCGAATTTGTCTCCGATTTTCCCCAACATCAATATTTCCCGGAAGCGTAAATTGGTCTCAATTTTTTCTTCGAAGACATTCCAAATCTTTTTCAGTTTCTTCGGATTTGTCAGTAAATCTTCCGCCAAAGCTTTTTCGCGAATGGCTTCAATGATTTGCTGTTGTCTCGCTGCCCGGTCAAAATCGGAAGTCGTTTTGCGGCTGCGTGCGAATTGCAAAGCGGTCTCGCCGTTCATTTGCTGCATGCCGGCGGAAATTTTGAAAGGACAATAATTCACCAAGTCGTGACAGGGGTAAAAAGGATCATCGATTTCTTCCTCGACCAAAACTTTCACTCCGCCCAAGATGTCAATCAAATCTATAAAACCTTCGAAATCAACTTTTGCAAAATAATGAATCGGCAGATTGGTAATCTCGCTCGTTATTTCGGCGACATTCTCTAGTGCTGCTTCGCTGTCTCCTAGGCGTGCTTTTTCGTATTCGTAAATTTTATTGATGCGCATTCCGGCGCCGTCTTCCGCCTTGACCCAAAAATCGCGCGGAATCGAAAGCATGGAAAGGGTGTTTTCAATATGGCTGTAGCTCGCGATTAGCAGAGTGTCGGTCAAGTCGCCACCATCATGTTCGCCGCCACCGAGACCGAGCAGGAGGAAATTACTTCGGTCTTCGTTGTCTTGGTGCAAATCTCCGGCGAAAACCCAAATCAAGTCAGTCAAATTACCGCCGTTCACGATGGCATAAAATCCGCTCAAGAGTTGGAAAACGATGTAAATGCCAATTGCCACGAGGGACCAACGGATGAGTGAAGAAAGTTTTTTGAGCAATTTTGAGTTTTAAATTTCCAAGTTCCAATTCACCAATTTTTAAATAATTTCCAAATTTTAAATTTTTAAAAGATTTGTTTTGCAATTAGAAATTAAAATTTATTTGGAAATTGAGGCTTGGGAATTGGAAATTTAGGATGGCGCAAATCGTGGAGTATTTTCCTCAAAAAAAATCTTTTCGCAAGTCTCACTTCTCGAGTAATTTCTCCGCCCTGTTGTGATCCAAATTGAGAAAAGTCAAAGTCCAGGCAGTGACAGTGAAGACATGTAAAATCCCGGCGAGGTAAGCCGCGAGGAGGATGACCAAAAATCCGACGAAAAATGCCAAGACTATCCCAATCGTCAGTGCGATTGTGCTGACAAAGAAATTCGTGACGAAGGCGACGAGAAGGGGGATTAAGAAAACTAAAACAACATTAATCACCACCCGAATCGAAATCAATAAAATCAGCAGCCACATCAAAAATGTTTTGCGTAAATTCGAGACGACCAATTTTGCACTGCCACCGAAGGCAGAAATCAGACTGCGTTTTTCCAAAACGACAAAATTCGGAGTGTAAATAAAAAGAAAACTCATTATGAAGCTCGCTACAAAAAGGAAGCTGAGCAGAGTCAGTAACCATGGAGTGAAGCCGAGCTTACGGACGGTCATCGAGACTATTGTCAAAAATTCTAGAAAACTGAAGGCACCGACTGCGAGTCGGAACTCAAACATTTTCAAAAAATTTTGGGCGCCGATTGCCATACCGTCACCGGGTCGGACATCTTCTTTTTCTTTCCAAATCGCCGAGACGAGACCGATGATGCCACCTTCACAAAATGGCGGCAGGAGAAAATAAAGGATGCCGACGATTATCGATAATACGATTACAAAAATCGAAATTCCGTGATGCTGACCAGCGAAACCGAGAACGAGAGATTCAATTCTCGTAAAATCAAAATGTTTGTCGCCAAAAAACGGGGAAACTTGAAAGGCTAAGAACTGGTAGGCGATGTAGCCGATGCCGACGAGAGTCGAAAATATCGCCGGAATCACTCCGAACCACAACAGACCTTTGGTCGAATTCGTAATCTGCCACGCGATGCGGATGACTTCGCTGGATTTCATTAATTTAGGGAATTCTAATTTCGCTTAGCGCGGAAAGCAAAGTGAAGGGGTTGAGCTTTTGGTGGCAATTTGGCAGAATCACTTTCGAGTAAAAAAAGTATTCAATTTGAAAAAATTTTTCCTAATTTTCGGCTTTGTTATCTTGCTTTCGGCGTGCCAGAGTTTCGACCTTGCGACACTCGAAGTAGTGGTTCCGGCGAATTCTGCCGTGAAAAGTTTCACTTCTCCGATTGTTCCGATTGCGAAATTCAACGCTTTTTTCTTCAAATTCCAAAAATCCGGAATCGGGGAAGCGGATTTGGTAGTCTGGTTCCAAGAAACTGCTGGGAGTGGTCAGCTGACTAGACATTCCGTCGAGCTGGAGTGTGAAGATTTGACTTGCACCGGAATAGCGATTACACCGCTTGCTGAGGCTTACAAATTTCAAATCGAACTGACCGGCGAGTCGGGTTTCCAAGTCGATAACTTCGCGATTGAGACCAAGAACATTTCCACAAAATCGGAGTGGAATTTTATCCCGACGGCACAGGCGCAGATTTCAGAATTGGGCATCATCTCTCGCTCGGAATGGGGTGCTGATGAAAATTACCTTCTCAAAACGAGCGGACAAACTGCCGGTACTTCGAGTTCTGTTCGCGCGAAACAGTGTGCCGAATGGTTGGCGAATAATCCGGAGGAATTCGCAAAAGACAGCCGCAAGATTTCCGTCAACGCCCAAAATCAAGAGTTGCAGTGGCCACGGGAATATTCCCCTGAAATCAAAAAAATCGTCATTCATGCGACCGCGACGGATGGCGAGAAGGATGTCAACGGCGATTCCAAAGTCGACGAGGCGGACACTGAGGCGATGGTGCGCGCGATTTACTACTACCACGCGGTGTGGAATGGCTGGGGGGACATCGGTTACCATTATTTGATTGACACATTCGGTAATGTCTACGAAGGGAAAAGCGGAGGCGATTTCGTCATCGGTGCGCACGCTTACTGCGGCAATACTGGTACGATTGGCGTTTCTTTCATCGGTGACTACCAGACCAAATTACCCTCCGAGGCGGCGCTCAATTCCGCCGAAAAATTACTTGGTGAACTTGCCAATCTTTATTCTCTCGAACTGGATAAATTTTCCAATTGGCACGACAAAAATTCCCGCAATCTCATCGGTCACCGTGATGTCGTCGCGACGATTTGTCCTGGTGAATCACTTTATGCCCACTTGCCCGAGTTGGCAGTCGCGGCGATGAATTACGCGCGTGGTAATAAAATCTCTGACGCGGATTATGATTTCCGGATTATGGAAAAAGATTCTCCAGTCTATCTGAAGCCCTTCGAAGTGGGGGTGGCCAATTTTCAACTCAAAAATACTGGCAAAAAAGCTTGGGAGGTCGGCAGTAAAATTCAGGTCGCCAAAGCCGAGATGCGCCGCAACAAAGTGGGAGTCGCGATTGCCGATGGGGGAGATTTCGCGGTTACCTTGAGCTCGCGGGTTGATGCTGGTGCGACCGCCAATCTCAAAATTCCGCTCAAAACTTCCGCCACGCCGGGGCGTTACCGTTTCGGTTTGATTCCGAATTTCGGTGGCGAGGATTTGCGCAAATTTTATCTCGTGGTGAATGTTCTCTTGCCTGAAAAACTAGACTACGAATTACTCGAGACGCAGTGGCCGCCGCAACCTTTCGCTCCTTATTCCACCGCGGAAGCCTGGGTGACATTGAAAAATAAATCGGATTTTACCTGGCAGGCCTCCGGCGAAAACCGGATGGTTTTACAAACTGCCGATGGCAATATTTCACCCTTCACAGCCTCCGCTATCGTCGGTTACCTCGAGGCGGACACTCCGCCGGGCGGTGTGGGGAAATTTAAAATGCAGCTCACAGCGCCCAAAGCGGGGCGGTATTATCTCGAATTCAAACCGGCGGCGCGGGGTGGTTTGCAGCTGCCGGATTACGGAATGCAGTTCCACATTTCTGTCCGTGAACCGCGCTTCTCGGGTGACCTGACGGCGAAGTCGAGCGGCAGTAGTCTGCGTTTCGAGCCGGGCGAAACCAAAAAACTTTTCATCGATTTCCGTAATACTTCACAAATTGACTGGACTCCGAATCAGTTCAAACTAGATATTCTCCAAAACGAAGGTGTCAGGCTTAATCAAAAAACCTTACGCTTGCCGCAAGAGGTGAAACAAAATGCCGCGGTGCGGATTGAATTCGCAGTCACCGCTTCGAATCGGGCTGGCAAATATTTACTCACCCTGCAGCCGAGCTGGAGTAATGGAAAGACTAAACAGCTGAAGCCGATTGATTTCTTGGTCGAAGTCAATCCACCGCGTTTGACTGGGAAAATAATTTCGCAGCCCGAAACTTTTTACCTCGACAAATTAGAAACAGCGGAAGTCACAATTCAAATCGAAAACACCGGTAATGTTGTTTGGAATTCACGCGACACTCTGCTTCAGACCCTGCCTGTCGAGGAATCGTCGCTCGCTGTCTCTAGCTGGCTTTCTCCACTGCAACCAGCGAAGCTGAAAGAGGAAGTCATCAAACCGGGTGAGGTCGGGACTTTTGCATTCACAATTCGCAAAAATTCCGCTGCCTCAAATGAAAATTTGCAACTAGTGCCGATGGTGCGGGGGCTTGGTCGGATTCGCGGGAAAGCGGTGCAGTTGTCAGTTCGCAGCTATCAGTTGGCAGAAAAACAAAACATAGAAATTAAGGAAGAGCCTATAAACGAAGAAAAATCGGAAATCTTAAATCTAAAATCTTCAATGCCTATGATTCGCATCAAGCTCGGTTTCGCAGCGCCCAAAATCGAAATTGGCGGCGGGAATTTCGCAATTGAGCAGTTCGAAAAGACGCTTTTTCGGGGGAGTTTCGCTGATTTTTCAGTCGCCAAATTAAAAGAAGGGGAGTATTTCAGCATCTTCCCGGAGGGTGAAACAATGCTCGAAATCCCCAACTGGTCGCGACCAAACTGGAACGGCTCGCAGAATTACAACAAGTTTCGTGGCGTGCTCGAAGTCCGGCGGGAGGGGGACAATTTAGTCCTCATCAACGAGTTGCCGCTCGAAAAATATTTGTGGGGAATCGCCGAGCCGGCACCGACTGATCCGATTGAAAAGAAAAAATTGATGGCGTTACTCGCGCGTAGTTATGCCTTGTATTACACCGATTCAGCACACCGCAAATTTCCCGGCAAAAGCTGGGATGGTTCGGATTCACCAGCCGAATTCCAACAGTACCTCGGCTACAATTACGAAATCGCCGGCAGCTTCCGCGAATTCGTCGAGGCGACGGAGGGCGAGGTTGTGACTTTCGACGGCGCAGTCGTGAAGACACCTTATTTCACTAGTTCCGACGGCATCACCAAAAGTGCGGCGGAAGCGGGGTGGAATATTGCTGATTTTAAATTTATCAAAAAAGTGGAGGACCCGTGGAGTTGCGGCGGGAATTCTGATTCAGCAGGGGTTCGCTGTGTCGGCAATGCGCGCGGTCACGGTGTTGGTGTCTCGGGCAAAGGCGCGGCGGGACTGGCGCGGGAAGGCAAGACCGCACTCGAAATTTTGAATTATTTTTTCGAGAATGTTGAGGTTGAGAAAGTGTATTAAATTCTTGAGGAAGAGGTTTTTTCATGTCAAAAAAATTTTGACAATCGATGAGTAAATTGATTAAATCAAATCTTATTTTTTTAAATAAATTAAAATGCCAAACGAATCAGGGCTGCGAGCACTCGTTTATCAAGAACCGGGACACAAACATCCAAGTTTCCAAGTTCTCATGGACAATAACAGAGAGCGTATTTCTAGTTTGTCTGGTATACCAGATTTGAAAGAAAAATTAAAAAAAGCAGGGATAAATTTTGGTCATATTAGATTTATCTCACAAGAAGAGACGAAAGAGTATTCCCTGGCAAGCGCCACGAGATCTTTTACTCCAGAGGAGCAAAAGGAATTATTGGCTGATGAATAAGCTTGTAAAGCTGCGCAGCGATAATGAATCAGCCTTCATAAAAAAATCACCCCTATTTTTTGGTGACAAAATAGTCATCGTCTGAACTCGGATTCATCGGATTCAACGAATTTTTCGGATTCTTTTCTTTGAGTTTGGCGTGAGGATATGGGAGAGTCGTGATTTTGGCAGGAGATAATCTGTGTAATCCGTCTAATCAGCGTAATCCGAGTTCAAGATTGAAAAGGAGACGTCGGCTTTTGTAAATCTCCCCCAACCTGATTGGAAGGTGAAAGGTGGATGGTGGATGAATTTTGTACAACGATGTCTCTGTCTTTAGCCAAATCTGCCTTCTTTAATCCGATGTACTTGTCCTGAGCTGATCGAAGAATCACGGTCCAGATTTTCTGAATTCTGGGAATTTTTTGTTAAAATCTCGGCGTGTTTTCCGAACAAAATTTTCATCTCGTTGGGATTGGTGGCATCGGTATGAGCGGTCTCGCGCGGCTTTTACAAAACTCTGGCAAAGCCGTGACTGGTTCGGATGCGGAGGCGTCGCCGATTACTGAAAAATTAAAATCCGAAAAATTCTCGATTGCCATTCCTCAAAAAGCTGAGAATATTCCCGAAAACTGCGATGTCGTCGTCCACACTTTGGCTGTCGATTCCTCGAATCCCGAAATCGTCGCAGCGCAAAAAAGAGGCTTAAAGATTCTCAGTTATCCTCAGGCTTTGGGTAGCTTCCTCGTTGACAAAAAAGTTATCGCCGTCGCCGGCACGCATGGCAAGACTACCACGACTGGTTTGATTGTCGCGGGCTGTCTCGCTGCCGGGGAAGACATTTCCTGCCTGGTTGGTACGAATTTGCCGATGCTCGACGGTCAAAATGCGCGGCTGGGTAAGAGCGAGTGGTTCGTCATCGAGGCTTGCGAGTACCGGCGCGCGTTTCTCAATTTCAATCCCCAGGTGCTCGTCGTCACGAATGCCGAGGCGGAGCATCTCGATTATTACAAAGACTGGGCGGACTATGAATCGGCCTTCGTCGAGTTCACGCAAAAATTGCCTCCCGACGGCGTGCTGGTTGCGAATTCGCACGAAAGAAATTTAGACAAAATTATCGCTACCGCGCCGCATTTTTTCGACGCCGGGGGTGTTTTTGAAAATTTTCAGCTCAAAATTCCGGGCGAGATGAATCGCTGGAATGCGAAATTGGCACTCGTCGTCGGAGAGCTTTTGGATTTAGATTCGGAAAAATTTCACGAGGGGCTCGCGAATTTCGCGGGCGGGGAGCGGCGCTTCGAGCTCCGCGGTGAATTCCACGGCGCGCAAATTTTCGATGACTACGCGCACCATCCGACCGAAATCATCGCGACACTAGAGGCGGCGCGCGAGAAGTTTCCCGACCAAAAAATTACCGTCGTCTACCAACAACACCAACTCGATCGTGCCGCCAAAATGTTAAAAGAAATCGGAGTGAGTTTCCTCGACGCTGACCGCGTCGTGATTCCGAATATTTACGCTGTCCGCGATGAGGCGAGTTCCGCCGCCAAAATTTCTGGCAAAGAATTGGCTGCCGAAATTGCTAAATCTGGTGTCGAGGCGATTTTCACCGAAAATTTCCCCAAGACAGTTGCTTGGCTGAAGGCGAATTTACAAAAAGATGAGGTCGCGATTGTGATGGGTGCGGGCGATGTTTTCCAGATTTCCGCTGAGTTGTTGGCGAGTTAAAGTCGAATAATTTCGCTCTTTCCTCTGCGTTGAAAAATTAAATGTGGTCCGATTTTTTTATTGTTCCAAATAGCAATTTGGTCGGTCGGAAAATATGTTGGTTTCCCGTAGATTTTTTTCAAATATTCTACGAGCTTGTTTGCCAAAATAGACGCGTTTTCATTCGTTTCTAAAATATTTTTGCCGAAAATTTTCGAGTTTTCAAAATTTGAATTTAAAATTGCCTGAGGAGCTAAATTTACTCCGATTGCACGAAACTTCGGGGTACGCGCTGATTTTTCGGGTTGCGTTATATTTTGTGAGACTCGTAAAATTGCGCGTTGACCACGTCGTTCAAAAATTAAAAATAAACCAGACTTATCACGGTTGACACCGATTTGATCGGTCGTGTAATAAGTCGTGCCTGTGTCAGGATAACGCTTTTTCAGATATTCCAAAACTCGGTTTACAAAAAATTTAACATTCTTATTCGACTGCAAATGATTCGTTTTAGTCTCTTGGATGGTGAGCCAATTCGCGTCGAGAATGGCCTGTCGGAGATTAGTCTCGCCAATTTCAAAGAGTAGCGGTCCAGATTTTACCGGCTCGACTTTTGTCGGCGTCGGTGTGGTTTTCTTTTTGCCAGTTAGTTTTTTTGATTTGCTTTTCGTCGCTAAACGAATCTCATCATCTGGTGACGGTTTCTGGAGCGGTCGGGTGGTGTCTCCGTTCAATAAATCGTGGGCACTGGCTAAATATTTTTTTAGATTTTTGACATACTTTGGATTGTATTTTTTCCACAAATTGCCGTTATAAAATTTCGCGAATTTATTGAACCGAGCTTCGGTCTTGTGTTTTCCGAGAGGTAAATAATTTTCGATACCTTCCTTGCCGGTTTTCTCAAATAAAAATGCCAAAAATAATTTCGCCGCGTTTTCCGGATGATAAGTCTGTCCCTCGGACATCTTCAATTTCTGGCGAGCTTTGATCCCCGGACCCTTCATTACGACGTGAAAAATTGAAAATGAAAATGCGTTGAGATGATTCTCCCATCGGTGAAATTCAAATTGTCCGAGTGGTTTTCCGCCGGATTCTTGTTTCGCGACTGCAATCATCAGTTCGAGTAAATCTTTTTCCGAAAACTTTTTCAAAAGTTGTCGTATTTTTGCTTCGTAAATCGAGTCGGTTTTCATTTCCTCGATTGCCTTTTGACAATAATTCGTAAATTGTTCGTCGGTGATTATTCTCTCGTGTGATTCGAGGGGAATTGGAATTAACATTTCAGCATTGAGATCACGCGGGCGAATATTGAAGCCGTACATTTTTTGGCCGTATTCTGGTCGATTTAAATATCTAAACTCTGGTAGTTTTGCGAGTTTTCTGCGGATTCCCGAAATTGTGTTGCCACTACGAACAACATAAAAAGTTAGTTCAACATCGCGGATTAAATCTATTTTTTCTGAGACACGCTCTCGTTTACATTCAAAATCTTTTTTAAAGAAATCTTCATTTTTGTCCCACTCGTATGATTCGACATCTGGGAAATAAGGCTGTTTTTTTTGTTCTTCGAGATTGATTGTGGATTGTGAATCGAGATTCGCGAGTTCATCTTGCGTTTTCTCGATGACCTTTTTTTTATTCCCAAAAATATTTCTCAATCGCTCAAGGAGAGTTTTTTTGTTTTGCTCTTGTGGCGGAATTTTTATTTCAGGACTCGCCATTTTTTGTTTTAAATCCTGTTATTTTAACACAAAGAATGCTTCTTAGCAATAAGCTAAAATACTAAACTTTACAAAGCTATTGCTCTTTCTGACGAAACTATTGTTTCGCGTTTTTTTGTGGTAGCAAAGGAGCATCATTCTCAGCTAGCCACAACATAAGATTTTGTAAGCGAATTAAGCTTCGATTCGTTTCGGCCGCTATTTCGACATTAATTTTTTCTTCGTGGGTGATTTCTTTTTCTTCCATTTTTGAATTATAACGCACAGACCTTTTAGTTTTACTAAAAAACCATTAATTAAATAATAAGCATTTCACACTAATTAGCAATGACTCGAGGTTAGGCTTCGACTGAGACGATAGTTTTGCGCTTCTTTTGTGAGTTGAATTTCAAAATGCGCTTCTCTCCGAATTTTACTTTGCCGTCAATTGCCGCGTGAATCGTGAAATCTTTGCCTGCGTAAACATTCCTGCCTGGCTCGAATTTCATCCCAATTTGGCGAATGATGATGTTACCGGCCGCAACCTTTTCACCGCCAAACTTTTTGACGCCGAGGTATTTGGGCTGACTGTCGCGAATATTTTGGGTGGAACCACCCGCCTTCTTATGAGCCATTTGAGAATTTTAGATTGAAGATTTTCGATTTGAAATTTCGAAAAGCCGGGGGATTTTAAGAGAAAATTTCTGACTTTGCAAATTGCTTGATCTTTAGCCTTTAAAGTGCTAAAATTACTCGATTTAAAAACAAAAAATGCCAAACAAAAATAAATTCAATCGATCGACGGCAGATCTCATCGTCGTACACACGGAGCGGCATCTCGCGCAAAATCCGCATCTCAAAGCTTGGGCGTATCTTTTGAATCTCAAAAAAATATTTTCTCCGCTGCTTTTCGCTTTCGCGGGAATCATCGTAATGGTGGCGGCATTTCAAATCGTCAATTTGGCTCACTTCGAATCGCCGGCTTTTTTCTCGGAAGGTGCGACAAATTATACTACCCAAAAAGCTTTTTATTCCACCGACGGAGATGCAATGCACTCAGCGTCAGATGAATTCACTGCTGTGCGGATGAAGATTCGCGAGGCAGCGATTGCCTCCGAATTGTCGCGGGCACTGAATTTCGCCGGTTTGTTTTTGATTCTGGGCGGTCTGTGGTACCTCCACAAAAATCACAATATTTTTTCTGCTGGTCGCATGGGTTTCACGATTCGTCGAATTCGTTAGTTTTGTAGTTTGAAAATTTGGAAATGCAAAAAAGTTTGCCTCAAAGTGGTCCCTTAGGACTTCACACTAGGTGAGCTTTTTTGTAAAGCTAATCTTCTTGACACCCCCAGGGGGTGTAATAAGATTCAGACATGAAAACAATTCAACAACTCATCCAAAACACGATTGGTCAGCTAGAGGGAATCAAAAAGATGGATGAGCGAGGTGAAGACTGTCTGAAGATTCTTACTCAGCTTAAAGCCGTACGTAGTGCCCTAGGGTCACTTGGCGGCAAAATGCTGATTGCTAATTTAAAGAAGTGTAGCTCACTTAATTCGCCCAAAAAGAAAAAGGAATTCGAAAAAATCGTTACAGAATTATCTAAAATCTAATCCCATTACAATGCAGAAAAACTTTTCGCCACTCGCTTGGCTAGCGCCACTTGGTGCTGGAGGTATTTCGATTATTACCTTCGCTTTTTTCAATTATTCACTCACGCATCCTGCTGGGCTCATTAACTTTTCGCAGACCGATGGGGGGCTCCTTGTCCGGATTTTAGAGGGAAATATGTTGCTTTTCATTGCCCTGCATTTACTACTCACGATTTTTCTCATTGCGCCTTTAGTCCGCTTTTTGCGTGATGAAAATTACCAAAATTTTCGCGACAATCCACTCCAAAATTCTGCGCTGCTCGCTCCATTCATTTCTGCCGCGATGACTTTGAATGTTTTGATTGGTCCGATTCGTTATTTCGTTCCGGCTTTTTACGAAAATCTGCAAATGCTGATGCTCCCTGGATTCATTGCTTGGGTGGTTTTATGGATTTTGACAATGCGCTTCGTAGTTAAATTACTCGCAATTTCATTTACGAAAAGTTTTGATATTGCCAAAATTTCTTTTGGTTGGTTACTGCATCCTTTTACACTTGGGATGGTGACTGTGACAGGGACTGGGGTTGCGGCGATGGCAGCTGATGCGGTGCTCGCGAATGTTGCGGCTTTTCTCTCGCTGATTTCTGGTTCGATGGGGCTCTTTCTACTTTTTGTTAAAACGATTTCGATTTTCAAATCGCATTTCGCAGCGGACGGACTTCCTGCGAAACAATTTCTGCCGAGTTTTTTGATTGTCATCCCAAACATTACGCTTTACGCGATTTCTGCTTTTCGCCTCGGGCACTGGCTCGAAAAATTTCACGCTGCCGAACTTGGCAATTATTTTAAAATTGTAATGACAACGGCATTCGCTTTTGAGACCTGGTATCTCTTTTTCGGCTTCGTGCTTCTTGCGGATTATTTTCGCCGTCATTTTTTCCGTGAATATCACGTCTCGCAATGGGGGCTCGTCTGTCCGCTCGTCGCCTACGCCGTGCTTGGTAGTTTTGTTTACAAAGTTTTTGCACCGATTTTACTGACGAAGATTGTGATTCTTACGACGACAGCCGTTGTTGTTTTGCTTTTCTTTTTTCTGCTTAAAAAAATGTTTTGTTGTCGAAAAAGTTGCGGAAATTTTTCTTGTGAATAATTTGGTGCTGGGGAGAGGACTCGAACCTCCACGCCTTACGGCACTGGTTCCTAAAACCAGCGTGTCTACCATTTCACCACCCCAGCATCGTGCGTTATTTTACCATTTGAAAACCAGCGTATCTGCCTGCCGGTAGGTCTACCATTTCAGTATGATTTCAAATAAATTTTTCTTTAATCCATTCTTTACCACATCCGGACTTTAGATACTTTTCTCGATCTCTCGCTTTTAATCTAGTTTTAAGTTCTTCAGAGTGAATTAAATCAAATGGTGCATAACTCCTCGTTGTCTTTTGTTTGCCAGAATTATGTTCTTTGATTCTTCTTTCTAGATTATTGGTTAGTCCGACATAAATATAATTCTTTTCTCGGCTTTTTAAGACATAAGTGTAAAACATTTACGTCATTTTAGTTTATCTAGGATGTGTCTACCCCTGCCTGCCGGCAGGCAGGATTTCACCACCCCAGCATTGGTCGAATTTTATCAAACTTCTTCGAGTTGCGCGGTTACGATTAGACGGCGTAGCGCTGTGCCGAGAGGGACACAGGTCATCAAAGTTAGCCGTGAATCGTCAGTTTCATCCAAAACATCAGTCGCGGTTGGGGAGACTTCTCGTTTATCGCTGACTTGGTAAGTGAATTTTTGCTGTCCCTGCCAAACTTGGATTTCTTCCCCGATTTCGATTTTTGGCAGTAGTGCGAAAACATCTTTGTACCGTCCTGGGAAAAGTGGGTAATAGCTCGAATGTCCGGTGATGAAGGCATTGCCCTTTTCGCCGGGTTGCGCTGTGCCAGGGAAACTGACTACGCCGTTCCGCAGCGCATCTTGAATTTGATTCTCGATTTCTTCCCAATTGCCGAATTGCAAATTTATACCGGTTGCAGTTTTGATTGGTGCGTGGATTCCGAGCCTCGGGATAATCAGTCGGTTGTCGGGTGGCGCGATTTCCGCCAAAACTAGAGGCAGTTCGAATTTCTCCGTCGTTGATGTCGCCGCACTCGGGACGGTATTTTGAATTTTCAATTCCGCTACTGCGGCTACTGGTTCTGTCGTCACTTCTGCTTTCGGTAAATTCGCCCACAAAAATTCCGCTCGTTTCTCGAAAGCTCCGAAATTCATGCCGACAAAAGTGATTACAAAAATTGCCGCTGCGGTCATACCAAATTTTCCAAGCTCCGCGAAGCCGCGTCTTTTCCGCGCTCCAAAAATACTCCTTCGGATTGCCGCCTCTGCTCGCAAAAGTTCGTTGTGGTATTCCTCCACCTCTTTTTGGGTAAAAACGATTTTTGGGTTTTGTGTTTGCACTTTTGGTTTCCCCCCATTTTAGCAGAAAAACACTTGATTTTCAATCAATTATGAGTAAAATACCGCACTAAATAATTTAATTAGATGAATACAGATTTCTTAGAGCGAGCAGCATCTCGTCAAGCAGATCAAAAACCGAAAGACACTCTAGTCGTAGATCTTTTGGAGTTTTTTAAATTATCGGGATTATCTAAGTTGATTGTCAGTAGTAGATGCTCTATTCATGCACAATGTAGCGTTTTAGTGGTGTCACCCGAAGAAGAAAATGAAGAATTTTCAGTTTGTTTTAATGAATCTGGTGAAATTTGTGGTAGTCGTACTGGTAATGGATTTATAGCAGACGAGGCAGTTCTTAATAAGCTCAAGGTTCACGAAAAAGAAATTAGGCTAAAGATGGATCAAGAGATGGAAAATTTAACGGAGAGGATTAAAAAAGAAGTGGTCAAAATAACAAAAGAAGATATAAATTTCGAGAACTAAAATAGTGACTTATCTAGTCTTTATTCCTCTGATTTCAAGGGAATTAGAATAAAATCTCATCTTAAATTAACTTTTGAAAGGAGAAGAAAAAATCCCGACTGAAGAATTGTTTTACAAAAAAATTCGTGAAGCTCTGCAGACTCGCGAATCGATTATCTTTACAATTTTGCAAGAAGTAAACGTGATTTATTCTAAGAGGAAAGGATATAAAACAAATAAGAAAAGAGTGGGTAGGATTTTTCAATCAAACGAAAGAATTATAGTTAACGTCGATAAAGCTGGAGAATTTTGGATGAAGGAAGGTACAGTGACTTATTATGAAAATATCGCACGCACTAAAATTGGAGCTTTGATGATAAAAATCTTGAAAGCGCCCGAACTAGAAACTAACGACTAAGAACCAAAAACTACTTAACCTCTCCCGTCGCGAGATCGACGCCTTTTTGATAAAAAGATACTTGATTTACAGGGAAATTAAAATAAAATAGTTTCCTTTAACTTTTAAATTATGAGTAATAGAGAATCTCTGAAGGAAAGTGGTAATGAAACTGTCTTCAAAAAATACATGCTTGGTAATGAAGCTATTTTAAGTGATACTTTTAAAGTCGATGGAAAAGACATAAAAGCTTTATTATCATTGGATGATTTCTCGATATCAGCAGATGTCAATTCTTGGTTAATAATTACAATAGTAGAAAAAGATTTAACAATGAGAGTTGATGTTTCCAGTGGAAGTGTTGAAAGTTTGGAAAGCGGAAGTGTTGAAAAAGCAGAAGCGCAAGCAATTTTTGATGAGATTTTTAAGCAGATTAAAATTAGGGTATCAAGGCAAGAAACAAGGGAAAAATTATAAAATTAAAATGGTGACTACTTAATCTCTCCCGTCGCGAGATCGACGCCTTTGGCTGCAGCGCGGACTTTTGTGTCGATTGTTTTGAAAAGTTTCGGGTCGGCTAAAAGAGCGGCGCGGCCTTTTTCCATGCCTTGATATTTCGTTCCCTCGATGTCGTAAAAAGCACCGGCTTTTGAAATTATCCCGAGTTTCACGCCAGTCAAAATCAAGTCGGAGGCTTTGTCGATACCGACATTGTAGCGAATCTCGAATTCCGCTTGGCGGAAAGGTGGCGCGACTTTATTTTTGACCACCTTCACCCGCGTCGCATTTCCAATCGTCTGTTTGTCATCGCCGGTGCCAGTGTCAATCCTCCCGATGCGACGAATGTCGAGCCGAACGGAGGCATAAAATTTCAAAGCATTCCCACCTGTTGTGGTCTCGGGATTGCCGAACATGACGCCGATTTTCATCCGAATTTGATTCAGGAAAATTAAAGTAGTCCCTGATTTCGCGACGACGGCGGTCAACTTCCGCAAAGCTTGTGACATCAACCGCGCTTGCAGACCAGGCAAACTGCCTCCCATTTCACCTTCGATTTCTGCGCGGGGAGTCAGAGCTGCGACGGAGTCGATTACGATGACATCGACGGCATTCGAGCGGACCAAAGTTTCGACAATTTCGAGGGCCTGCTCGCCAGTGTCTGGTTGGGAAATCAAAAGATCGTCGACATTCACTCCAATTTTCGCGGCGTATTCTGGATCGAGGGCGTGCTCGGCATCGACGAAGGCGGCCTGTCCGCCTTGTCTTTGGAATTCTGCGACGGAGTGAAGAGCGAGTGTCGTTTTACCGCTGCTCTCCGGACCGTAAATTTCGATTACGCGACCTTTTGGCAAGCCGCCACCGAGAGCGAGGTCGAGGGAGATCGAGCCAGTGGGGATGGTAGCGACGTTGATTCTTTTGGCTTCTCCAAGTCGCATAATTGCGCCATCGCCGTAATTTTTAGCAATTTGACTGAGCGCTGCTTCGAGCGCCTTCTTTTTATTATCATCCATTTTAGGGAGGGTTAGTGAGATTATTTTAAATAAAAATCTAAGAAAGTGATAATTCTAAAATTGCGAAGAAAGTAACTGCCAGGGAGAGAATTGTGAGGATGAGTTGCGCCTTTTGCATTGAGATGAAGTCGTTGGGTTTATCGATTTCGCGAGATTGAAAATTAAGTTGAGATTGCATTTAGTGAGAATTAAGGAATAGGGAATAAAGAATAAGGGAATAATAGAATAGAGGATTAGGTTTTCTTAAATATGGTCGAGGTGAAAGCGTTTCGCGAACCAAACGCCGACGAGGGTTTGCCAAGTATGGGAAGAATGGAATATTGAATAATGGAATATGAGCATAGTAGGTAATTAAAATTGAGTTTTTTTAAATTTGTAGAGCATTTTGGCAATCATGATTGCACGTTTTTCCAAATTAAAAAAAATTTCTTCAGGAAGATATTTCAAATCTTTGGAAAGTAAAACCTGATAACGACTTTCTTCCAGACTCGCTTCTGAAATAGTATAAAAACGAACAGAGTCTTGACCTCTGCGTTTGAAGCCTTCTACTATGTTACTGGCTACTGAAACCGCTGAGCGTCTTAACTGAGAAGTTAATCCAAATTTTTCATCTGAGGGAAACTGCTTAGTAGTTTTGTAAATTTCCAAAACATAAGCATGGGCTTCTTGCCAAACCCGCAAATCGTGAAAGCTTTTTAATATATCCATATTTTTGCCATTATTCTTTTATTCTATATTCCACTATTCCTCGCTCCTTAGTTCTTAAGAACGGTTAAAACTTTCCCGACTATCGCGCCTTCATCACTTGAATGAAGGTAAATGGGTTTGTGAATCGGGTTCGAGCTCTGCGGGAGGAGTGAAATCGTTTCTCCGTTTTTCTTAAATTTCTTCACCACGCCACAATCATTTACGCTCGCCAAAACTAAATCGCCGTCGCTGATTTCCGTCGGCTCTGGTTTCACGATCACACAATCGCCGTCATCAATGCCGGCTTCATTCATCGAATCTCCTTCGCAACGAAAAGCAAAAACTTTGTCGAAGCTGCGAATTAATTTTTTGGAAACTTCGAGAAAATCGCGGGCATTGTCCTCGAGGAAATTAACCGCGCTCCCACAAGAAACTCGCGAATCAATGAGCGGGATTTTTTGTGTTTCGAGTTCGTCTCCGAGAAGAGTGATGCCGCGTTTTTTGCTTTCGCGCTCGATGAATCCTTTTTCCGCCAAAGCGTCGAGGTATTGCTTGACTGAATTCAAACTCGAGATATCGCCCCAGTCATTTTCCTCCATCCAGATTTTCATCTCGTTGAGGGTGGGGGATTCGCCGTGGAGCTGGATGTAGCTGCGTAGTAATTCGAGGAAGCGTTTTTGGCGGGTGGTCATTAGAAGGTTTATAAGGATACTAATGTCAGTAAGGATAATAAGGTTTTTTGATTCCCCAATTCCTTTGCGAGGACATTTTGCAAATCTTTTGTTTGTGCTTCGATTTTGACGAAAACATGTAAGAAAGCAAGAAATTAGTGTAGAAAATATGTAAAAATATGGTTAAGAATATGTAAAAAATAAAACTTGCGCGCAGGGAAGAGGAAAAGTAAAATGTGTCCGTAGCAAATCTTAGATTGCAAATAAGTCTCCCAGGAGGGGACTTTTTTGTTGATGGTCTTGACTTTAATTAATTTTTTGCTTAAAATACATTTTAATGTATTAATATTTAAGCTTGGATTTATGATACAATGAAGGTCATACAGAAGCCCTAAGACATTCAAAAATAAGAAATGCACAAACTTTATTTAGTCGAATCTCGTGTAGAAGATTTCGGGGGGAATCAGGTTGCTTCGAGGGGTGTTGGCCCGGAAGAAAAGGAGTATTTAATAAGAGGTGCCGAAGATGTCTCAGATTTTTTGGAGGAGGAGCCGCTAGATTTGGGGAAAGATTTGGAAAAATTTCCAAAAAGATTACGCAAGCGCATTCGTGAACTTTTGGAGAAATATATAACGCCTTCTTCGGAAATTGAGGATTTGGTAGCGGAATCACTTCGCGCAAACGAAGAATTGAATAAAATAGCGATGATCGACACTCTTACTGAGGTCGGCAATCGTCGATTTTTAGGGAGGCAACTTGAGCAAGAATTTGCACGAGCAGAAAGAACGGAAAAGCCACTCTCAATTATTTTTATCGACCTCGATCATTTCAAAGAAGTAAATGATACTAAGGGTCATGGTGTTGGTGATCGAGTTTTGCAAGATGTTGCTAAACTTTTTAAAGGAATTATTCGTGGGCAAGATACAATTTCGCGTTATGGCGGTGATGAATTCACAATTCTTTTGCCGGCGACAGACATAGAGGGGGCTACAAAGCTTGCTGAAAAATTAAGAAAGGGAGTTGAAGATAACATGCTTGAAGAATACGGTGTTACGGCTAGTATTGGAGTTACGGACAGTATTCAGATTGAAAGCTTAAAAGGGAAAACGAACTCTGAATTTTTAAAGGAATTACAAAAATTAGCAGACGAGGCTCTTTACGCCGCGAAAAAAGGCGGACGCAATCAGGTAAGTATGTTTTCGTCGTTTTAGTACGCAGATCTCCGTAATTAATCGGGTCATCGGTTAGGCAAAAGTTTTTTCAGAAGATAAATAAAATCACGGCGAGAAGGTTGCTATTTTTTCTCCTCGAGCGATTTGATATTCGCCTCTTTCAGCTGTGCGTCAGGGATGAGGTCGGGGGCGCCGAGCATGAGGTCTTCCGCCCGATTCGTTTTTGGGAAGGCGATGACTTCGCGAATATTCGGTTCGCCAGCGAAAAGCATCGCCAGTCGGTCGATTCCCCAAGCGATCCCGCCATGGGGAGGCGCGCCGTAGGAAAAGGCTCTCAAAATGTGTCCGAATCTTCGTTCCGCGTCTTCGTCTGAAACTTTCAAAATATCGAAAATCTTTTTTTGCAGATCGCGTTCGTGGATTCGCACCGAGCCGCCGCCGATTTCGTAACCATTCAAAATGATGTCGTAAGCTTCGGCGGTTGCTTGCGAAGGATCGCTGTCGAGATCCGCTGGATTTTTTGGTCGGGTGAAAGGGTGATGCATCGAGGCGAGTTCACCGGTTTCTTTGTCTTTGGCAAACATCGGGAAGTCGGTCACCCAACAAAACGCGAATTCATTTTCTTTACCTTTGAGAAGCTCCAATTTTTCCGCTGCCGCGATTCGTACGGCACCGAGCGAAGTACAGGCTGTCTCCCATTCATCCGCTGCGAATAATAGGATGTCATCTTTTTTGCCGCCACATTTCTCGACAATCTTTTTACTTAAGCTGTCGCCAAGTTTGCTGACGGGGACACCTTCGAGTTGCTCACTAATTTTGATCCAAGCCAAACCTTTGGCGCCGTAAATCTTTGCGGCATCTTCGAGCGCCTCGATTTCTTTCCGGCTAAATTTCGCACCGCCTTCGACTTTCAAGACCTTCACGACGCCACCTTTTTCGATAGTTCCTGAGAAAATTCCAAAGCCACAATCTTTGCATTCCTCACTGACATCCGCGATCTCGAGCTCGTAGCGAATGTCGGGGGCATCTTTGCCAAAGCGGTTCATCGCTTCATCGTAGGTGAAGCGTGGGAAAGGAGTAGTCTTAATTTTTGCATCTAGTCGGGCTTCTCTGGTGATTGAGATTAGGGCTGCCTCGTTCACTGTCATCACATCTTCCGCATTGACGAAACTCATTTCGAGATCCATTTGAGTGAATTCTGGCTGGCGGTCGCCGCGTTGATCTTCGTCGCGGAAGCAGCGAGCGATTTGCATGTAGCGATCGAAGCCCGCCACCATCGAAAGTTGTTTCAGCTGCTGGGGGGATTGCGGCAAGACATAAAACTTCCCGGCGTGGACGCGGCTCGGGACGATGTATTCGCGCGCGCCTTCAGGAGTGCCTTTGATCAAAATCGGCGTCTCGATTTCCACAAAACCCTGGTCGTAAAAGTATTTCCGTGTCGCTTGCAAAATCTGATGTCGCAGGACGATGTTTTTTTGCATTCTTTTTCTGCGTAGGTCGAGGTAGCGAAACTTCAACCGGATTTCTTCATTTTCATCATTTTCTTCGGAAATCTCGAAAGGGGGAGTCTCGGCTTCGTTCAAAATTTTCACCTCGTTGACGAGAATTTCAATCCCACCTGTCGCCATTTTTTTATTTTCTTGACCAGTCGGTCGAGCGCGCACTTTACCCACGATCTGCAAGACCCATTCTGGACGGACTTTTTCCAGGATTGCGTGCGCCGCGCCGGAAAGTTCCGGATCGGTCACGATTTGGGTGATTCCGTAGCGATCGCGCAGATCTATGAAAATGAGTCCGCCGTGGTCGCGACGGCGATCAACCCAGCCGACGAGCTTCACTTCGGCGCCGTCATTTTTGGAATTTAGCTCGTTGCAAGAATGCGAGCGAAAAGCAGTTTTGAGCATGCTAATAAGTTAAATTTGGATGATTTTACCCCATTTTTTGTTTGCGTCATATCTAAAATTATGGTAAAATAAACGGATTCAAAAATCAGAAAATGGAACTAACATCAAAACATCTTCGCGCTAGAAAAAGCTATGCTTTTACCTTAACAGTTGCCCTGCTTTTTGCCTTAGTAACGACCGTTTCTCAGAGTCAAAATTTTCGAGCCGACATTTCGACCACCGAGCTAAACATTCTCGATGATGTCAAACCAGAGCTGACCCAAAAGACTTCCGATGCCAAAAATTTAATCCAAAAAAATTCCGAAACTTTGACGACGGATTCGACTGACTTTACCTCCGAAATTCCCAAAGATTCGGAAAATTCTCTGATGCTCGGCAACTCCGACCCCGCCAAAAATTCCGACCAAGCGCGGGAGGAATTGCGTTACTTCAACCACGGAGCTCGTATCGTCAACGGCACTTTTTCGGCTAACAAAATCATTTACGCGGACATTTGGCCGCACACTGATCTGCTCGTGACGATGCTCGAAAACGGAGTCAAAGAAGATATCATTCTCAAAAATAATCAGGCACCACTCTCATTCGAATATCTCGTCGAGACTGTCGGACTTCGACTCGAGCTGACCACTGACGGCGGATATGAATTCCTCGACCGTAATGGTCAAAAGAAATTCTACACACCTGCTCCCGATCTCACCGACACTACTGGACAGAAAATTACGACCGGAGTTTATTACGATTTGGCTTGGGGAGAAGACACAGAAGTGGAGACTGTTGAAGCTTCCGCAGATGTCTTAGTCGAAGAAACTGTCGTACCAGTCGAAGAAACTTCCACGGCTCTAACCGAAGAGGTCGTTGAGTCAGTCAAAGTCGTGAGACCGAGGGCTATCGTGCCAGTAGAAACCGAGACATCTGCAACTGAGGAAATTGAAATAACTCCGGCGGAAGAAGTTCCAGAGACAACTCCGACCGAGGAAGTTGTCGAGTCAGAAGAAACTTTAGTCGAAGAGATTGTTCCGACTGAAACAGCTCCAACTGAAGAAATTTCCGAACTAGCTGAAGAAGTTGCCGAAGATTCAGTTGAAGAAATTACAGTTGTTGAGGAAGCTGAAACTATATTGGTCGAAGAGGTTTTAACCGAGGAAGTTCCAAGTGAAGAAGTTGTCGAGATGACAGAAGAAATTTCAACCGAAGAAGTTGAAGAGGCTCCGACTGAAGAAGTCCCAGCTGAAGAAACTCCAACCGAAGAAGTTGAAACAACTCCAGTCGAGGAAACTCCAACTGAAGAGCTTGTCGAAACTCCAACCGAAGAAGTTGTCGAAACTCCGGCAGAGGAAGCAATTACTGAATCCGAACCAATCGCCTTTTTTCAAAAGTTTTTACCAAAATTTTTACGAGCCAGTCTGCTCGAAACCGGGCGTCAGGATTTCGAAAATTCGATTCAAAGTTTTGAGCAAGTCCGCCAAGCAGATGGTTCGATTCTCCGTCGTTATAAATTAAAATTAACCATCACGAATGTAGCGGGATTAACCTATCCGCTCGATCTCGATCCGTCGACTTTCGTACAGACTGCGGATGAATCTGCGGAGCAAGCTGCGGAAGAAGTTTCTGATCCGACGACGGCTGTCACCTCGATTGGTCGGGATTTAATAACCAACGATTTAACGGTGCGGGGGACTCTCACGACGAGCGGTACGAATCTTTCGATTGATGATGACTTACTTTATCTCGACTCAGATAATGATCGGGTGGGGATTGGGACGACGGCGCCGAGCTCTGTTTTAGAAGTAAATGCTAATACAACAACGGCTACAGCAATTTTTGCTAAAGCAGCTAGTTCGGGAGTTTCCATTCCATTTTTAGTTTCGGCTGATTATCAGGGAAGAGGTTTTATAATCGGACAGCAAGGTATGACTCCAAGTAGTTTTGACGTAGGTGGGGTGCAATTCAATGCAACTACATACGGTGGAATATTACAAGCTCTTAGCAATATAGGTTTAGGCACAATTGGTGATCTTGTTTTTCAAAGTGCTGGCGGCAGGGTTGGCATCGGGAACACTGCCCCTACCGCTCAACTCCACGTCAAAGGATCTTTATCGACAGCCCTCACTGGAACACTTGACACGACAGACACTTCAGCGATAGTGACGGGGACGAGTACTATATTTAATACTGAACTTGCAGTGGACGATGCGATTAAAATCGGATTAGAAACTTTCACAGTTGCCTCAATCGAAAGTAATACAAGCTTAACTTTGAATTCCGCATCTACTGTTACGGCTAGTGGCGTGACAGCATACAAGGACTCAAATCTTTTTGCGCTTGACGACAGAGAGGGGATAAACAAAGTGACTGTTGTCAGGAGCGGCAACGTCGGCATCGGGACGACGGCGCCGAACAATCTTCTTGAGGTTCAAGATTTAATTTCATTCAAAGATGCCGATTTAAAAACTCAAATAGGTTATCAGGCGGGACGGTATGACCTAGGCCAATACAATACCTACATCGGTTATCAGGCTGGTTATGGCAATGAGGTTTCCAGCACCGTTGATGCCGACAAGAACACAGCTGTGGGTTATCAAGCGCTTTATTCTCTCACCACTGCCATTGAGAATTCAGCCTTGGGTTATTATGCTTTGACTTCGACCACGACTGGTATTTCGAATGCGGCTGTTGGCTACTACGCACTTTCTTCCAATACGACTGGTTACGAAAATTCTGCCCTAGGAGAACGCGCTCTTACTGCAGTCACTACCGGTTACCGCAATTCAGCCATCGGGCGAGCTGCCGGACGGACTTTGACCACAGGGTATAACAACGTATTCATCGGCTACCACGCTGGTTACCATGCGTCGCAAAAAGTTGACGCGGTCAACTCAATGGCCTTGGGCAATGGAACTTATACGACAGCAGACAACCAGGTGGTCATCGGCAATACGAGTATTACTCAGACATTATTGAATGGCAACGTCGGCATCGGAATTGGGATGACGGCACCCACCGCCGCTCTCGAGGTCAACGGTGGAGTCGTTTTCAAAAAGATTACCGCTGATCCGTGTGGAGCAGGTTATCCGGAAGGGGTCCAGTTTTACAACGACACCTCGGATTATTTCTGCTTCTGCGACGGCTCAGGAGTGGACAAAAAAGTTTCGGATAATGGTGCGTGTTTTTAGCCAACGATGTTTAAGCTCAAAAAAATCTCGGTTACCTTACTGGCTTTTATTTTTGCTATTCAAACCGTCGCGGCGGCGCTCGTCAGCTTCACTGCCACGACGAAATTAGATTTGCTCGCACCTGCCAGCACACTTTATATTCTCAGCGGCTCTGGCGCGGATTCCATCACTTTCAGTTCCAACTACAACGAGGCGGTCATCCAGATTCCCGCGGGAGCGACTTTCAAAATCGGCTCCTCCGCGATCCGCTATTTCAGCGTCATTCCCAGCAGTGCGACTGTTACCCTTACTTTTCGCGACACCTTCATTGACGCCAGCGGATTCATCACGAGCTGGATTGTCGAAAGTTCTGCTGAGACCAATATTAGTATTCAAATCCATGTTCCCGAGACGAGCCAAAGTTATAAAATTTATGCCGACAACGCGTTCGTCACTTATGCCAGTTCCAACGTCGATGGCCTGATTGAATTTTCTGATTCGCTCAATGGTGAAAAAGCTTACGGATTCAATCTAGGCAATCCGCCTTCCGGCAGCACTAGTGGTAGCAGAGCAGCGGCGGCGGCTGTGGCGACGGTTAGCTTGCCGACGAGCGACGCTTCTATCAGTCCGACCGCTCCCAGTGAGACTCTCGCTATTGCCGGAGCAGTCACGCTCGCACCGACAGAGGGAATCATCACTCAAGCCATCCAACTTTATAATTTAGAAAATATCGGGCTGACGGTTGATTTTTCCAAAGACACCAAAATCACGACCGCTGGTGGGGAAACATTTTCCGACATCATCACTGCTCCCAAAATTATTCCCACGACTGAGGTTAGCAAAAGCATCAAAGGGGGTGGCTCGACCAACATCGTCCATGCGGCGACCAACGTCGACGTGGTTGGTCAAAGTATTCGCTTCAATCACCCTGTTAGAATCTCCATTCCAATCGATATTTCCAAAGTCGTTTATCCTGAAAAATTGAAAGCTTTTTATTATGACAAGCAGTCCAATAGATATAAAATCGCGGGTGACGGCGGTCAGCTTTCCGCTGACCAAAAAACCTTCGGAGTTGAAGTCGATCACTTCACGCTTTTCACAGTTATTGAATCAGACGCGACGGAGATTTCCATGGCTCACAGTAAAGTCGCTAGACCCCGAGCAGACATGAGAGCGGCAGCTGGTAAAACCACGTTTCAAGACATCCAGTCTGATATTTGGTTCGCGCCTTTCGTCGCGGAATTAGCCAGCAAAAAAATCATGTCGGGCTACTCCGACGGTAGTTTCCAACCGGCGCAATATTTGAACCGCGCTGAAGTTGTCAAAATCGCGACGACGGCCTTCAGCCTTCCAGTCTCGACGAATCTGACCGAAAAACCATTCTCTGATGTGCCGACGGACGCCTGGTTCGCGCCTTTCGTGGCGGCGGTCAAAAATTCAGGTGTGGTTAGCGCGGATGCGCCAAATTTCCGCCCCGATGATTTCGTCAATCGCGCGGAGGCGCTCAAGATTCTCTTGCTCGCGAGCGGTCTGGAATTGCCGACGAAAGCTAGTTTCTCCAAATTCAACGACGTTCCCTACAATGATTGGTTCATCCGCTTCGTCAATTTCGCTGAGACGAATGGAATCATCGATGGCTTTGCCGATGGGACTTTCCGTCCCGCCGGTCTCGTCAATCGCGCCGAAATAGCCAAGATTGTTTCAGTTTTGCTTGAATTGAAAAACAAAAGTTCGACTGCTCTCGCTGCGACTCCGACTCACAAACTTTCCTTTTGGCAAAAGCTCTCGCCGCGGAACCTGCTCGGGAATTTGCTCAACGTTTTCCAATAAAGTTCACAAACTAACCGGCCATATTTCGTCGGCTTTTTCGGGCCGCGATGGGGGAGTCACGGCGGAATAATGCAGAGATTTAAGCTAATTTATTTTTTTGCCAAATCGGTTTCAAAAAACTTTATTTTCGAAAAGGTATAATTCTAATAATTTAATCCCCCTACTATGGAAATTAATCTTGCAATAATCGGAATGGTGCTAATCGTCGCCTCTTGGCTGATTCAGATTTTATTTTCACTTGGAGCGAAAAAAGAGATGCGACTCTGCTTTCCTGGGCTACAAGCTCTCGGAATAATTTTTTTAGTTGTGAATACTTGGCTAGCTTCTGGAACCTTGGATGTCATTGCTTGGCTGAATATCGCGAGCGCGGGTGGTGCCTTCGTGATGCTGAGTCTGCTTTTTCGGAGACATCAATCTAAACAAATTCCACCTATGGTTGATGAGGTGAAAAGTGAGTGAGCTAATACATCTTATGAAAAGTTTTGTATGTTTTTAAACAGGTGGGATTTACAAAACATCCATGGTTATCTCTTGCTACTGAGCACGTCAGTCCACGAGGACAAACCACATCTTCTACGCGTTTTCTGCGAGCTAGGACTTCAGCTTGTCGGCAAATAGTGTCGAAATCAAGATGTGGATTTTTTTCGAAAAGTGTAGCCACAATTTCGTTGGCGGTATTTTGAGCTTGTTGGGAGAGCTTCATATTAAAAAATTAGAGGGCAGATTATACCATCTATTTTATTCGACAAGCGGTTGATTTAATCTACAAACTAACCGGCAAGACCTCTCCTGAAGTTTCTTCAGCTGTAGTTGGAATCTCAATCGGCTCGGCGTTCAAAAGATCGCTGGAAAGATTTTTTCCGAGGATGGCATTTGCCTTGTTGAGTTGCTGCAAATTGTTGACGAGCTTGCTGCCGAGATCTTCGTCTGTCAGTTGTTCGAATTCGGTGATTTTCAAATTCTCGAATTTCCCGCCCTGCTTTTTGACCAATTCCACTTTCTTCAAAAGGAGTGGAAATTCCTCGCGTAAAGCGTCAACGACGCGGCGGATGTGACTGAAGTGTGCGGTTTGGTAGCTGATGCCAAAGACGCGGTCGCCGATGGTGAAGACGCTGGCGGCCATTTTGTCACCCTCACCCCACATCCAATAATAAGATTCTGCGCCGAAAACTGCGGGACGCAGATTCGTCACGCCGACGCGACTGCGAAAATCTTTCCGCAAATCGTTGTAAGTGAAGCTGTCCAGTAGTTTTGTTTCGAAAATCTTAAAGAAGATTTCTCCGTCGGAATTCAAAACTGTGCTTTCTAGTACGCGATGACCGGCAGGCAGTTTTATGAAATTTAGGAAATTTTCTATCTCATTTACCGTGTCTATTGAATAACCAAATTTTTCGATTTGATTCTCGAGAGCTTGAGTGTTACTCAGGAATTCCACATCCTCGGAAGCGTCGGTGATGGAAGAAAAAAGCTGATTTTTTTGCAACATACATTTCCAAAAATTCACTTGTCCGTCTCGCACTACGAATTCGTATTTTGTGCCGCTCTCTAGGATTTTCGCTTCGACTAGGTTTTGTGCGATGGCGATGGTGAGGTAATTCATTGCCTTTGTGTCGAAAGAAGCCTCGCCGGTCAGGATGGCGTCGAGATTATCTACGCTGGCAAAAAGTGACTGCGGTGGCTGCAGCGCCGACAAAACACTAATGTTGGTATTTTGTTTACAATTCCCAGAAATCGTCGGGATGGTATTCGCGTCGTCGGTAATGACGCTGGCTTGATTCAAGCTCGCGTCCATTTCAGAAAGGATGCCCGCATTTTTGTCATTGGCGAGCGTGCCGAAGACGAGGATTCCGAAAGCGAGAATTCCGCTCGTGACTTTCAAGAAAGTGTCTGGTTTTTTTGTTGGCATTGTTTGTTTTTAAATCCAGTCATTTTAGCACTTTTACGCTTTTTCTTCAAGCGAGCTGTCTTGCGAGAATTCTAAAATTTGGTTTAATAAATAATCATGGAATATGAATCATGGAGTGTGAAACACTTTGTTTTATTAGAAATTTTGGCTTAAATCTGAGTCTTCCTTTCGTGAGTTTTTGTCGCTAAAATCTTCACAATGCAGTTCGTCGTCTACACTCTTTACGGTTTGATTCTCACCGCATTTTTGATTTTTGCTGGTTTTGCCGTGAATCACGCTTTCCGTTATTCCTACATTTCGCCACGGGTCAAAATAATTGCTTGGATTTTTGTTTTTGTTTCGCTTTTTTTAATCGGCATTTCGGTTTATTTCCTTACAAAATTAAACCTCTAAAATTATGCAAACTGACTCCAAAAAAATTGTTTTGGCTTATTCTGGCGGTCTCGATACGACCGTCATCGCTCACTTTTTGATTCAATGCGGTTTTGAGGTCATTGGTTTTCTCGCCGATCTCGGACAAGGAGTTGAGAATCTAGATGAAATTCGCGAGAAGGCCAAAAAAACGGGGCTCATGAAATTCATCGCGCAAGATTTACAAAAAGAATTTTTAATAGATTTCGTGCTCCCGACGCAGTGGGCAGCAGCCAAATATGAGAATTACTACCTGCTCGGTACCTCAGTCGCGCGGCCACTGATTGCCAAAGCGCAGGTTGAGATTGCCAAAAAAGAAAAAGCTGAATTTCTCTCGCATGGTTCGACAGGCAAGGGTAATGATCAGGTGCGTTTCGAGCTGACCTACCATGCGCTCGCGCCGAAGCTGCAAACTTGGATTCCGTGGCGTGAGCCCAGTTTTTATAAAATTCTGGGTGGGCGGAAAGAGATGTTGAATTACGCCCAGAAATTCGACTTACCGGTGAAGGCGACGAAATCGAAGCCCTGGAGTTCGGATGAAAATTTGCTCCACATTTCTTACGAGGCGGGGATTCTCGAAAATCCGAATCGGACGCCACCAGAGGAAATGTTCGAGCTGACGGTGTCTCCCCAAAAAGCGCCTGACAAAATTACGAAAATCGAGCTTGAGTTTCGACAAGGAATTCCGATTAAACTAAACGGCAAGAAGATTGATGCGCTGGCGATTTTCAAAAAATTAAATGTACTCGGTGGTGCGAATGGAATCGGTCGGGTCGATTTAGTCGAAAACAGGTTTATCGGGATGAAGAGTCGGGGGGTGTACGAGACACCCGGCGGGACGATTCTTTTCGATGCACTACGGGCGGTCGAAAGTTTGACTATTCCGAAAGACGAGCTCCACGCGCGTGATCGGATTTCTGCAGAATATGCAGAGCTGGTTTACAACGGCTTTTGGTATTCACGCCGTCGAAAAGTCTTGGCTGCTCAGGTCGAAAAATTACGTAAAAAAATTACCGGCAAAGTCACACTCGGACTTTACAAAGGCAATGTTTCGATTCTCGGACGCGAGGCGGCCAAAACTCTTTACGACGAAAAGATCGTCACTTTCGAAACGGACGGGATTTACGAGCCAGCGAAAGCGACGCGTTTTATTCGAGAGAATTTTAGGAAACTTTAGCGAAAGTTTTCATTTAAATATTCAGATATTCCAGAGCCGAGCTCGGTGAGTTTTTTGGTTGCCTGTTTTGGTTTAATTTTTCCTTCAAATACAGCCTGGGTTAGTTCGGCGATTGGCATTTTCACACTTCTTTTTTGTGCAAATTCAAGCAGGATTGGCAGGGATTTCACTCCTTCGGTCAGCTGGCTTTCGGGTAATTCTCCTTTTTTCGCAAATTCAATTCCAGCTTTGGCATTGCGAGTGGCACCACGAAAAGCGAGATCATAATCTCCGCTAATTCCAAGTAAAACATCACTTATTTTCTCGCAGTTGCAAGCTCTCAATAAATCACGGAGTTCCTTCAGCGCGTGTTGCATTAAGCTAGAAATCGTCGAAGGAGAAAGATTTAGTCCGATTGCTAATCCGGCGGTGAGCGAATGAACATTTTTTGCCACTCCAGCAAGGTCTAATCCATACATCTCGGTTGATTCATTGGGATGCAGGATTGAGGATCCTCGAAAAAGTTCCGCGACGGGCGAAGTAGCTTCTGAGTTTCCGGCAAAAGTAATTGTAGCCGGATGACTTTCCCAAATATCTTTCGCTTTATTGGGTCCCACGGCAATGGCGATTTTTTGGCGATTATCATTGATGGCGGACAGGACTTCGTTCATTAGATTTTCGGTAGCTATTTCAATTCCCTTGGAGCCTGAAATAAGAATGGCGTTTTCGATAGCCTCTCGATTTATCTTCTTTAGAAAAAGCAAAATTTCTCTAGTATTTTGGGCCGGGTAAGCGCTAAAAAAAATCTTAAGAGTTTCAGGATTAATTTCTGAGAACTTTTCATTTGTAGAAAAACTTACATTTTTAGGCATTTTTGTTTTACCAAGACCGGTCGAATTCCAAATTTGGGTGCGTAAATCACGTGGAAAGAAATGATCAAAATTTTGGCTCCGAGCGGCTTCTACGTACTCTGGTCGGCGCAAAAGACAATGAAATAATTTTTCGGGGTTGTTTAGGGCTGCGGCGCGAATCCACGCTAAATCAAAGGTTCCACCTCCGCCTACAACTTCGGGATTTTCAGGAATTTTCATAAGGCTGCATTTTCTGCTTCTCTCGTTTAAAATCAAATAAATTGCAAAAATATTTTGCTGCGCTCAACTCGCTCGAAAAACTAACGCCACTTCGTTTCGGGCGACTTTTGCAGTTCTTCCACAACGACGCGGAAAAAATTTGGAAAAGTTCAAGGCAGGATTGGCAGGAGGCGGGGATTGAGTTCAAAGCCGTTTCTGAAATTTTTGTTGCAAAAGAAAAAACTCAACCAGACGAGATTCTCAAAAATTTAGCCAAAGTCGGAGCAAAAGTTCTGCCGATTTCTGACGCCAAATACCCGAAACTTTTAAAAGAAATTTACGACGCGCCACCAGTTTTGCTTTACCGAGGGGAGTTTCCGTTGCCTGCCGATGACTTTGCCGTTGCGGTCGTTGGTTCGCGGATTCTCACCAGCTACGGACAGCAGGCGACGGCGGAGATTGCGCGTGGTTTGGTTCAGGCGGGGGTCTCGATCATTTCCGGTCTGGCGACTGGCGCGGATGCTGTCGCGCATCAGGCGGCGCTCGACTGTGGTGGACGGACGGTCGCAGTGCTGGGCAATGGCATCGATTTCATTTATCCGCCACGCAATCAAAAATTGGGTGAGGAGATTCTGAAAAAAGGTGGAGCGATTATTTCTGAATTTCCTGTAGGGACTGAACCATCAGCTTACAATTTCCCGCTACGCAATCGAATTATCGCGGGTTTGTCTCGTGGAGTTGTCGTCGGGGAGGGTCGCGAAAAATCAGGTTCTCTGATTACCGCAGCGCTCGCGAATGAATTTGGGCGGGATGTTTTCGCAATTCCCGGTTCGATTTTTTCCGAAAATTCGATTGGTCCGATTCGTCTGATTCAGACTGGTGCGAAGCCAGTTATTTGCGCGGCGGATATTTTGGAAAGTTTGGAATTTGGCGATTTGGATTTGAAAATAAAAGTGCGAGAAGTGATTGCCGATTCTCCGGAGGAGGCGAAGCTGCTCCAGATTTTACAAAAGACTCCGCTGCATGCGGATGAGATTTCACGCGAATCAGGTTTCACGGCAGGGGAAGCTTCCTCCTTGCTCAGCTTGCTCGAGATGAAGGGTCTGGCGAAAAATTTGGGTGGGATGAATTGGGTGAGAATATGAGATGTTCTAGATGTTCAAATGTGCCACCTCTCTCAGTCGAACACTTAGAACAAACGAGCGCAGCGAGTGATTGAACATCTAGAACTTTCAAACATTCTGAACTTTTTAAAAACGCTTTATTCTGTTATTCTTAATGCTGTATTCTTTCAAAATGCTAGATTTAAAGAATTTTCCCGTTACTGTTGAGTTATCTTCTCTCGCGGGGAGTGATGTCTCCGCGGTGCTCGATGAAGCGAAAAATTTACGCGCGGATGCTTTCAACTTGCCCGATGGGATTCTCGGGCGGCTGACGATTGAGCCGATTGTTTTGGCTTTTCGCGTACGTGAAGCGACTGGGATTTCGACGATTGCTCATCTGACTTGTCGCGATTCAACCAAATTAGGACTGGCGCAAAAAATTCTCGCGGCTTCTAATTTAGGCGTCGAAGGAATCCTCGCCCTCTCTGGTGATGCTGGAGAGAAAAATGTTTTTGAAATTCGGACGCCTGGTTTGGTGGAATTAATTCGCGAACTCAATTCTGGTCAGTTTAAAAATAAAGAAATTAAGTCGCCGACGAATCTTCAAATTGCTGTCGCGGCGAATCCGAATGTTGACGGGCAGATTGAGTATTTGCAGCAAAAGGAAGCGGCGGGCGCGGAATTCGTCCAGACTCAGCCAGTTTTTGATCTCGCGACTGCTGAGCGATTTCTCGACGGCGTGAAGAAAGCTGGGATCAAGATTCCAATCTTGCTCGGCATCATGCCGCTCAAAAGCTTAAAAGTCGCCGAATATTTCAACGCCAAAGTCCACGGCGTGACGATTCCCAAATCTGTTCTCGAGAAATTAGCTGCAGATGAAAACTGCGGTGCGGAGCTCGCGATTGAGTTGCTCGCGCAATTAAAATCGCGACTCGACGGTGTCCACATCATGCCGCTGGGCAAAGTTGATTCGGCGAATAAGATTTACGATTTTTTGAAAAACTGAGAATTTTTGGTTGCGGGGGTGGGAATTGAACCCACGACCTCCGGGTTATGAGCCCGGCGAGCTACCACTGCTCCACCCCGCGATAAGGCACCGATTCTAACCGAAAACTATTTTGTTTTCAAAATCTTTTCGAGTTCGGCGAGTGTTTCGATTAAGACTAATTTTGCTCGCAGCTTTTTTGCTCCCGCTTCACCCTTCACATAATTCGCCAAAAATTTCCGCATCTCTAGCATTCCACGCTGCTCGCCTTTTGCTCGCACCATCAGCTTGGCGTGTCGGAGAATCGTGGAGAGTTTGGCTTGCAAAGTTTTTGGTGTGCGTGAATTGCGACCGGAGAGTTGATTCTCGATTTCTCGAAAAATCCAGGGATTTGTCACCGCCGCGCGACCAATCATCAGTCCATCGAGATTGCCAATTTTCGCTAAAAATTTATCCGCCGAATCGATGTCGCCATTTCCGATGACGGGGATTTTTAATATTTTTTTCACTTCATAAATTGGCGCGAAATCCGCTTCGCCGAGATACATTTGTTTCGCCGTGCGGCCGTGGATTGTCAGTAACTTTGCTCCGCTACCTTCCACCATTTTGGCGAAATCCAAAAGATTCCGTGAATCGGAAATGCCGAGTCGCGTTTTCACACTGACAGGTATTTTCACTGCCTTTGCACAAGCTTCGACGATCTCACTCGCGAGTTTCGGATTTTTCAAAAGCGCCGAACCATGGAGCGAATTCACCACTTTGCGTGCCGGACAACCCATATTCAAGTCTACTCCTGCCGCGCCGAGAGATTCCACCACGCGCGCTGCTTCGGCGAAATGAGCCGGTTTTTTCCCGAAAATCTGCGCAATGAAGGGTTGTTCCTTCTTCGAAAAAGCCAACATCGATTTCGTTTTCTGAGATTTGTAATGCAATGCATCTGAACTCACAAATTCGCTAAAAACGATTGTTGTCGGGGCGAGCGATTTCACCAGCTGCCGAAAAGCGGAGTCGGTGTAGCCAGCCATGGGAGCTAACGCGATCAATGGTTTCGGTAATTTGCTCCAATTAAGCATCCGCGGAATTTTAACGTGAGTTCAGTTAAAATACCTCGCGTAATTTTCAAAGTCTTAAGTTTCAAATTTTCAAATAATTTTCAAATTCTAATTAGAATTAAATTGCACTTATTAAGCACAATAATCATTAAATAGAGGTGGATTTATTTGATTGTTGATGCATAGATAGTAGTTGAAAATTAGGATTTATTTGAAAATTTGTAAATTGGTAAATTGAAAATTTTTTCACGATGAAAAACCCTGAACTTCTCGCTCCTGCTGGCGATCTCGAAAAATTGCGCGTTGCGCTCGCTTTCGGTGCGGATGCGGTTTATTGCGGGACGCCAGATTTTTCACTTCGTGTCGGCGAAAATAAATTCGGCGTTCCGGAGATTCGCCAAGCGGTCGCGCTTTGCCGCGCGGCGAAGAAGAAAATTTACCTGACGGTCAATACTTATCCCCGCGACTCCGAATTCAAAAAACTTGAAAATTTCCTCACAAAAATTAAATCGACTCCTCCCGATGCTTTTATTTTTTCCGATTTGGGTGTTTTGAGCGTGCTGCAAAAATATTTTCCAAAAATTGCGAAACATCTTTCGGTCCAGGCGAATTCGGTCAATTCTCAGACCGTCAAAATGTGGGGAAAATTAGGTGTCAAAAGAATTATCTTGGCTCGGGAACTGAGCTTGAAGGAGATTCAGACAATCGTGAAAGCCAATCTAAAAATGGAATTCGAGACTTTCGTACACGGTGCGATTTGCATGTCATATTCCGGTCGCTGCCTACTTTCGAATTTTCTCACCGGTCGTGATGCGAATCGGGGGAAATGCGCTCAGCCTTGTCGCTGGAAGTATTCGCTAGTCGAGGAGAAACGAGCGGGAGAATTTTTACCAATTGAAGAGGACGGGCAGGGGAGCTACATTTTGAATTCCCGCGACCTCTGCTTGATTGAAAAAATTTCGCAGCTCGTGAAAGCTGGGGTTTGTAGTTTTAAAATTGAAGGACGCAACAAAACTGTCGGCTACCTGGCGACTATTGTGCGCGCTTACCGCCGAGCGCTTGATGACTTCGCCGCCGGTCGGAAGTTCGACCAAAATTTGTGGCACGAAATTCAGACAACTGGAAACCGCGATTTTACGCTCGGTTTTTTTGACGGCAGTTTAAAAAATTTACAAAATTACGAACGTTCCGCTGGTGAGAATCCCCAAAACTTTCTCGGATTGACCGAAAAATGGAAAGACGGTTTTGCTCTGCTGCAGCCGAAAAATCAGCTTTCAAAAGGTGTTAAAATTGAGGCTGTTCCGCCGGTCGGTGAGCTGCAAAAATTGGAAATTCTCGAATTGCGTGACGAAAAATTTACCGAGATTGCGATAGCTCATGGCGGACAAAAATCTAAAGTTTGGGTGAAATTGAAAAAAGAGTTACCAGTCCGCACCTTAATTCGCAAGATAAATTAATTTTTTATTTTGTAGGATTTTCGAATTCGGCAAAATAAGTTTTTTTGAAAAGCCTAATTAGTAATACTCTATGAAATTTTTTTTCAGATTTAAATATTTTTACTGTTGCTTCAAGCTCCTTTATGGCTTCTTTTTGAACACTCTCGACTAATTTTCGATAGATGCTGTCTGCTTGGTCTAAGGGAAAATAATCTTTTAATTGATCTCTAATCAAAATTAGATTGGCTCTAAACCAGCATGGTGCTTGAGCGCTAGCTGCAGATTTTACCAAAACTTGCTCTACTTCCTCTCTGGTTTTTCGGTCAAAAGGGGCAAAAGGTGGTTGATCATCGGTTTCCCATTCTCGGAAGGTGTCATGAATAAATCTTGCGATATCACTAGGGTCATCTGTCACGAGTTTGCCGATATTTTTTTTCCCACCAGCGTAAAATTTCTCGAGAAGAATTTTTTTGATGCTCATGACTAATAAGTTTTTTATTTTAAAAATTAATTTTAAGCTTGTCAATCTAATCACTGACGCAGTGTGATGCTTGATCCAAGCTATTTTTAAGTTAGAATCTCTACCGTGTTGAATCCCAAAATCATCATCCCGTTGCGACCGCGCTCAGTTGCTGAGTTGCAGCGGCTACTTTTGGACACTGAAGAAAAAGCTGATTTAATCGAAGTTTGGCTCGACGGCATCAAGGAGTTGGATGAAGAAAAGATTAAAAATATTTCCCAATTAGTCACGAAGCCTTTGATCGTGAATTTGAAAAATAAAAGTGAAGGCGGAACTTCGCGTTTCGGAGACAAGAAGAGAATTGAAATTCTCAAACTCGCTGCCAAAGTCGGTGTCGATTTTGTCGATGCGGATTTGAATTTGCCAGTGGCTCTGCTGCGTGATTTGAAAAAAAGTTGCACGCAAACAAAAATGATTCTCTCTTTTCACGATTTCGAAAAAACCCCGAAGATTGAACGTTTACAAAAGATGACCGAAAAGGCTTTTAGGCTAGATGCAGACGTAGTGAAAATCGCCACTTTTACAAAGAGCTGGGATGATTGCACACCGATTTTTCAAATCAGTTGGGAGCTCGCCAAAGCAAAAAAGAATTTTCTCACAATGGGAATGGGGAAGCACGGTGAACCAACCCGAGTCATTACGCCTCTGATTGGCGGTCTCGGTATGTTCGCACCACTCGACAAAAAGGACGCTACAGCCGCGGGTCAGCTGACTGTGGCGGAGCTGCGGGAGTGGTGGGGAGCGTTTAATTAGTCTTGTAATTTTTTTAAAGAAATATATTCTGGATATCATTCCTTTGTCCTCGGCGTGCTTGAGCTTGTTTCTCTGCCATTAAGGCTAGTGTGCGTGCAGAAATGCAGGAATAACCTTCGGATCTGGCTTGTAGAAGAATCTCAGAGTTCTCCACCTGCCTCTTCATTATTTTTTGCCTATTCATTATTTCTACTATGTCTTCTGGTAATTTAGATGCATTCTTCATGCTTCCTAGGTCTTTATTGTTCACGACTTCTCGTTTCTCTAAACTTGGAGAAATAGGCAGTTGAACACCAGCGTCAGGGAGTGAATCAATTTTCATATTCATGCTTTTAATATTATTAAATTAATCATACTACTTTATCAAAATAAAGCAACTAAAAGTTACTAACTACCAGCTACCAACTATCAAATAGCTAATCTTACAAATTTCTCGACTTTCGCATTGTTTTCCGCGAGAAAAGCCTCGACTGTTTTCGCTGAATCCTTCACGAAGGCTTGTTTCACGAGACTCTGGGAATCGCGGAATTTTTTGAGTTTGCCTTCCATGATTTTCTCAATCATCTCAGCTGGCTTACCTTCTTTCGCGAGAATCTCTTTTTGAATTTCCGCCTCTTTTGCCACCTCAGCTTCATCTACCTCATCCGGATTCAAGACACTAGGATTCATCGCAGCGACTTGCATTGCGATATCTTTGCCGATTTCATCCGCTCCGCTGAAGCTCACTAGGACGCCGATTTTTTCGTTGGAATGGAGATAGCTCGCGACTTTTTCGCCTTCCAGAATATTTACCTCACCAATTTTGATATTCTCTCCATTTTTTTGGATTGCCTCCTGAATTTTTGCTTCGCTTTCCGTTTTTATATCTTTGCCCACGAGTGCATCCGCAACCAATTCCGCTGCCAAATTTTGAAAACTTTCGCCTTTCGCGACAAAATCAGTTTCACAAAAAAGTTGTAGCATCGCCGCTTTTCCATCTTCAGCTTTCACCGCAATCACACCTTCGCCGGCTTCTTTGTCACTGCGTTTCGCAGCGTCAGCTTCGCCGAGCTTCCGCAAAACTTCGCGTGCTTTTTCCAAATCGCCGTTGGCTTCTTCCAATGATTGTTTGCATTTCAGCATTGAGATGCCGGTAGCATCGCGGAGTTGTTTCACGAGAACAGCAGTTATTTCAGCCATTTTGAAAAGAATTAAGGAGTAAGAAAAGGGCAAGGATTAAAAAAATCTACGCCTCATCTTCTTCCGAATTTTGAGGTGGAGAAGATGGAGGTGGAACTTGATTTTTCAATTTCAACGACAAATCGTAGATCCCAGGAACTTTGAACCAGTCGCCTTTGTAAGCGAGCATCCCGCCGCTGACTGCGACCGCGAGTGTGAGGATTGCCCCCAGAGTTCGCATCGTTCCGGAAAAAGAGAATAGTAATGTAAAAATGAAAATAACGATAAAAATTACCAAAGCTTGTCGTCCGTGGTGCTGAGCAAATTCCGAATCTCTCCGCGTCAAAAATGGTAAAAGTGCCAAAAATGAAATGTAGCCAATCGCGGAAAAGAGTTTTTCTTCAGCGTCGAGAGGTGTGACTCCATCTTCTTTGAATCCGGTTTTGAATTCAGTCTCAACACTCGGAGGAGGTGGAATCGGTGCTTCCGCCGGATCTCCCACAGAATCTTCTTCGGTTTCGGTTTGTGGAATTTCCTTAGACTCAATTTTGTCGCCTGGTTTAGGAATGTCTCCCCGAATCAATTCGACTTCTTCTTCTGTTTGAGTTGGCTCTTCGACTGAAGCTGCCTCAATTGTCTGGTTTAGGTCGACAACTTTCTCAGTCGGAGCTTCGTCAACATCGGCTTCTGGTTCGGCAACCTCTGTTTCTGGCTCTATGACTTCTTTTTTTGAGATTTCGTTAATTTCTTCTGTTAAAGTTTGCGGTTCCGCGACTTCTTCAGTCGGAGTTTCTGAGACAGGCTGAGGGGTCTCTGTAATTTCAGCTTTTTCTTTAACTGTAGGTTCAGGCACTGATTCAACTGTTGGTTTAGCTTTGACAATCTCGGGCTCAGCTTCAATTGGTTCAGCTACCGGTTCAGGTTCAGCTATTGGCTCAGGTGTTGGTTCAGGTTCGACAGTTTCAGGTTTAGCTTCAGCCAATGGTTCACTAAAAATTTTATTTGCGGTCGGATTTTCCTCTACAGTGGGCGGCGGCATCACTACTTCATCTCCCGTAGGTGAGGGAGTAGGATTTGCGGGATTTTGATTATCTTCAGCCATTTTAAAAAAGTTAATTCGAGAAGAATTTTAAATTATTTTTTCTCTGTTTGCTGAGCTTCAGGTTCTGCCTTTTTGGGACTGACGGCGGGAGTTTTTTGTCCGCGCTCGATAGCTTCATGGACTTCATTCAAAATGAGCTGAATGGATTTAACTGAGTCATCGTTAGCAGGGATTGGGTAATTTACCAAATCAGGATCGGCATTCGAATCGACGACTGCGACGACTGGAATTCCACATTTATTCGCCTCGCGGACGGCTAATTTATCTTTCACTGTGTCGAGGACAAAAACCACATCCGGTTTTTTCTCTAATTTTTCGATACCAGCGAGCCACAATTCCAGTTTTGTGATTTGCTTCAGTTTCGAGTTGCGTTCTTTTTTCAAATAACGCGAGAACGCGGTTTCGTCTCTTTCCTTCTTTAAATCGCGGAGCTGGCGAATTCTTTCCTTCGTTGTGTTCCAATTCGTCAGCAAACCACCAAACCATTTTTCAGTGACATAAGGGCAATTCAAGGCGACTGCCAAATCAGGCACTGATTCGAGAGTTTGCTGTTTTGTCGAGACGAGCAGAATAGTGCGATTCTCCTGTGCCGATTTTTCGAGGAACTCCATCGCTTTCTTTAAATATTCGGCAGTTTTTTCCAAGTCAAAAATATGAATCCCGTTCCGCTCACCAAAAATAAACGGCTTCATTTTAGGGTTCCATTTAGCAGTTTTGTGACCGAAGTGGAGGCCGGCTACGAGCAGCCGACGGAGATCGTCAGAATTATTCATCCTTAGGTGGTTAAAATCTTGGTAACTTCATTTCGGGAGGAATGACCCGATCCGTCGCCAAAGTGGGGAGAGTTTAGAGAGGAAGGTGGATTTATGCAAATTTAAAACGAATTTTAAATTTTAAGTTTCAAATTTTCCCAAAGAGACCCCTTCGGGGTAATTTTCAAATAAATCTTAATTTTCAAAATTGGGATTTGGAGTGCATACGAAACATTTGACACCAAAATATATGGGTTGTAACATCGTTACCTTTTTATTTATTATTCATAATATGACTGAAAATATACAACCAAAAGATGAGTGCGATGAAGTTCTCGAAAAAAAGTTCGAAGGAAAGTTCCCCGAACTAAAGGCAAAAAACCCTGAAATATTTGAGCGTATGTTGAAGGCTTATTGTGAAGGTGTTTTATCAATAGAGGGTTGCCAAAAAATTATCTCAATAACAACAAGAGAAGACATTGATGTAGTTCTGATAAAAGCTATTAATGAAAGTCAAATGTTATCGGAGCTCATCAATAAATGTGAAAAGATTATAAAACTACAGGAAGCAAATATACTAAAAGGTCCAGCCCTAAAAAAACATTCAGAACCTTATTTTGGTAATACCTTGTATGGTGTCACAGGGAATATAAAGCTTTAAATAAACTACGCCGGATTCAGATATGCTGACATGAAATCTTGAATAATAAATACATCAGAGTAGGTGGGCTACGCTGCTTTTGCTTCTGCGAATTTTCAAAATTCTGAAATTTATAAATTCAATCCGCCGCGGCGGATAAAACTTAAAATTTCTATTTTTTCGTAATCTTGAGAATCTTCCTTCCAACCTTTAAACTCACCTCACTTTAATCTTCAAAGTTATGAATATGCTTGGCAAGGTTCGCGACGTCTATCGGCTGCAGAAACAGGCGAAACAAATTAAAAAAGAATTGGCGAATATTCATATCGAAGCGGAGACCGATGGAGTTTTGGTGACCGTCAACGGTGAGATGGAATTTATTTCCGCTAAAATTCCAGATGAAATGAAGACACCTGAAAACGCTGAAAAGCTTGAGGCGGCGCTTGTTTCTGCCAGCAATAAAGGAATTAAAAAGGCCCAAGAAATCGCGGCGGAAAAAATGAAAGGGGTGATGGGGGAGATGCAGGGCTTGATGGGAGGAGGAGGGGAGGGGCAGTAATTTTCAATTTTTAATTTTTTAAAATGGATGCTCTTCGCAAATTCATCCTCTCGCTTTCCGGAATCTTCGTCATCGGGGTCATCAGTTTGGCAGTGATTTTCGTTTACAAACAGTTGATTTATTTTCCCAAAACTTTGGAAATTTCCGGGGTAAATACTCTCACAGTCAATTTCGTGATCGAGAGCGGCGAGTCAATCAAAAGCGTCGCCTCGAGATTGCAAGAAATCGGCGTGGTTACTGACGGTTGGGCTTTGACCAATTATCTCGCCAAAAAAGATTTGGACACTCAGGTCGAGGCGGGACATTTCCAATTTCACGGCGGGGAAAAAATTCCGGAAGTCGCCCAGATTTTGCTCGCTGGTGAAGCGGCGCAGATTCCAGTCACGATTCTCGAGGGCTGGAATTCGGACCAAATTGACGCGAAATTAACTGAAATGGGTTTGATCCAACCAAATGATTTTTCGATCTTCGTTCGGGAGGGTGGTTCTACTGCGGGCAATGAACTAGGTGGGTGGGCGACTGATCGACCAGTTGCGAGTCTCGAAGGTTACCTCTTCCCGGCGACTTACAAAATTGATCCGACTAAATTTTCGGTCGAAGATTTGGTTAGCCGGATGCTTGCTGCGATGAATCGGAATTTAAACGAGCTTGGTTTTGATTCAGAAAGCTCTCCCAAGACACTCCACGAAATCCTCACTGTCGCCTCGATTGTCGAATTGGAAGAAAACTCTGCCGAGAATCGTCCGAAAGTTGCCGACATTCTCTGGCGGAGACTGCAGGAGGGAATGGGTTTGTATGCCGACGCGACACTTTTTTACGCGCTCGGTCATCGCGAAAATCTGACAGCGGAGGATCTGGCGACGGAATCACCCTACAATACTAGGATTAATCGCGGTTTGCCGCCGACGCCGATTTGTTCTCCGAGCCGAAGCTCAATCGCTGCCGCGCTGCATCCGGAGTTAAATGATTACTGGTACTACTTGCACGATTCGAAAGGTCAAATCCATTTCGCAAGAACACTGACAGAACATAATGTGAATAAGGCTGAGTTTATTGGGCAGTGAATCTCTGTGTTATTATTTTTGTTTTGCAAAAAATATTTTGATACCTTGTACTTCTTTGAGCGCTTTCATGACTTTTTCCCTAGTACTGTTTTTTATTAAAAGACATTGCTGTTCTTCTTTTTTATCCCAGCAATGATCAGCCTCTTTTATAATTTGCTCAATTTTAGTGTTGGCATCAGTAACGCCCTCTTTTGTTCCTCTTAATGTGATCCCGTATCTTTCATATCTCTCTTCGAACTCTGTTCTTATTTTCATATTTTAAAATTAAAGGTTGGTTATTATAAATAAAATAAATGAGATTGTCAAATAAAGACTGAAGAAAAAACTATTCTTAAACACTAAATCACTCCCAAAACTTCAAACTTCCCGCCGAGTTGGAAAGTTTTTCTAGTAGTCTCAGCGAGTTATCTTTCAAAAAATTCACACCTTCGGAAATTCCACTCAATACACCCCAAATCCTCCAAACGAAGAAAAGTATGATTCCGAAACCGACAATCGTCCAAAGATTCGCAATCGTAAATTTAATCACCGCTGGCCAAAAAGATTCATGAGTGTTTTTCTCGATTTTTTTCAAAACTACCAAAACCTCTTCGAGTTTTTGTTCGAGAGAATTTTCTGGTTTTTCGGGAGTTGGTTTAGGTGGAGTTTCCATATTAGTTTTACTTATTTTTCAGTTATTAGTTGGCAGTTTCCGAGGTTAGCTTCTCTCAAGACTGATTGAATATCAACTACTTGGTGGTGTGTTTTTCCAGCATCATCTATAAATACTTTAGTAATTTCCAATCTAGAGTAGCCGTTAACACCCCAAGCTATTAGGGCGAGAGTGTCTTTATCAAAAGAATCTAACGGACATGCAAAAGATCTTTTGATTGTTTGCATGTTGCCAGAGACAGTAGGAAAACTGACAAAGTAAAACTGATCATGAGTGCCACGACTTTCATTTATCTCACCCATCAGTGACAAAAAAACTAAAAACTTTATCCAAACTTATCGTAATCATGCATGATTAGTTGCGCATTGATTTGGCGAATTAATTCAAGTACGACACCCACGACGATGATTAGTCCTGCGCCAGAGATTAAAAGTGGCACTGAACCAAAAGATTGGCTGGCGAAAAATTTAGTCAAAATGATTGGCAAGACTGCGACGAAACCGAGGAAGAGTCCACCCCAGAGATTTAAACGACTCGACACACCGCTGAGGAATTCCGCTGTCTCGCGTCCTGGTCGAATGCCAGGTACGAAGCCGCCGCGTTTTTGGATGTTCTCCGCGATTTTCACTGGATCGAAGGTAATCGAAACGTAAAAATAAGTGAAAGCAACGATTAAAAGTAGGTAAAGCAGGATGTACAGAAAGCCGGGGGCTGCGCCATTCAGATTCGCCAAGATGAAATCTGAGATTGCCTTGACTGTCGGGTTCAGTGAGTTCTGCAAAAACTGGGCGATGATGGTTGGGAAAGTCACCAGACTGACTGCAAAAATAATTGGAATCATGCCAGCTTGATTGATGCGAATCGGGAGCGCCGATTGCGCCCCGCGCGTGCCTGCACGGCTGCCGTAATTCACCGGAATCTGTCGTGCGCCTTCGGTCACGAGGACGACGAAAATCGTCAAGGCTATGGTGATGGCCAGCAAAATTACAAAAGGAATCAATTTACTTTTGTCGAATTGGGCGATGCCGAGAGTCTGTCCGAGGATAGGTGGAATGCCGGAGACAATCGACGCGAAAATCAAAAGTGAGATGCCGTTGCCGATGCCTTTTTCAGTCATCAGCTCGCCGAGCCACATGAGAAATAATGTCCCTGCCGAGACAGTAATCATGATTGGCAGAATGACATTGAGATTTTCAACTCCCGGGATTAACTCTGCGCCGCCTGCCGACGCACTTTTATTCAAAAGCAAAATCATTCCGTAACTCTGTAAAAAAGCGAGTGGAAAAGTCAGCCAGCGGGTGTAAGAATTAATTTTATTACGTCCTTGCTCGCCCTCTTTCGACAATTCCTCTAGCCGTGGAATCACGACTGTCATTAGTTGGACGATGATGGAAGCATTGATATAAGGTGTCAGACCCATCAGGACAATCGAGAAATTCTCCAAGCTGCCTCCTGTCAAAATCGAAAATGCGCCGAGTAATTCATTCTGCTCGAAGAGTCCCTGCAGGGAGGCGATATCGACACCGGGGACGGTGATATGGGCGGCGAGCCGAAAAACCGCTAAACAAAAAATCGTAAAAAGTATTTTTTTACGCAAACCAGGAGCCTGGAAAATTCTTTTGAAGTAATTCATTTTTAAGAAGTAAGAAGTAAGGATTAGGGATTAGGGAGTAATATTTTTTTACTCACTTTTTTTTGAACCAATGGCTTCTTTTCGCTGAGAGTGTTTTTCTTTCTTGGCTGGTAGTTCGATGTTTCCGCCAGCTTTTTCAATCGCCTCTTTGGCTGACTGCGAGACTGCGTCGACGAAGCAAGTGAGTTTTTTAGTCAATTTACCAAAACCCAAAATTTTCACCGGTTGTTTGAGTTTTTTAATCAAACCAGCTTGCTTCAAGGTTTCACGGGAAATTTTATCGACTCCGAGTTTTTCCAAATCACCCAAATTGACGGCCTGAAACTCCACTCGATTGATATTGCGAAAACCACCGAGTTTCGGCATTCTCCGCACTAGCGAAATCTGTCCGCCCTCGAAAGCTGCCGAAAATTTTGACCGACCGCCGACGCGAGCTTGTTGACCTTTGCAGCCTCGCCCGGCGAAAGTATCACCGATGCCGCGGCGCTTGTGGCGCGTAGTCGAGCCTTTCACTGGCTTCAAAGTATGTTGTTGCATTGAAAAAAATTAAGCCCGGGGATTCTAATTAAAAAGCGGTTTAAGCGCAAATCGAAAGTGTGGAGAGTTATTTTCCCAACAGCCCTACAATCTTCTCCCCAAACTCCTCCGCCATCGGAGCGTCGTTCGCGGTGATGATTTTGCCGTCGCTTTCCAAATTCTCTCGAGTCAGAATTGCCTCGTTTTTTGTGAGAATTTCTTCATAACTTGAGTCGGGGAAAACCGTCGCTTTCCGATTTTTCAAAACTCCAGCTTGAGCCAGGATACTCGGTGCGGCGCAGATTGCCGCCAAAACTTTGTTCGCCGCGACCGCCTTTTGAGTGATTAAATGAGCCGCTGGGTCGTCGAAATAAATCGAACTACCTGGACCACCGACAAAAATAACGGCGTCGAAATCCTCGACATTGATTTGATTTAAGCCGATCACAGCCTTCGCCGTTCCGCCGAGTTTACCGCGGCAAGTGCCAGCTTCTCGTGAGGCGATTGTTGTCGTGATTCCAGCTTCTTCGAGAATTTTCTGTGGTACAAAAAGTTCCTCGTCGCGGAAGTTTTCCGGAGCGATGATTATGAGTGCATGTTTCATCATTTTTGTTGTGAGTTAGTTGCGTGGATTTTAACCTAAAGTTGATTTGCATTTCACGATTAATCTAGCTTACAATTTAGTCGAATGATGCTTTATGACATCTGGATGCGATCTTTCCGCGTAAGTGAGGAGAGGTTTTTTGTCAGAAAAATGGATAGTTATTATGAGGAAAAACAACACCAATTGGCTAAGAATTACATTCAATCTAGAGATGCTCCTGCTTTTGCAAGCTTAATAAGATCAACTAGAGTGGAGACATTTTTAGATACTAATCTAGTAGATGTAATTAAATTTTCACCTAAAGCATTTAGAAATAAACTTAGAGGAGAAATAGAAAAAGTCATTCATGCAAGCAGTGAGCGAGAAAAGATTTTACAAACACTAGGTTTACAAAAAACAGTGACAGAGCTAGAAAAAGATCTTGCAGTCAGCGATACAACCATTAAAGGATTGGAAGCAAAAATTCGAAAACAACAAAGTTTAATATTTAGTCAATTATTAAAAATAGCAGCTACAGAAGAAGCTGATAAAACAAGAAAAATAATCAAAGGTATAATGCCTGATGTGAATATTAGTGATTACGCACAGACTCGTTTTTTTTGGGTCTAATTCTTTCGCACCGGCGAACTAGCTTTAGCTTTCGCCACTTCTACTAGCTTGGCAAAAGTGTTTGGCTCCTTGATGGCTAGTTCTGACAAATTTTTGCGGTTCACGGCAATCTTCGATTTCGTCAGACCGTCGATGAAACGCGAATAAGTCAGCCCGGCAGCGCGGACGGCGGCGTTCAGCCGTTGAATCCAAAGCGCGCGGTAAGTGCGTTTTTTCAATTTTCGACCAATGTAGGCGTGTTTACCGGCTTTCATATTCGCCTGCTTCGCAACACGGAAAACATTTTTTTGCTTACCGATAGCGCCCTTCATTGATTTGAGGATTTTCTTGTGACGGGCGTGGGTGGTGGTACCTCCTTTTACTCTCATGGTGTGTGAATTTTAAAGTTTAAGTTTTAAATTTTTTAGAGCCTGGAACAGTTAAAGCTTTTACAAGTTGGGTAAAAGGTGGGCGACTCGTTTCGCATCGCCTTTCGCTAGAATTTTAGGTTTGTTCGCCAATTTTTTTTGTGACGAAGATTTTTGCATGAGGAGATGACCGCGACCGGCTTTGCGCCCGACGATCTTGCCAGTTCCGGTTTTGCGGAATCTTTTAGCGGCGGATTTATTCGACTTGAGTTTCATTTTCAGGGGAATTAGAAGTTTTAATTTTTTTCTCTGGTTTGAGAATCATGATTAACTGACGTCCCAATTTTTTCGGTAGCGCCTCGATTGAGCTAATGTCTTCTAATCTTCTCGCAAACTCCTTCATTTTTTCCAGCGCGAGATCGAAGTGCACCATTTCTCGACCTTTGAATTGCAGGACGACACGGAGTTTATGACTTTTCTCGAGGAATTCTCTGCCTCGTTTTGCCCTCACTTCCAGATCGCCTTCGGCGATTCGCACTCCGAGTCGGATGCCCTTCATGGGTTTCGCTTTCCCTCTCGCTTTGTTTTTAGTTAAGGCCTTCTTTTGCTCATACTGCCATTTGCCGTAATCCAGAATCTTGGCGACTGGCGGATTAGCTTTCGGAACGATGAGAATCAAATCTAATTCTTCTAGTTTGGCTTTCGCGATTGCCTCGCTCGTCGGGATGATCCCCGATTTTTCTCCGTCCGAACCAATCACCAAGACTTCTTTTGCAAAAATCCTTTCATTCATAATTGGTCGGGGAATCCGAACCGCGGGCTTGTATCTCTTGCGAGGTGGCAAAAACTAAGTTTTAAGGATTAAGAAATAAGAATTAGGCTTCCAAACAATCTCTAAAAGCCGAGGGATTTTAGGGGCGAGATGTAGAAAAGTCAAAAGATTATTTACCGGGTGCTGCTATTTCTCGATAAAATTGATCTATGATTTTTTGGATTAGTTTCTCTTCATCTTTTTCTTCTGGGTTCAGATCAAGTATTTTTTCGGCAATGCTACGAAATTTGGGTCGATAGTTTTTTTGAAGCTCAGTATGCAGTTGCTTTATCTTTTTATTTATATCTGAGTCAGGTTTAGCTGAAAAATCAATACTGTGTTTAATTATCATTTTGATGCCACATTCTTTTTCAAGCGCTTTCTCTCCGATTTTATCAATGCAAGACATAGACATATTCAAAAAAATTAAAAAGGTTTTTTTATTTTAAAACTTTTTTGCAAAAAAGCAAGTCAGGCTAAAGGGCGGGCAGAAAATTAACCTATTCACCATACCAAGACTCGCGCGCCACCTTGTTTCGTCGTTCGAAACTCGAGTGCTCCAAACTTTTTGCTTTTTCCTCCGGCTGGATTCCCCGCTAATGTCAAAATTTCCGCAAAATGTTTTTCTTCGATTTTTTGTAAATTGCCGACTTCCGCTAAATAAATTTGGCATAAAACAGCTTTTTTTAAAACATCTGGTAAATTAAAAAATTCCGTTAGTTCGATTGCACGCTTCGTTGCGAATCGGCGCAGCCACTCTGCCGCGAGCAAATTAGTTAGTTCCAAATTTTCTCGCCCGATTTTCGCGAAGCGCAGAATCGCCATCCGGTACTGCGGATTCAATTTTTCGACGCGGGGCAAAATATCTCGCCGCAAGAAATTACGCGCAAATTTTTCGTCCGAGTTGGTCGGGTCGACGACGAATTTTAATTTTTGTTTTTTGGCGAAATCTGCGATTTTTGATTTCGGAATTCCCAAAAACGGTCGCCATTTGCATCCCGCCATTTCCGTCATGCCGGCGAGACCGGCGAGACCGCTGCCGCGAATCAAATTCAAAAAAATTGTCTCAATCTGGTCGTCGGCGTGGTGAGCGAGGGCGATGTGGTCACAATTTTCGCGTTCGCAAATTTTTTCCAGAAACTCAAATCGGGCGTCGCGTGCCTCCGCCTCACTTTTTAATTTCTTTTTCGCTTTGCTGCCAAAAAATTCCAAGCCGTATTTTGCGGCTAATTGCTCGACGAATTTTTCCTGTCGGTCAGCCTCGCGGTGAATTTTGTGATTGAAGTGAGCGACGAGTAATTTTAGATTTAAGATTTTAGATTGAAGATTTTCATCTTTTAAAAAGTTCGCTAATTTTCCGCGCGCCAAAAGATCGAGCAAAACGACCGAGTCGACGCCGCCGGAAACTGCGACTAGAATTTTCATTCTGTAGGAATAATGGAATAATAGGATAATGGAATAATAGCACTCCCTTATTCCACTATTCCATATTCTATTATTCCTACTTTAAGTACTGTGTGTCGTTAGGCTGTTTTGCGTTTTACAATTTGCTCTCCATCTCTCGCATCTTCAATCTCAAAACCCGCTGCCAAAAATTCATCGCGAATCGCGTCCGACTTGGCGAAATCTTTTTCCGCTCGCGCTGTTTTTCGAATTGCGAGTTGCTTTTTTTGTGCGGCGGAAATTGCAATTTTTTCTACTTTCTCGACCCGCCCCAAGTCCAAGCCCAAAACTTCGTCGAATTTCGCGAGGGTCGTTCTATTCGCTGCTGGACTTTTGGCGAAATCCCAGACTACGGCCAAGGCTTGCGGGGAATTCAAATCGTCCGCGAGAGCGGCGCCAAATTTCTCGACTGCTGCATCGTCAATCGCGCCGTCCGGTAAATTCTGGTAAATCTTGCGTAAATTTTGTAGCGAGTTTTGCGCATTAGTGAGCGCTTCCCATGAGAAATTCAGCTTTCCGCGGTAATTCGAATTCAAACAAAAATAGCGAAAAGCCGGTGGTTCGAAATCTTTTTTCTGCAGATCCTCCAAAGTAAAAAGGTTGCCCAAACTCTTGGACATCTTGCCACCGTCCACCGTGAGGAATTCGTTGTGCAGCCAGTAACTCACAAATTTTTTTCCAGTGGCGGCTTCACTTTGTGCAATTTCATTCTCGTGATGCACGGGGATGTGATCGACGCCGCCGGTGTGGATGTCGAAAGTTTCGCCGAGATATTTTTGACTCATCGCCGAGCATTCGAGATGCCAGCCGGGGAAACCGATTTTCGATTTCAGATTTTCGATTTCAGATTTTTGCTTTTTATTAGACAAATCCGAGGCAGTTTCAAAATCCCAGCGCAAAACATGGTTGGCATTCTCGCCGACGCAGAATTTCCACAGCGCGAAATCGGCAGGATTGCGTTTTTCCGAATTCACTTCGACGCGCGCGCCAGCCACTTTTTCCTCCATTTTTTGCCCCGACAGTTTCCCGTAATTTTCGAACTTACTCGTGTCGAAATAAATCCCATCGCTCGTTTCGTAAGTGAAGCCTTTGGATTCTAATTTTTTAATTAACTCAATTTGCTCGTCGATGTGCTCGCTCGCGCGGGGGAGCTGGTGAGGCTTCAAAATATTCAATTTCTGTAAATCACGCAGGAATTCGTCTTCGTACTTCCGGGCGACTTCGAGCGGGGAGATGCCTTCGCGTGCTGCGCCTTTTTCGAGTTTGTCTTCACCCTCATTGCCATCCGAGACGAGATGTCCGACATCGGTGACGTTCATCACGTGCTTCACTGCGAAACCGAGGAACTCCAAACTCCTGCGCAACAAATCAGCAAATATGAAGGCGCGAAAATTTCCAATGTGGGGAGTCGCGTAAACCGTCGGACCGCAACTATAAATCCCGACTTTGCCTTTTTCGAGCGGAATGAAGCTTTCCTTCCGGCGACCGAGCGAATTGAAAAATTGGATTTCCATTGGGAGGATTATAAAGGATTAAGGATTCAGGACAAAGAATATTGCCTATTTGTAAAAATCTTTGCACTTTCTCAAGAGAATACCTAAAATTTTCTCGGTTTAGTTTTTTTAACCCCCGCAGCTCATGGTTAACTTTAGTATCGAAGAAATTACCGCAAAGGGTTTTGAGAACTTTGAAGAAGTAAAAAAGCCTTTTTTTTCAGGACTAGTACAATTCAAAACATTAAATCAAATGCGAGATGGTGGAGATTTTCCAAGGGATTGCCGTCCTCTCATCGAAAAGACCCTCAGCGAATCTGAGGAATTATGACCTTCAAATTTTGGCGGAGAGGCCTCAAAACTTCTCTGCCGGACTCTTTCCCATTTGTCTGTTTTTTTGTTTGTAAAATCTCCCCCAACCCCCTCTTTACGAAAGAGGGGGCAAGTTGTCGCTCCGCGGCTTTTTTAGGTAGACAGGAGGGCTACTAAGAAAGTCCCCCTTTTGTAAAGGGGAAGCGAGCGAAGCGAGCAGGGGGACTTATGAACAGTATCGGCATAATCTAGCTCTAGACTCATGCTAAAATCCGCTCATGAATCAACCAAATACTTCGAAGCCTAAGCTTTTCAGCACAAGGCTCACAGCCGTCATCGGGCTAAATTGGGGAGACGAAGGGAAAGGCAAGTTGGTCGATATTCTCGCCAGCAAATCTCAATTCGTCGCGCGTTTCGGCGGCGGCGCGAATGCGGGGCACACGATTGTTGTGAAGGGTCAGAAAGTTGTCCTCCATCAATTGCCCTCGGGTGTCCTGCATCCTCAGACCAAGAATGTGATTGGCAATGGTTGTGTCGTGCACTTGCCGACTTTGATTGAAGAAATCGAAGAACTCGAAAAAATCGGAGTCAATTTGACCGACCGACTTTTCATTTCTGATCGCGCCACGATTCTTTTTGATTTTCACAAAGAGTTGGACGGTCTGAGTGAGAGTGCTTTGGGGACGAAAAAAATTGGGACGACGAAACGCGGAATCGGACCGGCTTACGCCGATCGGGTCAATCGACGGAGTCTGCGTATGGGTGATTTAGCCAATCTTGAAACTTTCGCTGCCAAATTACGCGAGCGGCTCGAAGAGGTAAACAAGGTTAAAGGACTGCCTTTCAAATTCGATATTGAACGAGAAATTACGCTTTACCAAGATTTGGCTGAAAGACTGGAAGGAATGATTTGTGATACTTCGGCGTTGCTTCAGGAAGCTTTGACTGACGGCAAAACGGTTCTTGCTGAGGGCGCGCAGGGTTCGCTGCTCGATATTGAATTTGGGACTTTCCCTTTCGTGACTTCTTCGACGACGACAGCTGGCAATATTTTCAGCGGTCTTGGGATTCCACCACAAAATTTCAATTCCATCGGCGTTGCGAAGGCTTACACGACGCGAGTCGGGGAGGGGCCTTTCACGACGGAGCTATTGAATGAGACTGGCGAGAAGCTGCGCGAGGTTGGCGCGGAATTCGGAGCAACTACCGGTCGACCACGCCGTTGCGGTTGGATGGATCTCGTCGCGACGAAATATTCCGCGAAGCTCAATGGCACGACAGCGCTTAATCTCACCAAGCTAGATGTGCTCAATGACTTCAAAGAAATCCAAGTTTGTACGAAGTACTCTCTCGACGGTGAGGAAATCGAGACTTTGCCTGCCACGATTGAAGAGTTGGAACGCGTCGAACCGATTTTTGAAACTTTGCCTGGTTGGCAGACCGACACTTCCGCAGTAAAAAATATTTCTGAGCTCCCAGAGAACGCTAAAGCCTACATTAAATTTATCGAAGATTATTTAAAAGTGCCGGTGAATTGGGTCGGAGTTGGTGTCGAGCGGGAGGCGATGGCGAGTTAGCAGGTAGCAGGTAGTTGGTAGATTTTGCTACAATCTACGAACTACAATCTACAAACTATTCGGACTCGTAGCTCAGTTGGTTAGAGCGCGCGCTTCACACGCGTGAGGTCAGAGGTTCAAATCCTCTCGGGTCCACCATTTTAGATTTCGCAGGCCTGTCCGCCGTAGCCTTGGCGAAGGTGGATTCGAGTCCCGCATTGCCCACCAAATTTCCCCCCACTTTGTTCCAGAAAAGATTTGCAATTTACTCGTAAATTTGATAAACTATAAGCAGTTCAGTTACCGAGGTTGCTTGCAATTGAAGTTTCTGAATTAGAAGACAGCTTTCACTTGTGAGGGCTGTTTTTGTGTCTGGATTTAAATTTTCTCTAAAAACTGATTTTCCAAAAACCTAAAAAAGTTTTAAAATAAATTCATGCCACGCAAAGCCAAAATAGCTCGCAAAACGAAGGAGACTGAGATCATGGTTGATTTGAATTTAGACGGAAAGGGGAGTGCGAAGGTCGATACTCCGATTGGATTTCTCAATCACATGCTCGAGGCTCTCGCGAAACACGCTTCCTTTGATTTGAAAATTCGGGCGGTGGGTGATCTCGAAGTGGATCAACATCACTTAGTCGAAGATTTAGGCATCGTTCTCGGTGAAGCTGTCGATAAAGCTTTGGGCTCGAAGCGAGGAATCATGCGCGCAGGCTCCCACAATTTTGCTTTCCCGATGGACGAGAGTCTGGGTCTCGCGGCAGTCGATCTGAGTGGACGCGTGAAGCTGACCTTCAAAGCTAAATTTGCAGAAAAAGCAGTGGGTGACATGCGGACGAATGTTATCGAAGATTTTTTCGAAGGTTTCGCGAATGGAGTTCGCGCCAATCTTTACATTGATTCCAAAAATTCTCGCTCCACTCACCACCAAGTCGAAGCTATTTTTAAAGCTTTTGCCCGCAGTCTGCGGATGGCGGTGGAGATTGACGCGCGAAACCTGAAACGGATTCCTTCGACCAAAGGCAAACTATGATAGCTTTGATAGATTACGCTGCCGGGAATTTGCGAAGCGTGAAGCGCGCTTTGGATTTTCTCGAAATCGAAAACCAGATTACCCGGAATCCAAAAGAGGTTTCAAAAGCGGACGCCATCATAATTCCAGGAGTGGGAAACGCGAAAGCGGCGATGCGAAGTTTGGCGGAAAATAATTTGGTCGAAGTTTTACAGAGGGAAATCCCGCGCAAACCTTTTCTCGGAATCTGTCTTGGTCTGCAAATTCTTTTTGAAAAGTCGAGTGAGGATGACACAACCTGTTTGGGAATTTTGTCTGGCTTGGTTGAAAAATTTCCTGCGAGCGAAATTAAGATTCCGCACATCGGCTGGAATCCAGTTGATTTTCCTTCGACAAGCTCAGGACAGGCTGTGCCACCAAAAATTCTCGATGGAATCAAATCAGGTATACCTTTTTATTTCGTGCACTCTTACGTCGCCACACCAAAAAATTCCGCAATAGTGAAAGCGACTACGACACATGGGATGACCTTTCCGGCACTTATTCAGCAGGGGAATGTCTGGGCCACTCAATTTCACCCCGAAAAATCCGGTCAAGTCGGGCTACAAGTGCTGAAAAATTTCGCCGATTTGCTTTAGCGTCTTGGTCGAAAATTTCTGAATCGATTTTGCGGTGCTGCTGTTCGGTCGCTCGCGGTCGGTCTGGGTATCGCGCGTCGCGGCGGCAAATCAGTCGGAGTTTTTGTGATACTTAGACGAGTACGGATGGCACGTTCGATGGCATTGATCTTACTGGTTTGGCTCGGTGTCGCGAGCGAAATCGCTTTCCCGGCGTGATTTGCGCGACCTGTTCGTCCGATGCGGTGGAGATAGTCGTCAGGATTTTCCGGCAAATCATAATTAATCACGAGCTCGATACCGACGACATCGATGCCGCGCGCTGCGATATCAGTCGCGACAAGGATGCGATACTTACCAGACTTGAATCCCGCCAAAGCATTGCGGCGTTGCCCGAGACTACGATTTGAATGAATCTCATCGGCGCTGTGTCCCATACTTCGAATCGCGATTGCCAATTTGCGTGCGCCGTGTTTTGTCCGAGTGAAGATCAAGACTGGACCGCTATGTTCGCTGAGAATCTTTTCGAGTAGCTGTGGTCTGGTTTCTTGCGCGACTACGAAGATTTCCTGCTCCACCAATTCACTCGTCGTGCCTGCCGGAGCGACCTCGACTCGCAGTGGTAGCTGCATATATTTCGTACCGAGTTTCGCAATTTCGGGCGGCATCGTCGCAGAAAAAAGCAAAACCTGTTTTCGCGCCGGAGTCGTGACGATGATCTTATTGATTTGTGGGGCGAAGCCCATGTCGAGCATTCGGTCAGCTTCATCCAAAATTAAAACCGCAATATTTTTTAAACTCACAATTCCGGATTCCATCAAATCGATTAGCCTCCCCGGAGTCGCGATAATTATTTTCGGATTTCTCCGCAAGGCCAAAGTTTGATGTCGCGCCGACGCTCCGCCGATCACCAAAACCATCGGCAAATTCGGGACAATTTTTTGCAAACTCAGCGAAACTTGTTCTGCCAATTCGCGGGTCGGAAGCAAAATCAGTCCTTGCGCTGTCGCAGGCAGAGCTGCTAATTTTTGAATTAATGGAATGCCAAAAGCCAAAGTCTTGCCGGTGCCGGTTTGCGCGATGCCAATCATATCTTTGCCGCTTAGCGCGACAGGGATGGCTTTGCTTTGAATAGGTGTCGGGATCTTGAATTTCAATTGGTCGAGTCGTGCCAATAAATTCGGCGCGATACCAAGACCATCGAAGTTTTGGGCTGTTGGATTCATAAAAAATAAGTAAGAATGAAATCGACAATCCCACTAAAGCGGGATGCAGATGTCATCCGATTTTTTATGAATTTATCTGCCTTTGTCTAACGGCGCGTATTTTAGCGAAAGATAAATAAAATTGCTGACAAAGATTAACTTGAGAGAATCCTGCGCTTTCGCTAAAATCTGCCGGCTTAAAAAAATGTGGGGCCATCGTCTAGTGGTTAGGACTTCGGATTTTCATTCCGGCAACGGGGGTTCGATTCCCCCTGGCCCTACCAAATTAAGTCAATAAGTTATTAAAGTTAATAAGTTGTTATTTGAAAAGACCTTAATGACTCAAATGCTAACGATTCATTAAAAATCATCGAAAGCCGCCACAGTTTCTTCGAAGGCTGGTGCCGGAGTACCTTTTTCAAATTTCTTTTTCTCAATGTCAAAGAAGCGCATTTGCTCTTTTTTGAACATCAGCTCGACGCGACCCGTCGGACCGTTTCTGTTCTTCCGTAAAAAAAGATCGGTCATGCCAGGTCGGCTGGAGTCCTCTTCATAATAATCCTCTCGATACATCATCATTACGACATCGGCGTCTTGCTCGATTGCGCCGGATTCGCGGAGATCGGAAAGTTGGGGAATCTTGCCGGGGCGACTTTCGACAGCTCGGCTCAATTGTGAAAGTGCGATGATTGGAATTTTTAATTCACGCGCGAGGGATTTCAAACTACGCGAAATCTCGCCAATTTCCTGGACACGGTTGCCCGCCCAGGCGTTCGATTCGCAGCTCATCAATTGCAAATAATCAATGATTAAGAGATCGAGACCGTTTTCCATCTTGAGCCGTCGTGCTTTGGCGCGGACTTCTGTCACTGAGCTGCCGACCGAGTCATCGATAAAAAAACTGGCTTTCGAAAGCTCATCCATCACACCGCCGATGCGCGCAAATTCTTCGTCGGTCAGTTTACCTTTATGTAGTCTCCAACTATCGACGCCGAGCAGCGAGGCAAACATTCTGTCGACGAGCTGCTCCTTCGACATTTCCAGCGAGAGAAAGCCGACCTTCTTGCCGCTGATGAGAGCGACATTTTGGGAAACATTCAAAGCGAGCGCGGTCTTACCCATTGACGGTCGTGCCGCGATAATCACAAAATCGGCGGGTTTCATGCCGGAAAGTAAATTGTCGATTGCCCTGAAGCCGGTCGCGACTCCTCGTAAAGACTCTTTGTCTTCGGCGTCATGGAGTTCGGCGAATTCGTCGAAGCGTCCCTGTAAAATCTCGCGAATCGAAACGAATTTATCTTTAATCAGATTTTGTGTGACGCGGAATAAACTTTGTTCGGCCTTTTCGAGTAATGAATTTGGCTCGCTATTTTCCTCGAGCGCTAGCCCCGCGATTTCCTGACCGCTCGCGAGTAATTTGCGCAGCGTCGATTTCTGTTTCACGATTTTCGCATATTCCAAGATGTGGCTCGCTGTCGGTGTTGCTTCGGTTAATTCCGCGAGGTAGCTTCGCCCGCCGATACTTTTAAGTAGTTTTTTATCTTTCAGTTTTTGAGAAACAGTGAGTAGGTCGATGGGTGTGTGCGAGGAAAATAATTCCATTATCGCCTCGAAAGTTCTTTCGTGCTTCGGATCGTAAAAATCATCCGACTTGAGAATATCGGCGATTTTGATAATCGCATCTTTTTCAATCAGTAAGCTACCCAAAACGCCGCACTCAGCTTCGAGTGAATGGGGAGAGATTTTCGACGGTGCAGTTTTTTTAGCTGGCGGCATCTGATTTGAGAGAAGCGAATTCTAACACAGCCAAAAAACTTTTTAGAATCACTAAATTTACTCAGAAATTGGAACAGGAGAATATAGAATAAGGGAATAAGGGCAGCCACTATTCCGCTATTCCTGCTTAGAAATTCCGAATTTTCGCAGCGGCAGGATGATCCTTTAACTTTTGTAGAACCTTGGCTTCAATCTGACGGATTCTTTCGCGGGTGACGCCGAATTCTTTGCCGACTTCTTCCAAGGTGTGACCGATACCGTCGCCCAATCCGAAGCGCATTTTGACGATTTTCCTCTCCCGTGGCGTGAGAAAACGCAACATTTCCCCGATTGCCTCATTGATGAGTTGTCGGTTGGCGGCGTCGTTCGGTGCGAGAGTTTGCTCATCTTCGATGAAGTCTTCTAATTTCGAATCTTCCTCTGCTCCGACTGGCGCCTCGAGTGAGACGATGTCTTGGCTGATTTTCAAGATGTGGCGGACTTTCTTCACATCCAAATCCATTTCCGCCGCGATTTCATCTGCTGTCGGCTCACGTCCCAATTCCTGTACTAATCTTCTCTGCGTGTGAGTCAACTTATTAATCGTTTCGACCATATGGACGGGAATCCGAATCGTTCGAGACTGATCGGCGATAGCGCGAGTGATGGCCTGTCGAATCCACCAGGTTGCGTAAGTCGAAAATTTGAACCCGCGGCTCGGGTCGAATTTCTCAACTGCGCGGAAGAGTCCAATCGAACCTTCCTGAATTAAATCGAGAAATGACAAACCGCGACCGATGTATTTTTTGGCAATCGAAACAACGAGTCGGAGATTAGCTTCCGCCAAACTCTGCTTAGCGCCCTGATCACCTTTCGCGATGCGTTTTGCCAGCTCAATTTCCTCAGGTGCTGACAATAACGGCACGCGCCCAATCTCGCTTAAATACATCCGAATCGAATCATTCGCAATCTCAGTCAAGTCGGTCATTTTTTTCTCCTTTTTCTTGACCAACTTTCGTTTCGTGATTTCGCCGGTTTTTTTATCAATGACATCCTCTTCATCCTCCGTCACGATCTTTTTCTTCCAATCGAAAGACTTTTTTTGGTCCACAATTTCTACCCCTAAGTCTTGTAAGATCTCGACAAATTCTTCTACCATTTCTAAATTTTCTTCGATGGGCGGAAGAGCGCCTTCGATTTCTTGATGTGTGACAAAACGTTGCTGTCTACCTTTTACGACTAATTCTCGCGCTATTTTCGGGAATTTCTTAAGTTGTTCATCGCTAGGTAAGACGATGAATTTTCTAGTTTTGGCCATAAAAAATAGGGGAGAGGAGGAAGCGGTAGCGCGGATTTTAGGGAAGAAATGGAAAAAATGCAAATTATTTTTCCAACTCTGCGATTGCTGCACTCCACATCATTTCGACCTCTATTTTTTGATTCGTAAATTTTTCAAACTGGGCAACTGCTTGATTTACTAACATCTGTAGACCTTCGATTGTTTCACAGCCCGCAGCCTTTGCATCCTGCACCAATTTAGTCTCGCGTGGACTATAGACAATGTCGAAAACCAAAGCTTGGTGGGATTCGAACCAGACTGGATCCACGAAACTCATTTCCTCGAATTTTCCCTTCATTCCGAGCGGAGTGGAATTCACGAGGATTTCAGGACTGTAGTTATCTAGATTCTGAATAAAGTCGTAATTCTTAATCCGTTCGCCGAAGTCTTTTTGCAAGCCCTCGAACTCCCAAGCTTCACGCGTAATGACAGAGACTTCACAGTTATTTTTCAACAGTGCATAAATAATTGCGCGCGCCGCGCCGCCTCCGCCGAGGACGACGACTTTTTTATTTTCAATTGAATTATCGAAAGATTTCGAAAATCCGAGCCAGTCAGTGTTGTCGCCCACTAACTTTTTATCTCTCCAAAAAACAGTATTAACCGCCCCAATCTCTTGCGCCGCGTCTGTCACTTCGTCGAGCAAAGGAATAATTTTTTCTTTGTGGGGAATTGAGATCGATAATCCGTCGATATGTTCAGTGCGCACTCGCTGAATAAATTCCTCCAGTTTTTCCGGAGGAGTCTCAAAAAATTCATAACTGGCGTCGATTCCTAATTTTTTAAACGCAGCATTGTGCATCGCCGGAGAAAGTGAGTGTCCAGCGGGGTAGGCGAGAATTCCAAATTTTTTACTCATCTTTCTTTTCTTCTTCAGCTGGTTTTTCGGCAGACTCATTTGACTCTTCTTCTTTCTCAACTTTCTCTTCGTTCATAGTTTCCTTCTTTTTTGGCTCTTTTATTTCCTCAGACTTTTTTGAATCATCCTTTTTCTCTTTTGATTTTTTTTCACCAGTTTTTTTCTTAGCTGGTTTCTCAGTTTTTTCATCTTCTGTCGGTTTCTCCGAATCAGATTTTTCCTTTCTAGAGTCGTCTTTCTCTTCAGTCTCCACTTCGCCTGAAAGCTCGGCGGTATTCAAAATATCAATTTCCCAGCCCATGATTTCGCCTGCTAATCTCACATTTTGTCCATTTTTACCAATCGCCAAGGCGCGTTGATCTTCTGCGACATAGACTTCGACTCGCTTTTCGTCGTCATGTTTCACGAAGTGGTCCAGTTTCGCTGGTGACAAAACTTCCTTCAACATCGTTTCAAAATCTTCCGAAAACTCGATGACATCAATTCTTTCGCCGTTTACTTCGTCGGTGATATTTTGAATCCTCACTCCGCGTTGTCCGACGCAAGCTCCGACTGGATCGACATTCGGATCGGTCGAATCAACGACTAATTTGCAACGCACGCCAGCGTCGCGAGCGATTGCTTTCACTACGACGGTGCCATTTCGCACTTCCGGAATTTCCAATTCCATCAAACGAAAAATCAGACGTGGGTGAGTTCGACTGACTTTGAGCATCGAACCCCGTGGAGTTAGTTCGACTTTTTCTAAATAAACTTTTACGCGCTGCCCCTGCTGGTATCTTTCGCGGGGAATCTGGTCGCGTGGTTCGAGGATTGCAGTCGTCCGGTCCAACTCCAAATGCACGAAACGACCGTCGACGCGGTGGACCAAAGCATTTAGAAGTTCGTCTTCTCGATCCGAATATTCCGCATAAATTGCTTTGCGCTCGGCTTCCTGTATTTTTTGGATAATAACTTGTTTCGCTGACTGGCTCGCGATGCGTCCGTAATCAAAAGGAGTAACATCAATTTTAATTTTCGCCCCAACTTTCAGACCTTTTTTGATTTGTTGAGCATCCACGACGGAAATCTCGGCTTGCGGATTTTCCACTTCCTCGACAATTTTTTTGACTAAAAGAACATTCGCCTTGCCGGTATCGTGATCAAGAATGACTTCTAAATTTTGGTCGCGGTTGCCGAAATCTTTCCGGTAAGCTGCCTTAATCGCGTCTGCCACTGCTTCAAAAACAGCTTCGGCATTAATTTTTTTTTCATCGCAAACTTGGTTAATCGCGGCAGCGAAGTTTTGGGGGTTGAGGTTCATTTTAAAGTTTGAAGAAAAGCCCGAATCTTAAATTCAGGTTCGGCGAGATTTTACGGAAAAATTTTTAATTTTGCAATTTTTAATTTCCAAATAAATCTTAATTTCCAAAATTTGAAAATTGCGATTTCGAAATTTGGGTGGGCGATTTTTCTTTTTGTTAAAATGTTTTCGAATTTTTTTAAAATCATTAATTTAAACCAATTCTCATGATTGACCCCAAAATCATCGCGGCACAAATCCCGCTCGTTTTGCTTGAGGCGGAGTTTCCCGAGTTGCCGAATCATTACAAAGGCAAAGTGCGCGAAAATTATGACTTACCCGACGGCAAAAGAATTCTCATCTCGACTGACCGACAATCGGCTTTCGACAAAGTGCTCGCCGCGGTTCCCTTCAAGGGTCAGGTTTTGACTCAAACAGCAAAATTTTGGTTCGAAAAAACCGCCGACATTTGTCCCAATCACGCCCTCGAATATCCCGATCCCAATGTCGTTATTGCTCGGAGACTCAAAATGCTGCCCGTCGAAATCATCGTCCGTGACTACTTGACTGGTTCGACTGATACTTCGGTTTGGACGGCTTATTCGAAAGGTAATCGCGAATTTTGTGGGAACAAATTACCAGAAGGTTTGAAGAAGAATGACAAATTGCCGGAGGTAATTCTCACACCTTCGACCAAACCGACAGATGGTACACACGACATCTCTGTCGTACCTAGTTTTTTGGTCGAAAATGATCTTGTTTCTCAAAAACAGTGGGATGAGTTGGCATCAATTTCTTTGAAATTATTCGCGCGTGGTCAGGCAATCGCAGCACAAAATGGTTTGATTCTCGTTGACACAAAATACGAATTTGGTGTGGATGAAAACAATATGATTACCTTGGCGGATGAGATTCACACTCCTGACTCGTCGCGCTACTGGAAGGCGGACAGTTATGAAGCTAGGCATGCGGCAGGGGAGGAGCCAGAAAGCCTCGACAAAGAATTTCTCCGACTTTGGATTCGTACGAAATGTGATCCTTACAACGAGCAGATTCCAGCAATTCCCGAAGATGTCTTAGTCGAGTTTTCCCAAAAATATATCAATCTTTTTGAGACGGTGACAGGTCAAGAATTTCAGCTACCCGATTTGACCGTCTCAGTGAAAGAGCGCATTAAACATAATTTGTTAAAATATTTTCCACAAACTTAATTCTCACCAATGAAAGCAATTCTTCTGCTCGGTTCGAAAGTCGACAAAGCTCATGCCGCGAAAATTACGAAAGAGTTGAAAAAACTCAAGATTCCTTTCGATGTGGTGGTGGCTTCCGCTCACAAAAATACCCGTCAGGTTTTGGCTTTGATTGAAAAAAATGAGGGTGAGAAAAAGTTGGTCTATATCACTATCGCTGGTCGCTCGAATGCTTTGAGTGGCGTGGTCGCGGCGAATTCGACGAAGCCAGTCATCGCTTGTCCACCCTTTAAAGACAAAAATGATTATCTCGTGAACATTCACTCAACGCTACAGATGCCGAGTGGGACGCCGGTTCTTACGATTCTGGATCCAGGCAATTGTGCTGTTGCCGCTGCACGGATTTTGAAAAACTAATTTTGAATTTAAACGCTACCGCCACTCTCGCCCGCCAACTTTTCGCGCAATACGATTTGGAAAATTGGCAATTCAAATTTGACCATGCACGGACGAGATTCGGCTGCTGTAATTTTTCAACTAAAACGATTTCACTTTCCAAAATTCTTACCGAATTAAATTCGCCGCAAAAAGTTCGAGACACGATTCTGCATGAAATCGCTCACGCCCTCGTCGGCAAAAATCACGCTCACGATAAAGCATGGAAAGAGAAAATTCTCGCCATTGGTGGTTGCGCCGAGCGTTGTTTTCGCAAATCAGAAATCGAAATGCCACAATCAAAATTTGTCGCGGTTTGTCCAAATTGTCACGCTGAGTTTCCGACTTTTCGTCGGCATAAAAAAAAGGTGGCGTGTCGTGGTTGTTGTCAGAAATTTAATCGGGGGAAATTTTCGTTCGAATTTCTCCTCGAGTTTCGCGCTAATTAATCCGGTGCTTCAATAGTTGATTTCACCTCAAAAAGTTCCTCAATGTCTATATCTTAGTTAGTGAGCTGGAGCCACCGCCCGGATTCGAACCGGGGACCTCTCCCTTACGAAGGGATTGCTCTACCAACTGAGCTACGGTGGCGCAGGAGGGATTTTAACTTTCTTTTGGCTTACAGCAAGTTATTTTTTTATTAAACATTCGCTCTGATTTGTCAAAGATGCTAAAATCAGCATAATTTAATTTTTCCAAAATGAAGCAAAAACTTCTGGCTCTGCTCAAAAAAGACCCTCGCGTTTCTGCAAAGTCTTTGGCGAAAATTCTCGGATCGACCGAAAAAAAGGTCGAAGCTGAAATTCAAAAACTTTTGCAGTCTGGTGAGATTGTCGGCTTTGCGACCGTTTTGAATTCGAACGGCAAGGATGAAATCACAGCAATGGTCGAAGTGAAAGTCACGACGCAGCGAGGACGGGGTTTCGACGAGGTTGCGGAACGCATCGCCAAATTTCCCGAAGTGGTCAATCTGTTTCTGATCTCCGGTAGTCATGATTTGAACATCCTTGTTCGTGGAAAAAGTCTCGCCGAAGTCGCGAACTTCATTAACCGAAAAGTCGCAGTACTCGAAAATGTAAATGGCACAACTACTCATTTTCTGCTGAAAAAATATAAAGAAGATGGGTTGATTTTCGGCGAGAAGATGGGGGATAAGAGACTAAAGGTGAGCGCGTGAATAAGCTAACTCTGGCGCGAAAATTTCTAATTTTCAATTTTAAATTTCAAAACAATTTCTAATGTTTTAATATTCTAATTTTTCAAACAAGCTCTAACTAAAGATTGGTTTTAAAATTAAGGAATTGACCAATTGAAAATTGTTTAAAAATTAGAAATTAGAAATTGAAAATTGCTATGAAGATTCCTCTCAACCGCATCCTCGAAACGATTCCGCCTTCCGGCATTCGGAAATTTTTTGAAATTGTGGCGGAGCGAAAGGATGTGATTTCACTGTCGGTGGGGGAGCCAGATTTCGATGCACCTTGGCGTGTTCGCGAGGCAGCGATTGCGGCTTTAGAAAGTGGGGAGACGCATTACACTCCAAATAAAGGTTATTTTGAGTTGCGGACAGAAATTGTGAAATATTTTTCTCGCAAATTTGGAGTCAATTATTCCGCGGAAGATGAGGTCTTGGTCGGTAACGGAGCGAGCGAGATTTTCGACATCGTGGTTCGTTCGATTTTGAATCCTGGCGACGAGGTTATTTTATTCATGCCGAGTTATGTAATGTACGCTCCGTTGGTTCAGCTCGCCGCCGGCGTTCCAATTTTTGTTAAACAGATTTCTGAAATTCAAAAGAAGATTTCGCCGCGAACCAAAGCCATCATTCTCGGCTATCCGTCGAATCCGACTGGCACGACTTTCCAGAAATCCGAATTGCAAAAAATTGCCAAGATTGCGGAGCGAAATAATTTGCTCGTAATTTCCGACGAGATTTACGCCGAATTAACTTACGAAGGTCGTCACACCACTTTCGCGAGTTTGCCAAAGATGAAAGCGCGAACGGCAACAGTTTCCGGATTCTCAAAAACTTTCGCTTTTACCGGCTTGCGTCTCGGTTATCTTCTTGCGCCGGCAGATTTGACCGCGGCCGCGAATAAAATTCATCAATATTCGGCGCTTTGCGCCAATTCAATTTCTCAAATTGCGGCAATTGAGGCTCTCCGAAATTGCGACTCAGAGGTCGAAAAAATGCGCTTGGAATACAAAATGCGTCGTGATTTTTGTGTTCGCGAATTAAAAAAAATGGGATTCCAAATCCAAAAACCGGCTGGAGCCTTTTATCTTTTTTTGAATGTTTGCAAAAAGACGGGACTAACCGGAGAAGAATTTGCTCTGGAATTGCTCGAAAAAGAGGAAGTGGCAGTTGTGCCTGGTTCGGCTTTCGGCGCGGAATTTTCTGATTTTGTGAGAATTTCTTTCGCGACGAGTCTGCAAAATTTGGAAATTGCCTTTGAAAAAATCGAGCATTTCTTAAAAAACTAATTCCAAAAAAAGAAAAACGCTTCATTTGAGGTGAAGCGTTTTTACCGAATCAAATCTTTTCTCTCGAAAACTATTTTTTGAATTTACGATAAACGAAAGATCCTAAACCGCTGACCAAAACGAGCGCCGCGGTTGCTGGACCGGATTGCGGTAGGCTAGTCGGAGCTGGGGTAGCTGGTTCTGCCGAAGAAGGGTGATCGTCTTCTAGGAAAATATCTAAAGCTGAAGGTGCGATTGGGGGGGTTACAGGAGTGAAGACTGGTGGTTCGGGTGCTACGACGGTTGTAGTTGCCTTCGCGGAGACTTCTTCTGAATAATTGTAGCTACCCAGATAAGTTCCTTTCGAATCATCCGCAGCGGCCGAGAAATAATAAGTTGTGTCTGGAGTGAGGTTTTCAACCGTGTAGGTCGTCACATTACCGAGTAAAACATCGTTTTCATAACTAGATCCATCCTCGGAGATGCTTTGAAGACCATAATAAATAGTGTAGCTATCGGCCCCAGTGACTGCATCCCAAGTCAATTTAATAGTGCCATCCGGCAGGGCTTCAGCGACGAGATTCTCTACATCAGGCAGGGTCTGGTCTGCTGCAAGGGCAAACGGGGTCAACATTGCAACGACGAGAGCAAAGCTTGCCGCTGCGGAAAGGATTTTGTTTTTCATGTTTTAGTAATTAGTTCTCATCATTCTAGCAAATTACACCAAAAAAAGCAAGCCCCAGAGAAAGGCAATTGTCAGCGTTATTAGTTATCCTTTTACGGTCAGCCCCATCGATTTCGCTGTGCCGGCGACGATTTTTTTGGCGGCTTCGATATCATTTGCGTTCAGGTCGGGCATTTTAATTTTCGCGATACTTTCGAGTTGCTGTTGGGTGATTTCACCGACTTTATCCTTGTTTGGTGTGCCACTGCCCTTCGCGAGTTTCAGTTCTTTTTTAATTAATTCCGCTGTCGGAGGCGTCTTGGTAATGAAATCAAAAGAGCGATCTTCGTAAACATTAATCTCAACTGGGATAATATCGCCCTTTTGCGATTTCGTCCGCTCGTTAAATTGATTACAAAAATCCTGAATCGCGACGCCGTGCTGACCGAGGGCTGAGCCGACTGGTGGCGCAGGATTCGCAGATCCAGCGGGGATTTGCAGCTTGATTTTCGCTTTGATAGTTTTAGCCATTGAAAAAAATTATAAATTTAAAATTAAAAATGCAAGATTATTTTTTCTTCACTTGCACGAAATCTAGCTCCACTGGTGTGTCGCGACCGAAGATTGAGACATTAACTTTAACTTTACCCTTCGCGGTGTCGATTTGACTGACGACACCCTCGTAACTCGCGAACGGTCCGTCGAGGATGACGACGACATCGCCGGATTTCATTTCAATCTTGAAGCTTGTCTCGGTCGCGCCGACGTGTTTCTCAATAATGCCAAATTCGGCCGGAGTGACTGGGACAGGAATGTTACCGCTGCCGACGAAACCCGTCACATTCGGGGTGTTTCTCGCGACATACCAAGATTCATCCGTCACATTCATCTCGACCAAGACATAGCCAGGAAATAATCTTTTCTTTTCGCTGACCTTCTCGCCGCGGCGAATCGTGACTTCTTCAACCTTCGGTACTTCGATGCGAAAAATATAATCCTGCATGTTGCAGCTGTCGATGCGTTGCTCGAGCGCGGTCTTCACGGCGTCCTCATAGCCTGAGTAAGTATGGAGGACGTACCAATTTTTGCCGGTATTTTGAGCTTGTTTGGCCAATTTAGTTGGTAGTTAGTAGTTTGCAGTTAATAGATTTTTGAAAATTGAGACTTGAGACTTGGGACTTGAAAATTTGGGAGGGTTATTTAATTCGCTAATTTCAAAAGCATCTTGTAGCCCCAGGCGAGGAAGGTATCGAAAAAGCCGAAGACGAAGGCGAAAGTAAAAGTGACGATCAAGACGACGACAGAAAGACGAACAGCTTGTTGGCGAGTCGGCCAGCTGACACGGTGAAGCTCACTGATTGCGTCGCGAAAATATTTAGTTGGATTCAAATTTGGAAATTAAAAATTAAAAGCTTGTGGATTTTACCTCATCTCGTCAACCCGAAAAAGCCTCCCCGAATCACGGAGATTGTAAGGCAGTCGTGAGTGGAATGCAAGCTTGTGTAGGGGTAGAAAAATTAGGAGTGGCTCATTATTATTTCAAAATTTACAACTTATTTAAGGAACCTCTGAAAAACACCCTTCCTAAAAAAGTTTTAGGATGCCTAACCACGTTTTTGGAAAATTTTAGGTTTTTTTAGGGTACCTGAACCGCTTTTGAGCGGTTTTTTTAGTTGTTTTTCTTACTGTAAACCCA
>JAIPGZ010000019.1 GCA_021735425.1 Candidatus Altimarinota bacterium | reverse complement strand
TTTACCCCAACGAATTATTCCACCGATTACGCCGCAGTGAGGGCATGTTTTTTGTGCTGGCATACTTTTTGAAGGGTTAGGGGCTTAAATTAGCCCGATTCTTCAGTTTTACCAACACTTAATGTTACTAGTCCCATTTCAGAATGGTTTGATTTTTAAAAGAATAAGATTAAAATTCCGCCTAATTAAAAACTTTCTAATGAATTTCAAAAAAATCTTTGTGGCAGCTTTAGCGGTCGTCTTACTGGCTGGCTGTGGCAAACTTTCTCAAGTCGATGCCAAATTTTTGGCAGAAAAATTTATCAATGAAAATTTGGTTGGTGGTGGTTTGACTGCGGAAATTCTCAATATCGAAAGCGAATCGGGATTTTTTAAACTCGACATCAAACTTTCCGATGGGCGCGAGGTGAAATCTTTGATGTCGCAGGATGGGAAAATTTTCGTTCCTGAAGCGATGTACATCGATGAGATTGTCGCCGAAAAAGAAAGACAAGTGACAGAGGCGGCTGTTGCGCAAACTCAGACTCTCGCTGAAATGGTCAAAAGTGACAAGCCGGTCGTGGAGTTGTTCGTGATGAGTCATTGTCCTTTTGGTACGCAAGCTGAGAAAGCGATTATTCCAGCGATTGAAAAATTAGGAGACAGTGTCGATTTCCGTCTTGAATTTGTCGATTACGCGATGCATGGCGAGACCGAGGTTCGCGAGGAATTACAGCAATTTGCGATTTCCGAAAAATATCCGGACAAATTAATCCCTTACTTAAAAGAATTTCTCGCAGCAGGGGATTCCGCGAAGGCGCTCGCGGCGGTCGATCTGACTTCGGCTGATCTCGCTGGCACGATTGCAGCAGCTGATGCCAAATTCGAAGTTATCAAAAATCTTGAGGATAAGAGCTTGTGGCTTTCTGGGCAATATCCTCATTTCAATACCCACGCTGCCGAGGGAGCTAAATATTCAGTAAAAGGATCTCCGACTTTGGTTGTCAATGGCAAGATAATTGAAGGTGCGGCACGGACGCCAGCGGGGATGTTGGAGGCGATTTGCGCGGCCTTCGAAATCGCCCCCGAGACTTGTTCGGCTGAATTATCGACCGCGACTCCATCTAGTGGATTCGGTTACGCGGATGGTTCAGCGAGTGGGACTGGGGAATGTAGCTAACAATTTTCGATGTGTAATGCACAGTGTGCAATGGAGTTTGAAAAAACCTGTGTTAAACTCCCCGCACTTCAAATTTAAAAAACCTTTAGAAATGCTTTCCAAAACTCGTACCCGCAAACGCGCTCGAACACACGGATTTCTTGCCAAGATGCGAACTCCCGGCGGCAAGAGAGTCGTCGCGCGTCGTCGTGCCAAAGGTCGTGCGAAACTCACCGTTTAATGTTTTCTTCCAAATTTCGTTTGCGGAAAAAGGAGGAAGTTAATTTGGTTTTCAAAACTGGTCGGTCGATTTCTGCTCCTGAATTTGCTTTTCGTTTCCTACCAAATTCGCTTCCCGAGACACGCATCGCGGTTTTGGTTGGTGTCAAATTAAGCAAAAAAGCGGTTGATCGCAATCGGATTAAAAGGAGATTACGAGAGGTTGCTCGACTCAATTTAACCAAAATTCCACCAGGATTTGACTTGCTGATCATTGCTCGAAATTCTAAACTGCTCGAAATCGATTTCACCGAGTTGACGGCTAAGTTTCTCTCACTAGTCGCTAAAATTCCAACCCAAAAATTATGAATTTTAAGTTTTAAATTTTAAAACAATTTTGAATTATTTAAGGTTTCAATTTTAAAAAATTCAGAACTTCGATCTTGTTTCAAAATTTAAAATTAGAAATTTAAAATTAATTTTGTGGACAAACAAAAGCTCTTAAATTACGCGCTGATTGTCGTTATTACGATTTTATTAGTTCAGACTTTTTCCGCCAAAAAAGAGGTAATTTCCGATGTCCCACGGGATGATTTGCAGATTCTCGCGCCGACAGAAATTAAAACAGGGGCTGCGTTTCTTCTCAATCTGCAAAATAATACTTCAGCCGAAATTTCCCTGTCCAACGACTGTCCCGGCGAGCCTTTTCAGGTTTCAGAATACCAAAATGGAGAGTGGCTCCCGCTTTTTGCTGCAGCGGCAGAGGGAAGATGTCAGACTGACGATTTCATGATTCTGCCTGGTCAGAGGATTTCCGTCAGCTACCAGCCGTGGCAAAAAGATATTTTTGCTGAGCTTGGTAAATATCGGATTGAAATTCCGTTCGGCGACAAAACTTTTCTCCATGAGGTTGAGGTTCAAAAGCCCGGTTTCTTCGGTAAAATTTGGCGAACGATTGTCTATCGTCCGATTTACAATACCCTCGTCTGGTTGACTCAGATTGCCAATCACAATTTCGGCTGGGGGATTGTTTTGCTGACTTTACTCTTGCGGGCAATCCTTTTCGTTCCATTTCAAAAAAGTTTGAAATCGCAACGCAAGCTCCAAAAAATTCAACCCGAGATTGATGCGATTAAAAAACGTTTTGCGGACAATCAACAGATGGTCGCGATGGAGACGATGGCCTTGATGAAAAAAAATAAGGTCTCGCCTTTCGGCAGTTGTCTCCCGATTTTGATTCAAATGCCGTTTTTGATTGCACTTTTTTGGGTGACACGCGATGGCCTCGGTGAAAATACTTTCGTCCTGCTTTATCCGCCGCTGGCTGATTTCAATCTTGCGGCTGTCTCGACTCAATTCCTTGGTTTTGATTTACTCGCTTCCGGGGCTCAACTTTATTTCGCGCTCCCGATTTTTCTTGCGATTTCCCAGTTCGCTCAAATGAAATTGGCGATGCACCATTCCCATAAAAATTCTTCCCAAAAGCCGGGTGAAAATCCGATGGCAGATGCGATGCAGTCGATGACCAAATTTATGCCTTATTTCTTACCGTTGATGATTGCCTTTTTCGCGTTGTCGATGCCAGCCGCGGTTGGGATTTATTGGGGGACTTCGACAATTTTTGGTGTCGGACAACAGCTCATCGTGAATAGAGAGATTAAATGATTTAATAAGGCATTTAAGGTCATTTTCTAAAATTAATTTTTCGCAACAATTTTAAAGTTTAAGTTTTAAATTTTAAAACAAGGTCGAATGTTTGAATTTTAAAAATATGAAACTTTTCAAAATTAGAAAAATTAAAAATTGTTTTAAAACTTAAAATTCTAAATTTAAAATTCATAATATGGAGCTCCAAATTAAAACTGCGACTGAAGACTTATTAGCTGGATTACAGCTCGAAGAAGCCAGTTGTACTGTTGCGCGCAAAGTCGAACAGGACGGCGAAGAGTTGGAACATTATTCCGTCGAAATCAAGACGACGGATGCGCCACTCTTAATCGGTAAACACGGCGACAATTTGAATGCTTTTCAGCATTTACTTCGGATGATTTCGAGTAAAAAAGCGGATGAGCTGAATCGCAAAATTATGGTTTTTGTCGATGTTGATGGTTACCGCCGACGTCAAGATGACGATGCGGTCGAGCTGGCGTGTCGGCGTGCTGAGCAGGTGCGCGCTTCTGGCAATCCGGTGAAACTGCAGTCGATGAGCGGATTCATGCGACGACTGATTCACCTCGAATTGGCCAAGCCAGAGTGGGATGATGTCGTCACCGAATCAGTCGGCAGTGCTCGTTTTCGTGCGATTGTGATTAAGAAGAAGGATTAAGAAGATTATAAAGAGCCTTAACGAGCTTTAATGACAAATAATCTTTATGATCTTTAAAGCCCTTTATTATCCTTAATATCGCTAAAATTTTCATCGCTGGAATCGGTTTTGATCCAATCTCTGAGTCTGAGGCGATTGATAGGGTTGCCGATTTTTTGTGCAGTAAATCTTCCCAAAAATTTTTCCTCGCGACACCGAATCCCGAAATGGTTCTCGCTGCCCAAAAAAATCCGACTTTCAAAAAAATTCTCAATTCCACTCAACTTTCGGTCGCTGACGGGATTGGGGTTTTGTGGGCGAGTTATTTCCTCAGCTTGAAAAAACGAAATCTTGCGACGCTTGTTGGTTCGCTCGCGGCGATAATTTTTGCTCCGAAAAAAATTCGTAGCGTGATTCCAGAGAGAGTCACGGGCAGCGATCTTTTTCCGAAACTGCTGAAGTTGGCAGCCGATCACAAGCAGAAAGTTTTCCTACTCGGGGCGGCTCCTGGTATTGCCGTCAAAGTAAAAACTAAATTCGAAAAAAAGTTTAGTGACTTGCAAATCGTGGGGACTTACGCAGGTTCATCGCGAGAAGGAGAAGATCTAGAGATTTGTCAGAAAATTAATGAATCAGAAGCAGAAATGCTGTTTGTGGCCTTTAGTTTCCCGCGGCAAGAGCTTTGGATTTCACGAAATTTACCAAAACTAAATACGGTGAGATTTGCAGCGGGGATTGGTGGAAGTTTTGATTTTTACGCAGGAGTGATTGCGCGCGCTCCTAGGATTTTCCAAAAGCTTGGGCTGGAGTGGTTGTGGCGTTTATTACGACAGCCCAAAAGATTCGGCAGAATTTGGAATGCGACGGTTAGATTCGTGAGACTAATTTTTATTCAAAGATGATTTTAAAAATGTGTTCTGAAGTGCTAAAAAGTGGTTGATGATTTGCGATGTCCCAAAAGGTCAGCCTGCAAAAGCTCTCAACGTTGTTATTCGCAAGAAATTACATTGTGAGGTTTGGTTTTGTGATGGAGACTGTCCTGCCTACTCTCTGGTTGGAGAAGGTGATTCTATGATGAATGATTTTGTCAACGAAGGCGATACTCTCATACATGGAGGAGAATTTGTGAAGGATGTCTAAAATTCTTGCATTCTATTCTGAAAACTCTTAAAATCACGCGGCTTAATTTTTTACAATGAAAACTGGAATTCATCCCAAAGTTCACAAAAAAGTTGTCGCGACCTGTGGTTGCGGAGCGACCTTTATTTTTGATTCGACTGCTGAGGTTATCAAGACCGAAATTTGCAGCGCTTGTCATCCTTTTTACACTGGCAAGCAAAAATTGCTCGATACAGCTGGTAAGGTCGACAAATTCCGAGCGAGGGTCGCAGCGGCCAAGAAGTCCGCTGCTTCCAAGAAGAAAGGCAAGATTTCGGAAAATGTGAAAGCGGCGGCTGCGGCGGTTGGTCGCAATAGTGCGGTTGATTCTGCAAAAGCTGTCAACAAAGTCAAAAACGCGGTTCAAAAACGGGAGCTCAAAAAAGCTAAATTGGAAGAAGAATTGAAATCGAAAAAAGTGGAAAGCGAAAAAGCTGAGGCGGAAAGCTCCGAGCCAGTCGAGCAAAAGGAAGAGTAAAATTTCCGCGTGAAAGTTATTCGAGCAGATTTCGCAGGGTTTTGTTTTGGTGTCCGACGGGCTTATGATTTGGCGAACGCGGCAATCCAGAATTTCGACGAAGTCCAAACTTTCGGCGATTTAATTCACAATCCCGAAGTTTTGGAAGAATTGAATGCGCGCGGTATTCGGTCGATTTCCGCGATTTCCAAAATTAAAAAAGGGACCATCATTATCCGCGCCCATGGGATTTCGCAAAAAAAATTAACCGCGCTCCAAAAGAAGAAAGTTCAAATTGTCGATGCGAGCTGTCCTTTCGTCCGCAAAATTCACGCCGCAGTCGCCAAGTTTGTCGCTCAAAAAATTCCCGTTTTCATTTTTGGCAGCAAGCAACATCCAGAATTAACCGCGATTTTTGAAGATTTTCCGGCAGCGACAGCAGTCAAAAAATTCAATCCAAAATTTTTCAAGAGGTTTGTTGGCAAAAAAATTGGGCTGCTTGCCCAAACGACTGAGCGTTCGGAAAAATTTCTCGAATTCAAAAATTCTCTCGAAAAACTCGGCGTGAAAGTTCTCGCCCAAAATACGATTTGTGGGGCGACGCGCGAGCGCCAAAATTCCGCCAGCGCCCTTGCTAAGAGGGTTGACGTGATGGTCATCATCGGTGGAAAGAAGTCTAATAATTCGAAGCAACTTTTCGATTTAGTCAAAAATATTACCAAAAGTTTTTGGATTGAATCAGAGAAAGATTTACAAAAAGATTGGTTCCGAGGGTGTCAAAAAGTCGGAATTTCCGCGGGAGCCTCGACTCCTGAAAAAGTAATTTTACGGGTTTCCCAAGAGCTAAAAAAATTGTAAAATAAATTCGTTTTAACCCCTCTAAAATGCTTGGTAAAAGAATTCGTCTCGAAAGAATCATTGACCGCAATTCCAAAAAGACGGTCATCCTTCCACTCGATCACGGTGCAGGGATGGGGCCGATTGAAGGTTTGGTCGACCTCAAGACAGCAGTGGATGCCGCGGCAGAGGGAGGTGCGAATGCAGTCATCGGACATCTCGGTTTAGCGCTACACGGTCATCGTAGTGCTGGTAAGGATGTTGGTTTGATTCTCCATTTTTCTGTCTCGACAGAGCTCAATCCGACTGATGGTGATGAAAAAGTTTCAGTCAATAATGTTCAAACCGCTTTGAAGCTCGGTGCCGACGCAGTTTCGATTCACGTCAATTTCGGTTCCAATACGGAAGCAGAACAGTTGCGTGTTTTTGGCAAAGTCGCGACGAATTGTATCGAGTGGGGGATGCCCTTGCTCGTGATGGCTTATCCGCGTGGTCCAAAAATTCAAAATCCGAACGATGTTGAGCTAGTCAAAAAAGTTGCGCGTATTGCCGCGGAGCTAGGTGCGGATATTATTAAAGTACCTTACACTGGTGATTCGGAATCTTTCAAGCAGGTCGTCGATGGTGCGCTCGGTGTGCCAGTCGTGATTGCAGGTGGCGCGAAGGGCGACGACTTAGCGGCTTTGAAAAATGTTGAAGGTGCGATTGCGGCAGGTGGGGCAGGAGTAGCGATGGGTCGCAATGCTTTTCAGCACAAAAATCCGGCAGCTTTCATCAAAGCAACTGCGGCAGTAGTGCACGAGGGGATGAGCGCGGAGGATGCCGTGAAGAAGTTTTTGAAGTAAGAGATAGGCTGATGTAGTTGGCGCTAGCTAGCCTAGTTTTTTCGCTGTGTGGTAGTTTGACAAGTTATGAATTTGTTTCTAAAATAGTTTAACTTAATTAAACTTTAATCTTTGGTATGAGTGGTTCGATTGATTCCCGATGGGGTAATCCTAAGTATCAATTTAGGCAGCTTAGTTTGGATTTTCTTGGGCGAGAGAAACGATTGAAGAAATTAAAACAGCTTATCGAATTTTACTCAAAAGGTTTTCATGAAAATGTCGGTAAAGCGACGATTGCTTTGTGGGCGCGGGAATTATTCGAAAAAAAGAATCCGCAAACTTTAGACGAAATTGATGCGATAGTTCGTCAGGCAGTTGGTAATTGGCGGACTGCGACTAGAGATAGAAGCGCACCTTTTGCCGAAAGAGGTAGAGTTTTAAAGCTAGAGCGTTCCAGTAATCCTCATGGACTAAACATAGCTTTTACTCCAGCTACACCACCAAAAGAAATTGTTCAGGAATATAAACAAGATCCAGATCGTATCGCAAATCGTCAAATAGTCTGGAAGGTTTTTGCGTCTATTATTGGATCACAATTAAGCAACAAAAAGTTGGCAGTAGTGATAAAGACAGCGGAAGAAAAATTGAAGATTAAACAACTATCTTTTGCAGTTAGCTTTGCTAAAGTTCTTGCTGAAAAATACCCTTGGGCGATTGAAAAAACTAAAGAAGCTTTGGTCGCAGCAGGATATCCGAATGAAGCTGCCTTGTTGCGAGCTGGTCGACGTAAGGAAGTTCAAAAGGTGACGGACTGGAAAATGCGTGCAGCAGGACAACCTCCATGCGAGTCTACTTATGAAGTTTAATTACGTAATTTACTTTCGCGAGGGCAGTATTTTAAGTAAGATTCTCTAGATGCTAATTCTAGGAATTGAAACTAGTTGCGATGAAACCGCTGCCGCCGTCGTGCATGACGGGTCAGAAGTTTTGTCGAGCGTCGTGGCTTCACAAATCACGATTCACCGCAAAACTGGGGGAGTGGTGCCTGAGGTGGCGGCACGAGAACATGTAGGGAAGGTCATGCCCGTGATTGAAGAAGCTTTGCAGCTTGCTAAAATTGCATTCGCCAAAATTGACGCGATTGCGGTCGCGGCTGGTCCAGGGCTCAATTCTGCTTTGCTTGCTGGTGTGATTTCCGCCAATACCTTGACGGCTTTTTCTGGCAAAAAATTAATTCCAGTCAACCATATTTTCGGACATATTCGGTCGAATTGGCTCGGGCGGGATTTCAAAAAATTCCGCTATCCAATCGTCGTCCTGACCGCGAGCGGGGGCCACAACGAACTTGTTTTGCTCAAAAATTCCTCCGCCAAACCGCAATTAATCGGCGAAACTTTGGACGACGCAGCGGGAGAGGCTTTCGACAAAGTCGCCCGACTTTTGGGTTTGCCTTACCCCGGCGGGCCGGAAATTCAAAAAATTTCCGCGAAATCCAAAACTCCCGAAATTTTGCCGCGGGCGTGGTTGCTGCCAAAAGATATTTCCCGCAATTTCACCTCAGTCGAGGTTGGCGAGCGACTCCGTTCCGGGAAATTAAAACTTCGCAATTTTGATTTTTCATTTTCCGGACTGAAATCGGAAGTTCGAAGAAGAACTCAGAATTCAAAACGTAAAACTCAAAAAGAAATTGCAGATTTGGCGAAAGGTTTTCAAGATTCTGTTGTCGATGTGCTCGCGACCAAAATTTTCCTTGCGGCACAAAAATTCAAAGCCAAGGAAATTCATCTCGCCGGTGGAGTTTCTGCGAATTCTGAGTTGCGAGAACGTTTTCAAGAGTATTCTGACGAGTTGAAAATCACTTTTCGTTGTCCCGAAAAGTTTGGATTTTGCACCGACAACGCGGCCATGATCGCGGGCGCGGGGTTTTTCGAAATCCAAAATTCTACTAAAAAATGGACTAAAATGGTCGCGGTCAATCCAAATTTATCAATTTAATTTTTCAAAATGTCCACCCCAAAAAAACTGCTCGCCGTGATTTTGGCATTCGTTTCGCTCGTTGGATGTTCGCCGAATCTGCCGACCGAGCCGCCGATTGTCGATGAAAATTCGACCGAAATTCCCTCTATTGAGGCCGAAAATTTTGACGCAGTTTTGAATTTTCTCGGAATTAAACTTTCACAAAATCAACAAAATTGGCTCGCCGAGAATTATTTCCTTCTCGTCCCGCTCGAGTCGACGAAGCTCGTCGACAGAATTCCGGGCAATTCTTTCGACGAAATGCTCGCCGCTTTCGATGCGATTGGCGGAAATTATTCGACCCGCGCTCCGGAAAATTCGAAGCTGGTGACGCCGGATGTCGTGCTGCACGGCTTCCACAAATTTTTCGAAAACACGCTCGAATATCTCGAGCAAAATGAGCTCACCGACACGCTCAAAAATTTCACCGCGGACACGCGTGCGAAATTGCTCGCGTTGAAAAATTCTGCCGATTCCGCAATCGCCGCGCGCTACGAAGTACTCGCCGCGCAGTTCACCGTCGCGCAAATTTTGTTCGAAAATGCGAACTGGGACGGCGTCGCGGTTGAGCCGAATTTCGCGGAAAATCTCGACTTCACCGAAGTTTTTAAAATTCAATCCGAAGCCGAAAAAGCTGCGGACGCGACCGACACTTTTGCGAACGCCGAAAAATTGCTCGCGAATTATTCCGCCGATTTTTTGCCCGCGATTCTCGAAAAAATCCGTGCTGAATTGAGATTAATTTACGCCGCTGACACGCTCGAGGTCTCGCCACTTTTCGGCGAATACAAGCCCGAAAATTTCGCGGACTTCACTCAGTTCACGCCGCGCAGCCACTATTCCAAAAATTCTAAATTGCGCGCGTATTTCCGGACTATGATGTTTTTCGGACGTAATTCGTATTTTTTCAAAAATGATGTCGGACTGTCCGATGCAATTTTGCTCGACGCGATTTTCGCCGACGATTCGATCCGCGCCGATTGGCAAAAAATAATGAAAATCACCGGCTTTTTCGCGGGAGAGTCGGACGATGTCACGCTCGCAGTGTGGGATGAATTTCTCGGTGAAACTAAAATCGTCGATGTCTTCAATTCTGAAAATCTTGCACAAATCCGTACGCGACTCAGTGAACTTGCTTCTCCGAAAATTTTGTCTGACGTGATTGTTGACCCGGCGGTTTTCGAACAAACGAAAGACGACTTACTTAATGAGTCGAAATCGGTGCGGACTTTCGGACAACGCTTCACTTTCGACGCGTGGATTCTCAACCGACTCACCGCGGGACAGGAAATCACCGAGACAAAATTGCCGTCGACGCCGAGCGCACTTTTCGTGCCCGCCGCGTTCGGTGATACGACTGCCCGCGAGTTCGCCGATGAATTTTTGCAAAAGACTTTCGCTTTCACCGACGACGAGATCGCCGGTTTCAACCAAAAATTAGACGAAGTCGCGACAGACATTTCGAATGTCACCGCCGCGGAATGGCGCGGCTCGCTCGGGACGGCGTGGACGAAATTGCTCGGTACACTCATCCAAAAATTCGACGCAAATTATCCGCTTTTTATGCAATCCGAATTTTTCCCGATTAAGCAAATTCAAACTTTTCTTGGTTCGTACACTGAATTGAAACACGACACACTTTTGTACGCGAAACAAAGTTACGCCGAGCTCGGCGGCGGTCCGGGTGAGGAGCCGCCACCAGTTCCGCGCGGATTCGTCGAGCCGAATCTAGATTTTTGGCGAGAAATGAAGAGTCTCGTCGAATTCACGCAAAATATTTTCACCGAAAATAATTTGCTCGCGCGGGAGATGGAGGAGTGGGGTGCGCTGTCACGATTTCAAAAACAGGTTGATTTTTGTCTCGCGATTGCGGAAAAAGAAATGGCGGGCGAGCTGATCACCGACGACGAGTTTGAAAAATTACGCGCGTTTTCCCTCGATTATCTCGCTGAGCCGCTCGAAAATGGCAAAGTTTTCACTGACAAAGATCGCCGTTCCGAGCTGATTGCCGACATTCACACCGACGCGCTGCTCGGGCAAATTTTGTATGAGGCGACTGGGCGACCATTCGTCCAGCTCGCCCTCGTCGATTCCGATTCCGCGCCGCGGCTTACGATCGGGCTCGTTTTCAATCATTTCGAATTTACCGCGCCGATCGCATCGCGACTCACTGACGAGATTTGGCAGTCGAAAGTTTACGAAAATTCGGCGGAACTTCCGGCGAAAAATTTTTGGTACGAAAATTTACTCGTCGAATAAATAGGGGACAGGTTGCAGGTTTTAGTTTTTAAATAAATGTTCAGAATTTTTGCGACTTTTCTCGTTTTGTTCGTGAATTTTAGTACTTCGTCGACTGACAATTTTTCCGAATTTTATTCTGACGCGAAAATTTTCGAGACCGCGATTTATGCCGCCAATTCGCCCGTGATTTCGACCCAAATTTCCGGAGTCACGCTCCCGCACCATTTGCTCGCCGCCGATTTGATCGCAGACGCGCTCGCGCAGATTTCCGCACAAAAATACGACCAGATCGTAATCATTTCGCCGGATCACTTTGACCGCGGTGACACTGTTTTTTCGACGACGACGAAAGATTTTGCGACGATTTTTGGTGAAGTTTTGGTCGCGAAAAAATCCGTCGAAAAATTGCTCGTTGAGCCGCAGATTTCCGCGTCGAATCTTTTTTCGCATGAGCACGGCGTCCGCGTTTTTCTCCCGTTTCTCCGAAAATATTTTCCGGAAACGCCGATTGTTCCGGTTACGATTAAAATTTCTGCGACGCTGGATGAATTGAAATCACTTGCCGTCGCGCTCCAAAAAATTCTCACGCAGGACACACTCATTTTGCAGTCGACTGATTTCAGCCACTATTTGTCGCTCGAAAATGCCGAAATTCAAGATCAAAAAACGCTCCGCGCGCTCGCGAGCAGCGACGAAAATTTGATTTTCGCGCTCGACGAGTCGGATAATCTCGATTCGCGCGGCGCGCAATTTCTCCAATTTTCACTCCAAAAAAACTTCTTCGGGGCGTCGCCGACGATTTTCGAAAATCGGAATTCGCAATTTTATTCCGCCGAAAAAGTCGCGGAAACGACGAGTTATCTCGTCCAATTTTGGTCGACCGAGTCGCTCGAATTTCCGCACGAAAAATATTTTTTCGCCGGGGACACATTTTTCGGGCGCGGTATTTCCCAAAAATTTTCCGACGAGACGCTTCGTGCCAAAATGATTTCCGCAATTCTCGAAATTACGCGCGGTGCAAAAATGATTGTGAACCTCGAAGGGGTTGTCCGCGAAAAATGTTCCGCGCCGCGAAATGATTACGAATTATGCATTCCGCTCGATTTCGCGCTCCCGATTTTCCGCGAACTAAATATCGTTGCGGTCGGACTCGCGAATAATCATCGCCACGATTTCGGTGTTGCTGGACTCGACGAAATGCAAAAATTGCTCGTAGAAAATTCAATCGATTTTTTCGGTGCGGACGAAATTTTCGAATTGCCCGAGTTTCACCTAGCCGCGTTCACGGATCTCGACAATTTCGGCATTCCGAAATATCAACCGATTATTCAAAATTCTGATCTCGATATTCTCGCCGAATCCGAAAAACCGCTGTTTGTGTTCGTGCACTGGGGCTCTGAATTTGTCACTGAGCCGACTACACGTGAGCGAGATTTATCGATAATTTTGCAGGAAAAAGGTGCTGAAGTGCTTATCGGTGCACATTCGCATCGTGCGAGCGAGCTTGCTTGTGATCTCACTCTTTGCCAAATTTTTTCACTTGGAAATTTTATTTTTGATCAACCATGGGATTATACTTCTGGATCGATTTTAGAGGTTGATTTTTTTTCGAACGGAAATTATTTTTTGAAAAATCACAGGATTCCTAATTTTTATACCAAAATATAAGTTAAAATTTCCACGAGTTTTAAATGAAGATATCAGTCATAATTCCGACTTTCAACCGAGCCGAAGTTTTGCGGCGGACTTTAAATTTGCTGTCTCTCCAGACTTTCACCGACTTCGAAGTCGTCGTCGTCGATGATGGTTCGACTGACTCGACGGCTCGGCTTTTGACCGAATTTCAAAAAAAAGTTAGCTTTCCGCTTCAAGTTTTTTCCCAAAAAAATTCCGGCCAGGCAGTGGCCCGCAATTTGGCGTTGCCGAATGCTAGCGGCGAAATCTTACTTTTCCTCGGCGATGACATGTTGCCGCAAAACGATTTACTCGAAAAACATCACCAATTTCACCAAAAATTTCCCGCTGCTAATTTCGCTTGTCTCGGTCTGGTGCGTTGGCATCCCGAAATTCGCATTTCGCGATTCATGCGTTGGCTCGAGAAATCAGGAGTGCAGTTTAAATTTTCTGATTTACAAAAAAATTCCAAAACTGATTTTTGGCGCTTTTATACTTCGAATATTTCTTTCAAAAAAAGTTTTCTTGGTTCCGAAAAATTCTCCGAAAAATTCTCTGGTTGGGGATTCGAAGATATCGAGCTCGGTCTGCGACTCACAGAAAAAGGGCTGAAATTACTTTTCGAGCCGGAGGCGGTCGTCGGACATTTTCACGAAATTTCTTCTAAGAGCTTAAAAAAAAGACAGTTCGCGGCTGGTAAAAATTTGGTCCAACTACAAAAAATGCATCCTGAAATTAAAATTCTCCCGACTGGCGGCAAATTATTCCTTCAAAAAATCGTCGCCAATTTATTGCCCCTCACTTTTTACGGTCGTGCCAAAAAAGCTTTCCTCGCTGGAATTGCGGAAGCGCGACGGGAAAGTTAAAATCTTAACCAAATGCAAGCAAAACTTTTTAAGCTCCTTCTGGTCCTCGGCGGAATTATCTTGGTTTGGATTTTGGCATTTTTCATTCTCGGTAAAAAAGATGTCGGACCGACCACCAAAATCGAATTTTGGAATGTTTTCGATACAACAGAGACAATGGAGCCCTTCCTTAAGGATTTCACTTCTAGGACTGGTATTCGAGTCAATTATCGCAATTTTACTGACTTGAAAGATTATCGGGAAACCTTACTTCTCGAGCTAGCCAGCGGGGGTGGACCGGACGTTTTAGCGGTTCATGCCACTTGGATTCCAAAGTATCGGAGTTTGCTCTTGCCGCTGCCAGTCGAGCTGGGTTCTGCCGAAATGGTTTCCCGCGACTTCCTCGATGCCGTAGCCGGGACGGTGATTTTCAAAGAAGAGGTTTCCGAAAAAGAATTAAAGCAGGGTCGCGTCGTCAAAGACGAAGTTTTCGCCTTGCCGATGTATCTCGACACGCTCGCACTTTTTTACAATCAGCCGCTTTTTCGCAACATTTTGTCCAAACCTTACCCTGCGCCAGAGCTGACTTGGGCGGGAGTTCGCGACGACGCGATGAAGCTTTCGACCAAAGATTTAACCGATTCGGAGGGTTTCCGTCTTGCGGGGATTGCGCTTGGTCGAGCCGACAACATTAGTCGTGGGGTCGATATTTTTTACGATCTTTATCATCAGTTCGGCGGTCAAAATTTGTCCGCGGCGGGTCGGGAGCAGGTTCGTGACGATGCCGGCAAAGTCTACAATCCACTATCTGTTTCACTAGAATTTCTGACCGCTTTCTCTCGCGATTCCCGCAATCAAGAATATTCTTGGAATTCCAAAATGGGGCTCGCGGCTCCCGAAAAAGAATTACACGCTTTCGCTCGAGGCAAAGTCGCGATGATGGTCGGCTATTCTTATTACTACGACGAAATCCAAAAATTACTCGGTCAGACTAATCGTTTTGGCGACCAAGTGATTCCGATTTCCGCTGTCAAGATTGCCCCGCTGCCGCAAGTTCGCGATCCCCTGGAAGGCAATCCGAAGACCGCGATTGCCGACTTTTTCGCTCTCGCTGTCGCCAAATCTTCCGCCAAGCCTTTCGCTAGTTGGCAGCTCATCCTCGATTTGACTGCGCGAGATTCCCAATCCAAATATTTCACGGCGACCAAAAAATCGACTTCTCGTCGTGATTTAGTCGAAGCCCAAAAAGCCGATTCGATTTTCGGAGTTTTTGCTGAACAAGCCGTCTATGCTGATGTTTTGCCAGTGGCTGATGACGAACTTTTTGACGCGGCGGTTGCGGATGTTTTAAATCGCGTTTCGGACGGAGAGCTTAAACCAGTAGAAGGTTCGCAAGAGTTGGCAGACGTTTTCACCTCGACGGTTAATAAGTAGGAGGAATGATAAAATCCTCCCGATGATTTTTCTCCAAAAATTCCCGCCTTTTTCCAAAATCAGCCTCCTTCATCTCTCCCAACTTCTTTTCGGTTTGGCGATTTTCCTGCTGCCACTGCAGATTCGCAGCCTCGTTTTTTTTGGTGAAAGTTACGCCACTGGTTTTTTCAATGAATACCTGGCTTTTTTCGTCCACGCGAGCGAGATTTTTTTTCTGCTCGCCTTCCTCACGCTTGGTTGCGTTTTTATTTCGGAGAAGAAAGTTGAGCTCGAAATTCCAAAACCGATTTTTTTCGCTCCGTTTTTAGCTTTGCTGGCTGCCTCGATTGCGGTCATTCCTTTTGCCGACAGTCCGACTTTAGCCTTACTGCATTTTTGGCGGTTATTAGAATTTTCTCTCGCCGCTTTTTTCACTGTCTCCAAAGTCTTCGACTTTTACACTGTTTTACGTATTCTCACTGTCGCGATTTTTTTCCAGGCCGCGCTGGCTTGCGCCCAATTTTTCGCAGGGGGAGAGTTGGGATTTCATATATTTGGGGAAAGTTTTTTCACCGTCGACACCTTCAACATCGCGAAAACTGTTTTGCCGAGTGGTGAGGTTCTTGTGCGTGGGATGGGGACTTTGCCTCATGCCAATATTTTTGGTGGACTTGCGGCGGTGACATTACTCCTACTTGCGACTTTCCCTCACAAAAACATTTTGGTTTATTTCGCCTCTGGCGTGATTTTTGCAGGAATGTTTTTTTCTTTTTCTCGTGCCGCCTTGCTCGCTTTTTTCGCTGGTTTAGCGATTCTGCTTGTTTTTCAGTTTCGTCGCCGAATCATTTCTACTGTGGCTGTGACGACGATTCTCGCAATTTTATTGTTCGGTTTTGGTTCATCTTTTTTCGTCCGCTTGCAATCAGATCCGGCTAATCCATCGCGTCTTGCTCAGATTTCGCAGGCTCTCGAAATTTCTCGTGAAAATGTTTTGGGTGTCGGGCGGGGAGATTACACCGCGGTGCTAGCGCAAAAATTTCCCGAGCTCGAGTTTTATCAGCTACAACCGGTGCACAATTTCTTCGTTCTCAAAATTACCGAGGAGTCTATTTTGGTAGCTTTAGCTTGGATGGGAGTTTTTGGAACTCTGGGCTGGTGGTCTTTCCGCCAAAAGAAATTCGAGGCGTTGGCTGTTCTCACCGCGATTTTCATTCTCGCGAATCTGGATCATTATTTCTCCACGAATTTCACTGCTGGGGTGATGCTTTGGTTAGCATTCGCTTTTGTCATAGGACAGCTAGGGGAAGGGAAGCCGAGCTTTGAGAAGAGTGCGGTGAGCCGTAATTTTTGAATTTTATAATTTTTACAAGTTGGGACTTAGAATTTATTTAAAAATTGGAAATTGGAAATTAAAAATTTGGGTGGGTTATTTAATTCAGGGACTAGTAACATTAAGTGTTGGTAAAACTGAAGAATCGGGCTAATTTAAGCCCCTAACCCTTCAAAAAGTATGCCAGCACAAAAAACATGCCCTCACTGCGGCGTAATCGGTGGAATAATTCGTTGGGGTAAAAC
>JAIPGZ010000018.1 GCA_021735425.1 Candidatus Altimarinota bacterium | reverse complement strand
ACCGTGGTTATCCGAACCTTACTGATTTTCTAAAAGAGATTTGTTTTCAATTCAACTTCAGCTATCCTGAACGGGTAGCCTACCTAACTGCTCGATTCTCTAGGCCAACTACCAACACTTAATAGGCGTAGTCCCCAATTCTTTTTAATTTGCCAAAACCAAATCCATCCTCTACACTTCCTCTTCAGATGGCGAGTGTGAACATCCTCTCGAAGCTAAAAAATGTCCGTAAAGGTCAGAATCTCTCCGTTTTAGACATCATTTCAATCGAAAATCTCACCCTCAGCGACCTTGAGCTGATTTTTGCGCTAACGCGAATTTTCAAGGATTTAGTCGAGACGGGAGGCAAAAAATGCGATTTACTGAAAGGCAAGACCATCGTCAACTTTTTCAACGAAAATTCGACCCGAACTCGGTCAAGCTTCGAGCTCGCCGGCAAACATCTCGGCGCGGATGTCATCAATGTCTCAGGAAGCGCAAGTAGCGGCAAAAAAGGCGAGACTCTTGGCGATTCGGCGCGCACTTTGGATGCCTTGAACGCCGATCTTTTAATCATTCGTGACGCCAATTCTGGCGCGCCTTTTCAGCTCGCCTCGTTGATTCAAGCACCACTCATCAACGCCGGCGATGGTTGGCATGAGCATCCGACTCAAGCTTTGCTGGAAGCATTTACACTGCGCGAAAAAGTTGGGAAGAAAAAATTGACCTATCTTTTCGTCGGCGACGCCCTTCACTCCCGAGTCTTCGGCAGCCAAGTTCGGCTTTATCAGAAACTCGGATTTGAAATTCGACTCGCCGCACCAGCGACTTTGATTCCTAAAAATGTTGAAAATTGGGGCGTAAAAGTTTTTTACAAAATCGAGGACGCTCTGCCGGGCTGCGATGCCATCCACGCCATCCGACTGCAAACCGAGCGGGCAGCGGGGAAATTCGTCGCCACAGGAAGAGAATATTCCAAGAATTACTGTATCAACCCAGCTCGTGTGAAATTGGCAAATAAAAATGCTGTGATACTTCACGCTGGACCAGTAATCAGGGAATTCGACATCCGGACTGAAGTCTTGGAGTCTAAACAATGTTTGGTGCAAGACATGGTCCAGAATGGACTACCGACACGCATGGCACTTACCTGGCTGCTCATTACTTCTAAGCTCAAGAAAACTAATCCTTGGAAATAATTTATGAAAACTATCCTCATTAAGAACGGAACCGTCATAAACCCGCTCAATCGACGCAACCCGGTACGTGTCGCTGATATTTTCATCCGTGATGGGAAAATCGCCAAAATCAAGCAAAATCTCGACCGACCGGGAGCCGACATCGTGATTAACGCGAAAGGGAAATTGGTGACTGCCGGTCTCGTCGATATGCACGTCCACCTGCGCGAACCAGGCAGAGAGGACAAAGAAACCATCGCTACAGCGACCCGAGCAGCCGCCAAAGGCGGAATCACGACCATCCTCGGGATGCCGAATACAAGTCCGACAATCGACAGCCAAACTACTGTGAAATTTGTTTTGGAAAAAGGTCGCGAGGAGGGGATTGTGAATGTTTTGACTGCCGGAGCTTTGACTAAAAATATGGAAGGAAAAGAGTTGGCGGAAATTTGGGAGATGAAGATGAACGGTGCTTCGATGGTAATCGACGATTGCGCGGAAGAGCAGGGGATGAGACTGCGACGTCTCGCACTGGAATACTGCAAAACTTTCGACATGCCAATCCTCACGCATCCAGAGGACGCCGATCTCAAAGACGACGCCGTGATGAATGAAGGCTGGGCAGCGACACAAATGGGTTTGAGCGGTAGCCCCGCCTCGACAGAATCCTTGGTCGTCGCACGGACGTTGGAGCTACTCCGCGAAGTGCCGACGCCTTATCACTTCACCCATGTCACGACGGAACGTTCTGTTGAATTAATTCGAGAAGCAAAAAAAGATGGTTTGCCTGTCACTGCCGACGTCACGACCCACCACTTATTGCTGACAGATGAAGCGTGTTTGAATTACAACACCGCCGCCAAAGTCGATCCGCCGTTGCGGACGGAGACAGATCGCTTGGCACTAATTGAAGGTCTAAAAGACGGAAGCATCGACGCCATCATCACCGACCACGCACCTCACTTACTGGTGGAAAAATTCGTACCCTTCGCCGAAGCGGCTGTGGGCATCATCGGGCTAGAAACCCTTTTCGCGCTGGCTTACACGGAGTTAGTCGAAAAAAAAGTTCTCTCCCTGCCGGAATTTTTCGCAAAACTAACAATCAACCCAGCAAGCATTATTCGCTCTGACCGAGGGAAAATCGTAGAAGAAGCGATTGCCGACATTTCAATTTTCGATCCGAACGAGGAATGGAAAATAGATAAAAATAAATTTCAATCAAAGGGACGCAACACGCCTTTTCATGGCTGGAAGGTAAAAGGAAAGGCGAGCGAAGTAATCGTCGGGGGAGAGCTGGTGGTGAAACAAGGTGAGCTGCTGAAATGAATTTCAACACCTTCACCCTCGTTTTCCTTTTTATTTGCTTTATTTGGAGTGGATTCACCCGCACCGGTTTCGGCTTCGGTGCAAATGCTTTGATGTTGCCATTCGCACTTTTAGTAGTGCCTGACCCGTTGATAATCATCCCAGTCGTAGCTGCTCAAGCAATTCTTTTTTGCGGATTTGAAGCTACCCGCAATTTTTTGCGAATTGACTGGAAAACAATCGGCTGGATTGTGACGATTACCGCTATCCCTATTGCACTTGGAATTTATGGTTTGATTAATTTACCAGAAGAAATTCTGACTCTCGCGGTTTATTTTGTAACGACTGGCTACGCACTGAAATATATTTTTGATTGGCAGGTCTCCAAACACAACAAAATAATTGATTTTCTCGCGCTTATATTTGGTGGCTACATTACTGGCTTCTCATTAAGCGGAGGACCTTTAATTGTGGCAGTTGCGTTGAAGCGAATCCCGCCAGCCTTGTTCCGAAACTCGATGTTGGCTTTTTGGACTTTGATCGGGAGCACGAAGTTGATTACCTTGGCTTTAGCAGGCGTCAATCTTCAGTCAAAACTTTTTCTTTTTACACTTCCTGCTGTAATCATTGGACACCTCATCGGTTTGTATTTTCACGGCAGAATCCTACAAAGTAAAAAGTTTTATCAATTTTTAGGGATAATGCTTTTAGTTATCAGCACGCTCGGCATCACTAAAATACTTTTATGATTTTTGATCTAAATTCTCTCGCCTTTTTTCTGACTTCACTCATAGGAGGAATAATTGCGGTTCCAATTGGAGGCAGCTTCCTTCTTGTCATTCCTATTTTTTTATTTTTGGGATTAAATGGACTACAAACACTTTTGCTCTCGAGAATCTTCGCGACTTCAGCAATGGTCAGCGCCAGCAGTTACTTTTTTACAAATCATAAATTCGAATGGAAAAAGATTTTTTATTTTTTGAGTGGAAATATTTTTGGCTATATTCTCGCAGCCAAACTCGCGACTTCAATCAATATCGCCACGCTGACAAAAATCATTCCTTGGGTTTTACTCCTGGGTGCGATTCTCCTGCTTAAAGATTGGAAAATCGAAAAACTCCACCACCAAAAAATCTTCGCGAAACTACTTCCGCTGCTTGGTTTCTTGACTGGTTTTTATGGCGGAATGGGTGGGGCAGGCATGGGTCCAACCATCGTCCTACTGCTCGCTCTCGCTTTTTCTTGGGGTATCCACAAATCCATCGTCAACACCCGCATGATTGAGCTTTTTGGAAATGCTTTGGTAGTCGCAGCCTATCTCTACTTCGGCGCCAAATTTACCGGATTTGAATTACCGGTAATTCTCGGCGGGCTGCTGGGAGGATTCATCGGTGCAAAAATAACGCTCAAGTCAAAACCAGTCTGGCTCAAAAAAGCGTTCCTAGTTTTGGTAGTAATTTCAGCGATTAAGACAACCTTTTTTTAGGCGGCTTTTTGCTTTTCAATCTCCTCCTCTAGCCGGCCTTTTTCTTTGGAAGCTTTTTCCGCAGTAACTTTCAAATCAGATTTTGACTCAACTTTTTTCATTTCGGGTTTTTTGAAATCGGAAGGCTTGCGTCTCTTCCCTGATTTACCTGAATCTTTTTGCGCGGCCGCACGCTTCTTTTTCTCTGCCTCTTTTTGCTTTTGTAATTCGGCAACAAACTTTTTCGCCGCCTCAGTCATTTTCAATTCTGACAGTAATTTCAACATCGCCTGACCCATCACCACCCGATTTTGCGTACCAAAATTTTTGGAAAGCGCATTTTTGACTCCCGCCAATTCCAACATTTTACGAACCGCACTACCCGCAATCAAACCAGTCCCTGGAGCCGCCGGGAGAACGAGAATCCGCGCGGCCTTGTATTTCAATTTGACGGGGTGGGGAATCGTGTCATTCACAATTGGAATGCTAATCAAATTCTTCTTCGCCTCAGCCGCTCCTTTCCGAGCAGCGATTTGGACATCCGCACCCTTTCCGAGACCGAGACCAACACGACCAGCACGGTCGCCAATAATCACCGTCGCGCGAAAACGCATTCGACGACCACCCTTGACTACACGGGTCACCCGATCGAGCTGCAGCATGTATTCCTCAAATTCTTTCTCTTCGCGAGGACCGCGACTGCGACGTTTACGTTTATCGTTTGGAGGTGGCATTGAATTGAAGATTTAAGATTTTAGATTGAAAATTTAGAATTTTAATCCGGCTTCGCGGGCGGCATCGGCGAGAATCTTGATTCGACCAGCGTAGGGGAATCCACCTCGATCGAAAACGACGGTTTGAATTTTGGCAGCCTGAGCCGCCGCAGCGACCAACTTACCAACTTCAGCCGCCTTCTCGCTTTTCGAACCTTTTTTAATCTTGAGTGAGCTCGCAGCCGCCAAGGTCTTACCGATAGAATCGTCGATGACTTGAGCATAAATCCCGGCTGCTGAACGATAAATGGCTAGTCGTGGACGATTGGCATCGCCGGAAATTTTGGCTCGCACCCGTCTTTTACGAGCGACTCGATCGAGAAGTTTTTTCGCAGTTTTCATTTTTTAGAATTATTTGGCGGCAGATTTACCGGCCTTGCGTGGGATGTATTCACCCTCGTAGGCGATACCTTTACCTTTATAAGGCTCTGGTTTACGGAATTTACGAATATTTGCGGCAACTTCGCCGACAAGTTGCTTATCAATCCCAGAGATGACAATCGTATTCTTTTTTGGATCAATTTCGAATTCGATTCCCTCCGGAGCTTTGACTGGGACAGGATGACTGAAACCGAGCTGCAGCTCCAAATCTTTGCCCTTGAGCGCAACTTTGTAACCGACACCAGTAATAACCAATTTCTTGGAAAAACCTGTCGTCACGCCCTCGACCATATTCGCGAGCAACGATCGAGACAGACCCCACATCGCACTCGCGGTTTTGGAATCATCGACGGGGGAGACGACCAACTCTTTCTCTTTCTTTTCAATCTTGACTAGCTGGTGAAACTTTTGCGTCAGCTCGCCCTTCGGACCCTTCACCTTGACGGAATCACCGGAAATTTCAGCGGTAACTCCGGCAGGAATGGAAACGGGATTTTTGCCAATTCGACTCATTTTTGAAAATCAAAATTAATAAACTTCACAAATTATTTCGCCACCAAGTTTTTTGGCATGGGCTTCCCGATTCGTGAGAAATCCAGCAGAAGTGGAGACTACCGCAATACCTAAATCATTCAAAACTGTCTTAATATCAGCAGATTTGGAATAAACCCGACGACCCGGCTTTGAAATCCGATTGAATTGAAACTTACTGTCAGTCTTCAACTCCACCTCAATTTCAGGAAACTTCGCATCTTTTTTCTCGGAAACTTTCTCGATAAATTTTTGCGCTTCAAGAACTTTGAGAATCGCAAACTTTTGTTTCGAAAACGGAAGTCGCACGATTGGCTTACGCGCCTGCTGCGCATTGCGGAGGCGGGTGAGCATGTCGGCAATTGGATCTGTTGTCATTTAATTTAAAATTAAGATTTCTACCAGCTAGATTTTTTAACTCCGACAATCTCACCTCGAGAGGCGAGCTCACGAAAACAAATTCGACACATCTCAAAACGGCGCATGTAGCCACGGTTTCTTCCACAAATCCGGCAACGGTTGATGACACGGGTCGCCTTTTTAGGGTGCGCACCAACTGCCAAGGCATTCGCGACTTTTCGCTTGAATCGCGCTGACTTTACGATACTTGAAGTTTTAGCCATTTTTAGAATTAATTATTTTTAGAATCTTGAGAATCTTTTACTTCCGCTTCAGAGTCTTCACCTTCTACAACTTCCGGTTTCGGTTCTTCTTTCTTAGTTAGTCCTGCTGCCAACGCCGCCTCTTCTGCAGCCTTTTGGGCCTCTTTTAATACTTCCTTTTCTGCTGCCTCAGCGGCATCCTGTTTTGAGGTGTCTTTTTGAAAAGGAAATCCAAGTTGAGTCAGTAATTCTTTGGCTGCCTCATCTGAATTGGCAGTCGTGCAAACTGTAATTTCAATGCCGTGAACAAATTCAGCATCCTCTGGTGATACTTCTGGGAAAACGGTGAAATCCTTCATCCCGAGGGAATAGTTGCCGTGACCGTCGAAACTTTTGCGCGACAGACCGCGGAAATCGCGAACGCGGGGAAGCGCGATGTTGACCAATTTGTTGATGAAATCGAGCGCCCGATTTTTACGTAACGTAACAGAAATTCCAATCGGCATCCCGGCTCGCAGTTTGAAATTCGAAATTGCTTTTTTGGAAAGATGAGTTCGCGGTTTTTGATTAGTAATCGTCGCGATGTTATTTGAAATTTTGGTAAGTAAAGTCTCGTCCATGGAATTTGACGAACCACCTTTGCGCGCAGTTTTACCAACTCCAACCGCAACTTTAACTTTGTCAATTTGGGGGATAGCGTGAATGTTTTTAACACCAAGCTTCTTGCCAACCGCAGGAAGCAGCTCAGTTTTTACGGTCGCGAATAAATCAATTGAATTCATTTTTTAGCTTAAATTTTAGGATTAATAATTCCTTCTTTACATTTTTTACAGAAACGCGCCTTCTTACCATTTTCAAGAATTTTATAACCAACCCGCGCCGGCTTTTTACAGTTGGGACAGACGATTTTGACATTCGAAACATCAATTGGCTTTTCGAATTTTACAATCTGACCAGGCGTACCATCAGGTCGCTTTTTAATATGCTTCGTCACAATATTCACTTTTTCGACGACAATTTTGCGAGCCGAATGGTCAGCGCGCATTACTTTCCCGGTTTTGCCTTTATATTTTCCAGCAATCACGAGAACGGTATCGGAGGAGAGAATTTTCATTTATAAAGTTTTTTTAACTTAATCCCTTATTCTTAATCCCTATAAAACATCAGGCGCTTGCGAAATAATTTTTTGGTAGCCCTTTTCTCGTAATTCACGGGCAATTGGTCCAAAAACACGAGTGCCTTTTGGTTCACCTTTTTCGTCGATAATCACAACAGCATTTTCATCGAAGCGGATTGCGCTACCGTCTTTGCGACGAATCACATTTTTGGTGCGAACGATGACCGCCTTTTGAATACTTTTTTTCTTGGCAATTGCTTTTGGTGTAGCGATTTTTACCGAGACAACGATGACATCACCAATCCCAGCGTAACGACGATGACTACCGCCGAGAACTTTGAAGCACTGTACCAGCTTAGCTCCGGTGTTATCAGCTACTGCGAGAAATGTTTCTGGTTGGATCATTTTTCAATTTCGGAATTATTTTCGGTATCTGGTTCTTGAATTTTTGCTTCAGCTTTTTCCGACTCAACTTTCACCGGTTCTACTTTTTCTTTCGCGACCGACTCTTTCATTTCTTTTTCTGAATCCGACTCGACTGCCGCCGGCTGAGCAATTACTTTCGCATTTTTAGAGATAATCTTCTCAAGTCGCCATGTTTTCGTTTTTGAGATCGGACGTGACTCGATAATCTCGACGACATCACCAGCTTCGGCCGAATTCTTTTCGTCATGAGCGTGAAATTTTTTGGAGACGCGGTAATTCTTTTTATAAATCGGATGCTGCACTTCACGATCGACACGAACGACAATCGTTTTATCAGCGGCATTGGAGAGGACGATACCAGTTTTGCTGCGCATTTTTTAGGAATTAAGATTCTTTTTCGGCTTTCTTTTTACGAGAGAATAATCCTTTTTTCTCGACTTTTTTAACTTTCACGTCAGCGGAAGATTTTATCTCAACTTTCGGCTCATCAACTTTTTCAGTTTTTTTCACCGCGGCTTTTTCTTTTTTGACAGTCTGTTTTTTCTCAATCTCAGCGTGAAAATCTTGCGATTTTTTAGTGACTTCGGCTGAAGTTTTTTCAATTTTTTCTCCAGAATCTTTGCGACGATTTTTTTCTGTCAAAAGTTGGGCGACATATTTTTTGAGAATCTTGACAAGGTGAGAATCTTTTAAATGTTTCGTCCGGACACCCATCTTTTGGCGGAAAAGGGAATTTTTGGAATTCGTAGTCTCATCGGCGAGATCCCGATCTGAGAGTTGCGCGATTTCAGAAAAAGTCAGCATTTTATTCGTGGTCTTTGGTTACAAATTTAGTTTTGACGGGAAACTTATGTCCAGCGAGTCCAAAAGCTTCTTTCGCTTGCTCGGCGGAAACTCCTTCGAGCTCATAGACGACCGTCCCTGGCTTAATCGCGGCAACGTAATGATCGACCGAACCTTTTCCCGAACCCATCGGAACTTCGGCTGCTTTTTGGGTAATTGGCTTGTGAGGGAATACCCGAATCCAAAGCTTACCGCCACGCTTGAGATAACGTTGAATCGCGCGTCGACCAGCCTCAATTTGCCGAGAAGTCAGCTCTGCCCGCTCTAGAATTTTCATCCCGAAGCTGCCGAACGCAACACGGCTGCCACGCACCGCGACACCTTTCAGCGAGCCGCGATTGCGATGCCATTTTCGATATTTAGTCTTTTTGGGGAATAACATTTTAAAATTCCAGAATTATTTTTTAGCAGATTCTATTTCTTCTTCTAACCGACCTCTTTCTTTTGAAACACTTTTATCCTTACGTGATTCAGCTAGCCAACTTTGGTCCTCTTTGCGCTGGACGACTGTCGCATCTCGGAGGAAAACCTCACCACGATATGTCCAAACTTTTACACCAATCTTTCCATAAGTCGTCTTCGCTGGGATCTCTCCATAATCAACATCCGCGCGAATCGTGTGAAGTGGAATATTACCTTCTTTGAAAGTTTCTTCGCGAGAAATGTCAGCACCGTTTAATCGACCAGCGACTCGAACTTTAATACCGCGCAAGCCCGATTCCATGCCTTTTTTGACGGCCTGTTTCGCCACTCGACGGAAAGGCATTCTTCTTTCAATCTGATTAGCGACATTCTCGGCAATCAACTGAGCGACTGAATCCGGCTTCGCGACCTCGACAATATTGATTTCAATTTTGTCGCCAAATTGCATCTCGATGTCTTTTTTTAATTCTTCTAAAGCAATACCTTGTCGACCAATAACCATCCCTGGTTTCGAACTAAACACGTTCACTTTTACACTACCAGAACTTCTTTCAATCTCAATTTCACCGATACCAGACTCTTTCAAACGCTCTTTGATGGCTTTGCGAAGAGTAATATCGCGGTGGAGGAGGTTCGCGTAATTTTTCTTTGAGAACCAGCGCGAGCTCCACGACTTAATGCCGCCGAGACGAAACGATTTTGGATTAACTTTTTGACCCATAAAATTATTTTTTAGAATTATTATCTCTTGAATTTTCAACTTTCAATTCTTTTTTTAATTCAACTTTCTCAACTTCATTTTTTTTAATTTCTTTCTCAACTTTTGGCTCATCGGATTTTTTTAAATCTTTTACTAGCCCAGACTTTTTAACTTCTTTTTTCTCAACAACTTTTTTGACTTTCGACTCAACTTTCTCTTCAATAATAGGAGAGAGCTCAACTGAAATTCTTGAGCTTCGTTTCAAAATCGGATGCCAGCGACCTCGAGAAATAGGGTTACCGCGTTTCAAAGTCATCCCGGCGTCTACAATAATTTTGGAAATCTGCAGTTTTTCTTTGTCTTGTTTAAAGTTGTTTTCGGCATTCGCTGCGGCAGAGGCGATTAATTTCGCCAACACTGGCGCGCTCCTTTTTGGTGTGAATTTCAACATCGTCAGTGCTTCAGAAACTTTTTTACCACGAACGAGAGAAGCGACAACATTCACTTTTTTGGGAGAAATTCGAGCCTGTTTCAAATATGCTTTCATTTAAATTTTAAAAAATTATTCTTTCGCTTTTTTACCACCGTGCCTCCGCCATGTCCGAGTTGGAGAAAATTCTCCGAGCCTGTGACCAACCATTTGCTCAGTGACGAAAACAGGAATGTGTTGTTTGCCATTATGGATAGCGAAGGTAAAACCAACGAATTCTGGCGGAACCACACACGCCCGCGCCCAAGTCTTGACGGGCTTCTTTTTCGCATCGGCGGGGAGATTCTGAATCTTCTTCAGAAGCTTTTCGTCGAGGTACGGTCCTTTTTTGGCTGATCTAGACATTTAAAATAAGTTTATTTGCGGCGGCGGGAAAATCTTCCCGGCTTCCGTCTTTTGAGAATTGATTTGTTGGAATACTTGTTTTTTGGTCGAGTCTTCACCCCGAGCGCGAGCGCACCCCACGGTGTCTTTGGAGCTTTCATTCCGATGGAATTGCGAGCTTCACCACCACCATGTGGATGATCACAGGGATTCATGACCTTGCCGCGAACCTGTGGGCGGCGACCCATTCGACGCACGCGACCGGCTTTACCGAGCTTTTGATTGGAATGGTCGAGGTTGGCCGCGACTCCGATCGTCGCAAAACAAGTTTTTGGGACGAGCCGAATCTCGGACGAGGGAAGTTGAATTTGCGCCATTTCTTTTTCAGTGGAAACGACTTTGGCGCGACTGCCGGCTGATCGAGCAAGTTGTCCACCTTTTTTTGGTTTCAGCTCAACATTGAAAACTTCGAAACCAGCGGGAATATTTTTAATTTGACAGCGATTGCCGTTTTTAATTTTCGTCTTTTCAGCAGTGAGAATCGAGTCACCGACTTTCGAACCGTGAGCCGCGAGGTGATATCTTTTGTCACCATCGGGGTAAACGACGAGCGCAATCCAGGTTGTCCGATTTGGATCGTATTCAAGAGAGGAGATTTTTCCAGGAATGCCGAGTTTCGCAGTTTGGTCAAAATCGATGAGACGGTAATTGCGTTTTTCTCCACCACCGCGATGTCGACAAGTCAGCCGACCCAAATTGTTCCGTCCAGCTTTTTTATTTAACTTACTAATTAATCGTTTCTCAGTCGGCTTTTTAGCCAACGAGGAACGGTCGACAACGCTCATTCCACGTCGCCCAGCATTGTTTCGTTTATAAATTTTGATAGCCATTTAAACTTTAATTTTATTAACATCAATTACTTTTGCGCCGACCGTCGTGACAATCGCCTTTTTGGCGATACCGCGTTTTTGAATTTTCCGACGACCAGCTTTTCGAATTTTCGGTTGAATTTTTGTGGTGCAAACTGATTTAACTTTCACACCGTAATATTTTTCGACCGCATCAGCAATCTCGTTTTTCGAAGCATTATTTTTAACGACAAAAGAAAATTTACCAATTTTTTGTCCGCCGAAAGCTTTTTCGGTATCCAGCGGCTTGACGAGAATTTGATGGAGTCGATTCATAAATTTTTAGATTTTGGAGCGGGCGAGCGGAATTGAACCGCCGTCTCCAGCTTGGAAGGCTGGCATAATAAACCGTTATACGACGCCCGCAGTCTCCTTTTCAGCTATTGGAACTTTTTTAGGAGCTGTTTTTTTAATGGGCTTTTCGGCTGCTTTCTCAACTTTTCTTTTAGTGGGTTCGATTGTAAAAATCTTTTCCGCCTCATCAAGCGCAGCTTTTTCGAATAAAATTGTTTGGAACTTGGTGAGATCGTGCGGATTCAAAAGATTAACCAAAAGCGGTTTGACGAATTTGAGATTTTTGGAACTTTTGACCAATATTTCGTTTCGATTATGAATGACAAGCAAGCTTTTGGATTCCGGCAAAGCTTTCAAAAGTTTTTCGAACTCCTTCGTTTTCGGATTTTCGAGAGTGAAGTTTTCAAGAATTAAAACTTTTGAACTTTTAGCTTTTTTAGTAAGCATCGAAGCGAGTGCCAAACGACGTTGCTTTTTTGGCATATCTTTTGTGTAATTCCTGTCGTTACGCGGACCCCAAGCAATACCACCACCCCGGAGGATTGGTGAACCGCTGTCACCTTTACGCGCCTTGCCAGAACCTTTTTGCCGCATAATTTTGGCAGTCGAACGCTTGACCTCACCACGACGCAAAGTGTGCGCGGAAGAAATTCGCGCGTTGGCGTGCTGCCGCACGAGTGCCAAGTGAACCAAACTAGGGTTCACTTTTGAATCAAAGAGGTGAGCAGGAAGCTCAAGCTCTCCGGTTTTTTTGCCGTTCTGGTCGTAGATTGGGGCTTTCATTCCGTTTTTTGAATAAATTTGAGAGAAAAAAATATTATCCCGCCGCTCACGGCAGATATTGGTAAAATAAGATTTAGCTTAAATTATTGCGCAGCCGAAGGCGTGCAATCGAGTTGCTGAAGCTGAATAGAACTCTCACCGAGGTTGATTGGGAAAGCTTCGCAAGTGCTAGCCTGTTTAACCAAATCAACAACTGCCTGCTGATACCCAGCGGAAGCTGCCTGATTGACCTGATTGACCTGGAAGTTCTGCCAAACGTTGTTGGCGACGAAGACGACCGAGAAGATGATCCAGACTGCGAGGATGATTTGACCGAGATTTTCGGTCGGAAGTTTTGATAACTTCATGATAAGGGGGGTTAAAGAGTGCTTTTGATGGAATTTTTAATTGGTTTCAACTCTTACAAGCGAACCAATCGAACCGGGAATCGGACCTTTCACGACAAGTAGATTTTTTGCGAGGTCGACCGAAACGAGGGGAATATTCTTTTTTGTAATCTTATCATTTCCCATCCTACCAGGAAACCTTTTACCTTTGGGAACCCGACCTGTGCCGGTCACTGCACCAGAGCTAGAGCCTGGTTGTCGGTGATGATGGCTGCCGTGAGTCTCCGGTCCGCGAGAGAAATTGTGGCGCTTGATGACACCCGCCGTTCCTTTTCCTTTTGAAGTGCCAATTACTTTGACTGATTGAATTTCAGAGAATTCCGCGACGGAAATTTTGTCACCTTTCTTACCAGCAGAATCTGCCGGAATTTTGAATTCGCCGAGGTGGCGAAACTTGCGAGTTTTTTGTGGCTTTTTCAATTCGTCGAAACCGAGGATTAGCGCGGGATATCCATCTTTCTCGGTTGTCTTTATTTGAGTAATCTCATTAGGGAGACACTCGATTACCGAGACGGGGATCACACCACCATCATCCGCGATTACTCGCGTCATGCCGACTTTGCGGCCCAGAATTCCAGTCATTTTGGAAGAGGTTAGAGCTGTCTTGAACTTAAAACCTTGAAGGTGCCTCGACAACTTTTTTAACAATTTTGAAGGCTTCAAATTTTGAAGCGCGAGAATTCTACATAAACTTTTTCAGAATGCAAATGTTTTTTTCAAGTTTTAAACAAATTGCCAATCCTCTGTCGTACCCCATTTTTTATTACAAAAACTGTCACTTCGAAATCTTCGATTTGCTTTATTAATCCTTCATTAATATTTTCTGAATAAACTCCCTTGATTATCCATTTTCCTTCTGCCGAGGCAAACCTAGGTTCTTCTTCAGACTTTATTTTGTAAATTAAATCCATTAATTTCATTTTTTTATTTTGAGAAATTTCAACCTCGCAAAGTATTTCTAAATTAACTTTTTCACTCATTCTCAAAAAATTAGAAGGTTGATAATTCTCACAAAAATTTTTTGTAAATTAAATACAAACAATAAAAAAAGTGAGCGCAGCGAACTCTATGAACTAATGACCAAGAACTGTGAGCTACCTATGCCATTTTAATTTCCACATCCACACCACTCGGCAGCGTCAAAGATTGCAGCGAGGTCACCGTGTTCGGAGTCGATTCTTTGATATCAATCAATCTTTTGTGAGTCCGCATCTCGAATTGCTCGCGTGCGGTTTTGTGTTTGAAGGTCGCACGATTGACAGTGAAAATATCTTTCTTGGTCGGTAAAGGAATCGGACCAGAAATAATCGCGCCACTGCGCTCCGCCGTGTCGATGATTGTCTTGGTAGCCTCGTCGACGATGCGATGATCGAAGGCGCGAACGATGATGCGAATCGAGGGCTTGCTGGCACTCAAAGATTTCTTCGTTTCCTTACTAGCTTTCATTTTTTTAGTTGCTGCTTCCATTTTTTTTAAAATTAAAGTGAGGGGATTTTAGTGAAGTTTAAAGCAAAAGCAAATTTTGCGTTTGTGATTGGTGAGTTTTATATTTCTAAAAAACTAAACTCATTCTCTTCCGAGCAGTAAGATTGCTCGTCCATTACTCTTACAGCGTACACCATTGACTGCAAAAAAATCATGGTATTTTTTAATTAAATCCCCATATTTGAGCGGTAAATCAAGAATGACACAACGAGCACTACACTTTACAAAACTTTCAATTTTTTCTCGGTTGTTACCTATAATTTCACGAAGTTCTCGAAGAATAGCTTGGGTGTTTGCTTTCTGACTGAATGCAATATTAATCTCAGCTCTCAAAGCTCTTTTTAGACCTACTTCGTCACTTGCCACCTTGTCGGGAAATTCAGCTATTTTAAGCATAAAATCAAAAAACTTTCGTCCCACCGCCTACGAGTGCAATATCAATTGGATTTTTAACCACCCTTCCATCCGCGAAAATAACCTCACCAACGCCGACTTCGATAGCTCGCTTCGCCGCGAGAACTTTCTTTTTCATTCGTCCCACTGCGAAATCGTCCGCCTCGGCAATCGAAATTTCTTTAATTAAACTTTCTTCATCTTCAACGTCTTTCAATAATCCCGGAGTATTTGAAAAGAAAATCAACTTGTCCGCTTTTAATTCAACTGCAATTTGCGAAGCAACCTTGTCACCGTCCACATTTACTTCGCTGTTGTCTAAGGTCGCAGCTGGGGGAGTAATGACTAGAATTTTTTTGGAATCGAGGATTTTTTGAATCGCAGCAGCATCCACTTTTTGGATTGAACCAGTCAAATCTCCATCAATCACTTTCACCTTCCTATCTTCGAGAACCCGCATCCTGCCGTGCTGCTTTGCAATAATTAAATTATCTTTCGAAGCCAATTGGAAAACTGCAGCGCCACCATTTTCATTCACAAGCTGTGCGACTTCATCCGCTACTCCGCCATAAACTTCTTTGAGCAACTCTAAAGTCACCTCGTCTGTGAATCGAGATTGCTCGCCTCGTTCTGAGGTAATCATCTTCGGCTCAATCCCTCTTTCTTTTTGTGTTTGCGAAAGCTTCGCATTCGCACCTGTGACGACCACGATACTCTCGCTGGCTTCTTGAAGTTTCGCTAAGTTTTCGGACAGAGCAGAAAGATTGATTCCTGCACCGCCACCGATTTTGATGACTAACATGGATGTAAACCTAAAAATTCCAGTCCAGCTTTTTCCTCCAACCCACAAGCAATATTCGCGCATTGAATCGAAGCACCCGCAGCGCCTTTCCCAAGGTTATCGAGAGCTGCCACCGCTACGATTTGCTTTGCCCTTGAATCAATCACCCAGCCGACATCACAAAAATTCGTGCCACTCAAAATCTTCGCCTCAGGCAACTGGTTAATCCCATTCGCGTCCTTTACTATTCGAGTAAATGGCTCATCACCATAAGCGTCTCTGTAAAGCTTCCAGACTACTTTGTCGTCAATCTCAGACTCAGAATTTAGAAACGCGTGCGCATGGCACACGATACCCCGCACTTCCGGCGTCGAGGTAATCGAATAACCCGGCACATTCGGCAAATCTAATTCCTGAATAACTTCGCCAGTATGTCGATGTCCGCCGAGACTGTAACTTCGCAGTACGCCTGCCCGCTCTGGATGATGCGAACCAATTGAAGATTTATTGCCCGAACCCGACGAAGCAACTTTCAAGTCAAAAATAATTTTTTCTTTATCTACAATTCCCGCTTTCACCAGCGGTAAAATTGAAAGAATCGCCGAGGTAGCGGTACAGCCAGGGACAGCGATTCTTTTTGAATTTTTAATTTCAGCTCGATAAATTTCTGGCAACCCATAAACCCAATCTGCCGATTCGGCAGCGGGGGAGTCGGGATACCATTTTTGAAAATCTGCTTTTTTTCGAAATCGGAAATCAGCAGAGCTATCGACAATCCACTCTCCGAGTTTTTCAATCTCTGCAATTTTATTCAAAAGTGCACCATGGGGGAGACAAGAAAAAACCACATCTACTTTTTCTACTCCCGAAATTTTGCAAAACTTGAGATCAGTTGCGCCTCGCAGATTTGGATGAATTTTAGAAATTGGTTTACCGGCGAACTGTTCGCTCGTTGCGAACTTAATTTCTAAATTGGGGTGACCGAGAAGGAGTCGCACAATCTCCCCACCAACATATCCGGAAGCACCGATGACGGCTGCAGAAAGTTTTTGCATAAATTTATTTTAAGATTAAAAGTAGTTTAGAGCAAGTAAGAATTGGTGAAAGTTTATCGCGTTAGGTAAGCCAAAATATACTTGACTTTTATTTTTTTTCGTGTAGAATCTCGCGCGGTCTTTCCTTAAATTAACACCAAAAAAAATATGATTAAGGAACCTCTGAAAAACACCAACTCCTGACACACTGAATCTGAAAATAATAAATAGGCAACCTAAAAAAGCTATCTAAAAATAGCTAAAACATCTAAAATAGAAGGGCTTTAACCCCTTCACTCATGTCAAACCA
>JAIPGZ010000001.1 GCA_021735425.1 Candidatus Altimarinota bacterium | reverse complement strand
GTTTTACCCCAACGAATTATTCCACCGATTACGCCGCAGTGAGGGCATGTTTTTTGTGCTGGCATACTTTTTGAAGGGTTAGGGGCTTAAATTAGCCCGATTCTTCAGTTTTACCAACACTTAATGTTACTAGTCCCCATTTTCCAATTTCCAACATCCATTCTTGGAATCAGAGTCAGAGCAAAATTTAAAACTGTTTGACCGCTTAAACATCCTACTCGTCTAATCAAGTCCAGAACATCACTCTGCAGTTTTAACTTTTAAAATGAAAAGGATAAACTTTACCTAACATGAAAGACAAGAAACAAAATTCAAAATTTTATCTCGTCGGCGGTGGCATCGCCTCGCTCGCCAGCGCAGTTTTTTTGATTCGCGATGGGAAAGCGCGAGGAGAGAACATTACGATTTTGGAGGCAGGAAAAGAAATCGGAGGCAGCTTGGACGCGGGGAAATCATCCTCACGAAAAGGTTATGTCACGCGCGGTCACCGCATTTTGGAAGCAAAAACCTACGCCTGCACTTTTGAGCTTTTAGCTTCGATTCCTTCTCTCGCGACTCCTCGTAAAAACATTAAGCAAGAGATTCTCGAATTTAACCGCAAACACAAAACCCACAACAAGGCACGCTTGATCGCACACGGGAAAAAACTTCAAGCTGCTTCTTTTGGTTTGAGCTGGAAAGATAGGTTCGCTTTATTACGAATTTTACTGCTCCGTGAAAGCTCTCTCGAAACTTTATGTATCCAAGATTATTTCTCTCCTGAATTTTTTCAGACTAATTTTTGGTTTGAGTTTTGCACAGTTTTTGCTTTTCAGCCTTGGGATAGCTTGGTGGAATTTCGCAGATATACTTTGCGCGCTTTCCACGCCTTGCCATTTTTTGAGAATTTGGACTGCATCCTAGTGGCACCCTATCATCAACACGATTCCATCATTCTACCGATTATAAAATTTCTCCAAAAAGAGGGCGTGAACTTCCAAAAAAATTGCAAAGTTAATGCTTTGGACTTCACGAAAATTAATAATAAAAAAAGTGCAACAAGCATCACTTGCACCCAAAAAGGAAAAACTAAAAAAATTAGTGTTAGCAAAAATGATTTTGTTTTCGTCACTTTGGGTTCGATGGTTGCGAATTCGAGCATAGGATCGATGCACTCATCTCCTCCGTCTCCAGCAAAATCTAAAAGTGTTGATTGGAAATTTTGGGAGAAGCTTGCAAAGCAAAGTCGTGACTTTGGGAAACCTCAGGTTTTCGATAATAATAAAAGTAAATCGAGTTGGGAGTCCTTCACGCTCACTTTACGCGATTCTCGTTTTTTCGATTTAATGGAAAAGCTCACTAATAATAAAAGGGGTAGTGGAGGAGGAAGTACTCTGAAAGATTCAAATTGGCTACTTTCCATCGCCCTGCCTCATCAACCTCACTTTCTCCACCAACCTAAAAACGTGGACGTAGCTTGGGGTTATGCTTTATATCCCAGTCGCAAAGGAAACTTCATTAAAAAGAAAATGAGCGAATGTAGTGGCGCGGAAATCTTGCAAGAGCTTTGCTGTCATCTTGGATTCCAGAAAGACCTAGCCAAAATTTTGAAAAGCGCAATCTGCATTCCTTGCATGCTTCCCTACATCACTAGCCAATTTACCCCACACAAAAAAAATAATCGCGCAAAAATTATTCCTCGAGGCTATTCCAACTTAGCCTGTATTGGACAATTTTGTGAAATTCCCAAAGAGATTGTATTTACCATTGAATACTCAATTCGCAGTGCCCAAATAGGAGTTAATTCGCTGCTCAACTTGAAACGTGAAATTCCTCCAATCTACGAAGGTTATCGCTACCCCAAAGCAATCTACAACGCGGTCAAGACAGTTCTAAGATAAAAGACTACTAATTATTTCGGTAAGTTTTTGAGATAGTGTTGAGATGAAGTTCGAAACTGCTTCTAAAACATTCCCAGTCTGGACGACTGATACGCTGGTTGTTTTAGCCACAACTGAAATTATTCCTAAACCTGTTTGTACCAAACATTCATACTTTCCAAACTGCCAGCTATATTTGTATTATTGACCAGCGTCCCGCTGAAGGCATAACCCGCTTTTAAAAATGTCGCATTCATCCCAAAAGAATTAAGGCGAGCAATCGTGTACAAAGTTTTTATACCCAAATTTTTCATTTCTTTTTCCGCCCTGGCGAGCAAAATCAAAGCCAAATTATTACCCCGAAACTTTGGCGCAACAGCAAAATCTGTCATTTCGGCATTCAAAAAATCTTGATCGATTTCGGCAGAAGCCGCCCCGATCAGTTTGTCGTCCTGCCACGCGCCGAAATAAATTACATTTTCCTGAATTGTTTCCAAAAGATATTTTTTCGAATCAATCGGAAATGGATAGCTCTTGAAAGTTTTTCGATAAAGCTCAGCTAATTTAAGAGCGTCTCCTTTTTGAATTTTTTTGATTTTATACGGCGAGCTGTTAATATTTTTTGAATTTTTTTTACTCTTCGGGAAATTCTGTAAAATTGTTAATTCTTTTTCCGAAATCTTGCTCCTGTTTTTGGAAAAATATTTAGCCACGAAAAAACAATCTTCCCGACCTTTGAAAAAACGAGGAACGAAAGCCTCGATTTTAAAATTATTTGCTATAAAAGCCGGGGCGCTACTTGCCGGAATTTTGGCAAAAATTTTAGAATATTTGTTTTCCAAACAAATTTGATCCAATTTCTTAATCAAAGCTTCAGCACGACCAGCAAAGCGCATCAAATAAATTCTGTCATTTTCGCTACCGTGCTGAATGATACTTTTGCCGATTTTTTGAATCAGGTCAGTCATGTTTTTTGCGTTTTTTAATCCGGGGATTGCCTTGTGGAATTAGTGATCCTGTCTCGTCTGAATCGGATAAAAGTTTTTCAACTCCAATCTCAACCTCCTCTTCAGCTCCCTCTAAATTAAGCTGCAAAGAGCAATCTTCGCATTTTCTATCACAGAAGTTATTAATATATTCGTCCGGCTCTTTGTATGTCGTGATTACGCCTTCGTAATTTCTCAAGATCACTTTGTTGGTCGACCAAGAGACAATATAGTTCGGCATGATCGGAATTTTGCCTCCGCCGCCGGGAGCATCAATCACATAAGTCGGAACAGCAAAACCGCTGGTATGGCCGATCAGACTTTCGATAATTTCGATGCCTTTGCCGACGGGCGTGCGAAAATGACTCAAACCTTCTGAGAGATCGCACTGAAAAAGGTAATAAGGTCGCACTCTGTTTTGCACAAGTTTGTGGCAAAGTTTTTTGATAATTTTGGGACAATCATTGACGTTCGCCAAAAGCACACTTTGATTACCGAGTGGTATCCCCGCATCAGCAAGTTTTTTCAAGGCTCGACTCGATGAAGCTGTTAATTCTCGGGGATGATTGAAATGCGTGTTGATCCACAAAGGCTGATGCCGCTTCAGCATCTCGACCAAACCATCCGTAATTCGATAAGGCAAAACCACTGGCACCCTAGTGCCAATTCGCACCACCTCCACATGTGGAATTTTTTCAATCTCGGACAAAAGCCAATCGATATATTCGTCAGACAACATAAACGGATCTCCCCCTGAAAGGAGTACATCTCTAATTTGTGGAGTGTTTTTAATGTACTCAATGCCTTTTAAAATCTCCTTTTTGCTGGGAACAAAATCTTGATCTCCCACTTTTCTTTTTCTGGTGCAATGCCTACAGTACATAGAACAAATATTGCTGACGTGAAAAAGGACTCGGTCTGGATAACGATGTGTTATTCCCGGAGCGGGACTGTCTTTGTCTTCATGTAAAGAGTCCTCCATTTCATAATCTTGAGTAATCAACTCATCGGGCGAAGGAAAAGACTGCCTAAAAACAGGATCATTTTTGTAGTCTTGAGGATCAATCAAAGAGGCATAATAGGGTGTCACCGACATTGGAAACTTATCGAGTGTTTTTTTGAGAGTATTTTTTTCCTCCGGAGGGAACTTTATTCCTGTCAGTTTTTCGAAACTATCAATATCACAAATGGCATTTTTAATCTGCCACTTCCAGTCTCTCCACGTATTAACATCCTCTTCACCCTCTATTTGATTGATAATTTTACGTTGTCTAAAACTATGTTGTTCCATATAAAAAAATTAAAAGGCAGACTTACATACTGCTAACCGACACACCGTCTTTCAGTGTATGCCCCCTTGCTGGGGGGTCAAATTTATCGAACACATTTATTGTCCAATAATAGATACTGCGCCCCAAATATATTTATATATTTCCGATCTACGAGAAAAACAATTCGTTCTAATGGGGTGGCTGATGGGTTTTGAACCCACGACCTCCAGGACCACAACCTGGCGCTCTAACCAACTGAGCTACAGCCACCGTAATTTTTTTGAGATTTCAATCCTTAACTAAACCCTGTTTAGCGACAAGAGTACTCTAACTAATCCCGCTCAGTGGAACCACCATAAAAGTGCCAGCATTTTAGCTGAAGTGGAGTTAATCTGAAATATTTGAAACATAAGCAAAACTTCATGACTAATAACTACTCCTCGCAACTCCACACAATCACCGCATTATCTTCGTAATCGTTCTTAATCGGGAAACTTTTTTGGATCACACAATTCTCAGAAAAAAACTTTTCGGGCAGCAAGGTCTCCAAACCGTAAATTTTTTCACCTACAAAATTTTTCGTCAGAATCGTCCGAACTCCACCAGCACGCAATTCTTCCACCCGTTGCTCTGAATCGACAATCCCGAGATTGAGAAATTTTTCGTTCGTGTCGACATAATTTTTGAAAATGTTTTTTTGGGACAATAAAGCGACGAGCGGCGTAATCTCGAAATCACCGTAAAGCTCGCTTTCCGTTTTTTGAACTTCAGCGACAATCTGCGGCAGATTTTCAATGCGCGCTTTTTGCGTTTGCGAAGTGAAATAATTTTGCAGCGCGAAAAGCGAATTCGTGAGAATCAAAACTAAAATCAGATTGACCACGACGCCTTGCGAAACTTTGTGGAAATCCCCGACAGCGAAAAATACGAGTGCGACAACGAAAATCGCGACAAAAACTTTGAGATAAAGATAATAAATATCGGCGAAAAAAGCGTAGAAAATCGCGAGCGCACTGATCGCCAAAAGTGGCACTGCCAGCTTGCGGAAATTTTTAGCAAGCAGCATCGGGATAGCAGCCGCGAGAAAAACGAAATCATGAACGAGAAAAAATTTAAAAATATTCGATTTTTGGATACCGGCGGTTTTGTGGAGGTGATTGAAAAAAATCATTTCGAGAAATTCTTTGCGAGCAACGGCGATAAAAATGAGAATCGGAATCCCAAAGCTCGCGAAAATCCCACCAAGAAAGCGAGTCAAATTTTTGGGTTCGCGAAGAAGCAAAATCGGGAGAAACACAGCAGGCAAAATCCCGTAGAGCTTAGTCAGCCCAGCAAATCCGAAAAAGATTCCCGACCAAAAAAATTTTCGATTTTCGAAAAATAAAAGTCCAACGAGCGCGAAAGTCGTCAGCGGGTGCGCTTCGGAGAAATAGTCAGTCGTCGCGAAATTGAGAAAAGAAAAAAGATAAGCAATGATGGCAATCCAAACAAAGCCACCGATTTTTTTGCGCAACATGACGAAGATGAGAACCGCATCAGCAGCGGAAAAAAGCGCCGGGAGCAAATTCGCGAAACTTAACTTGAAACCAAAGACCGCGTGCAAAAAACCCATCAAATAAGGGATTAGCGGCGGAGAAGAGTAATAAAAATCGAGATAAGGCGTCGCCCCCTCAGCAACCAATTTACCGAAATAAAAATAAATCCAGCCGTCAGCGAAGTGGGATGTGAGAACGGAAATTTTTAATGCAAGAAAAATAGCGATTAAAAAAACGAGAATGAACCAATCTTTTTTTTTGCGGAGAAATTCCAATAACTTCATCACGAGAAATTTTAACACCTGTATACCCGCCTGCAGAAAAATATACTAGATGACGCGGCGAGCAAAGCGAGCCGCGCATATGAAAAAAGAGTTCCCGACATTGGGAAATTTTTATCCATCCGAACTGCCAACGAAACGAGCGTAAACCCCGCCTAGGCGGGGTAGCGAGTGAGTTGATGCAGTTCGTAAAAATTTTCCACAGTCGGGCAGTTTTTTGTACTACTTTTTTGCTGCCAAAAAAGTAGTGGCTCTGAATAATAATTCCAGCAGCAACATACCTCTACTAAATTTGAATCATATCTTTTTTAATTACAACACCCTCACCCCTCAATTTCTCAATTTTCTGCTCACCCCCAAAAGCAAACCCACCAATCTGCCCATCACTGCGAATCACACGGTGGCACGGAACTTTTGGGTTGCGATTTTTATTAAGAATATTTCCAACTGCTCGTGCCGCCTTTTCATTCCCGGCTAATTTCGCGACCTCCGAATAAGTTCGCACTTCTCCTCGCGGAATTTGCGTGACGACGGCGTGAACTTTTTCGGCGAAAGTTTTCGGCATAATTTAAATTAAATCAAAATTATTTTTATATTTTTCGATTTCATTTTTTAAAGTTCCTAAATACCAAGTGTCATTTCTAAAAATAATTAGAGCTTGAAAACGCTTTTGTTTCTTTTGATAACACATAAATTTTTCTTAGATAAGTTTGTTAATCACACTGCGCGGAAAAACAAAGATTGCCTCCTTAACTTCTTCAACCCTCAGGATGTTCCGTACAACTAAGATCAAAAAATCAAAGCTATTTTTATTTTTAAGAGTTTTTTCTCCAAGTAAAAATGAGGTTTTTTTATCATGACCAATCCTTCTTGTCTTAACCTGAATTCGAATTAATCTATTATTTTTTTCCGTAAGAATATCAGTTCCTGAATCTACTGCCACTAATGCTGCATTGAACTCACGCAAAAGTAATTCTGCTAAAACAATATATTCACCCGCTTTTCCAATAAATGGTGATTGCGCCAAAACTCTGGGTGATGAAGTAAATTTATTCATTTTGCATTTTAAATTTTTAGTATCGCTCCCGTATCCGCACTCGTCGCAAAACGACAGTAACGCGCTAGCCAACCAGTTTGGACTTTAGCTTTGAAAGGTTTTACTTTTTTCATACGCTGCTTGATTTCTGCAGAAGATAATTTCACATTCAACTTTCCTTTCGGAATATCGATCTCGATTAAATCTCCATTTTGAACAACTGCGATATTCCCACCACTTGCCGCCTCTGGAGAGATATGACCGATGCAGGCTCCCCGCGTCCCACCGCTGAATCTTCCGTCCGTAATAAGTGCAACTTTATCCCCTAGACCCATGCCGACGATTGCCGCCGTCGGTGAGAGCATCTCCACCATCCCTGGACCACCCTTGGGTCCTTCGTAACGGATCACCACACAATCTCCTGCTTTGATCTTGCCAGCCAGAATCGCTTTGAGTGAAGCTTCCTGTGAATCGTAAACTTTTGCCTTGCCTGTAAACTGCAGCATTTTCGGATCAACTCCTCCTGTTTTCACGACTGAACCTTTTTGCGCCAAGTTTCCAAAAAGAACTTTAAGTGCTCCTTCTTTCGAGATTGGATCAGCAAGAGAGTGAATAATTTTTCTCTGCCCTGAGCTTGTCGAAGGGTTTCCTCGAATTTTCGCACCTTTGATCTGTCCACCCAGTGTCCCTGAGATCGTCTTCTGTTTTAAATCCAGCACGCCTTCTTTCTTACTCAACTCTGTCAAAATCGCTGAAACTCCACCCGCTTTTTGCACATCTTCGATATGCACATTCGGATCACTCGGCGAGACTTTGCAGAGGTAAGGAGTTTTCTTCGCAATCTGATTGATACGCTCCAAGGGATAATCAATTCCGCCTTCCTTCGCAATCGCCAAAGTGTGCAGCGTGGTATTGGTCGAGCCTCCCATCGCCACATCCAGCGCGAAAGCGTTGTCGATAGATTTCTTGGTAACTAAGTCGCGGGGCCTGATGTCTTTTTTCACCAGCTCGAGAATCTTCTTGCCAGCCTCACGATAAAGTTTTTCTCTCTTCTTATCGACCGCGAGAATCGTCCCATTCCCTGGTAAAGCAAGACCGAGAACTTCAGCCAGACAATTCATCGAGTTGGCCGTAAACATACCAGAGCAACTCCCTTCCGTCGGACAAGATTTTTCTTCCAACTCTTCTAGATCTTTTTTCGTAATTTTCTTTTCTTCATATTCTCCCACACCCTCAAAAACTGAAATCAAATCACAACTCTTGCCTCCGCACCGACCCGCAGCCATCGGACCACCCGAAACGTAAACCGCGGGGACGTTTAAGCGCATCGCTGCCATGAGCATTCCCGGTACAGTCTTGTCGCAATTGCCAATCAGCACCATGCCGTCCAAGCGGTGCGCCTCCATCATGGATTCAATCGAATCAGCAATCAGCTCGCGCGACGGGAGAGAATAGTGCATCCCCATGTGTCCCATGGCAATCCCATCGCAAATCGCGATTGTATTAAATTCAAAAGCTTTGCCGCCAGCTTTCTCTACCGCCTCTTTCACAATACGACCAACTTTCTGCAGGTGCACATGTCCTGGCACCGTCTCGGTAAAAGAATTCACCACGCCGATGAAGGGTTTGTTTAAATCGCTTTTCGCGACTCCGCAACGACGAAGCAGTGAGCGGTGTGGGGCAGTTTCGACCGCTTTTTTGAGGTAATCAGAGCGCATAATTTGAGAATTAGATTTGACTTTTAGATTTTAGCCTATTAAAATAAGGACAATTATCAGGAAGGGCTTCACTTCGTGGTTCCGTCCACGCGGGGTTCCCTTCCTTTTTTGTTGGGCGCCGAAACTTCGCGACAAAACTTTCGTGAATCTAAATCTTCGACAAAAACGATACGATTACCGAGCAGTTTGCGCAACAGACTGGAACAATTGGCGTGACTCGGAGCAATCATTTTTTCTAATTTTTTCTGTTCATCGAGATATTTCGCGAGACAATGAAAGTCGCCGTCGCCAGAAATCAAAACCGCCTTTTTGTATTTTTTGAAATCAATCATCGCTTGCAAAACTAATTCTGAGTCACAATTGCCCTTCACAATACCGTCAGGTTTCTTCAAGGTCGGCTTGAAAATTAATACAAACCCAGACTCTTTCAGTGCTTGATAAAGTTTTTGATTTTCAGCTAGGTAGCCGATAAAAAAATACGCCTTTTTAACTCCATATTTTTCTGCCAAATAAACCCTAAATTTTTTGAAATTTAACTTCCACCCAATCTCTCGCAAGCCAAAATGTAAATTCTGGGAATCAATAAACGCGTAATTTTCTAGTGGTTTTTTCACCGATTCATTTTACCTTAATCCCGAATCAATAATTCCTCTTCTGGTCGTACTGTCCTGTCTTTTTTCAAATCCTTGCTCGGATCGTACTTGTCGAGACTTTTCTTACCGAGTTTTTTGATAACTTTCTCGACAGACTTGCCGATTGGAATCACCTCTTGAACTCCCGATGCCATGTCGCGAAGAATAACTTTGCCCTCACGAACTTCTACCTCTCCGAGAATCAAAGCATATTTCACATTAAATTTATCCGCCTTGCCGAGCTGATCTTTCATAGATGCCTTACCAAGCGCGCCAAGCGCATGAACGCCTTCTTCTCGTAAAGCCGTGAGAAGCTGCAGCGCAACTTTCTTGGCCTCAAAACCGAGCTGAGCAACGAAAACATCAATCTGATCTTTGTCCGGCGCAAGAATTCGAAAATCCTTCATGTGAGCGATGATTCTCTCCATCCCTCCAGCATAACCGCAAGCCGCAGTCGAATTCCCTCCGAGCTGCTCGACCAATCCGTCGTAGCGACCTCCACCGCCAACTGAATTTTGCGCTCCTTCTGATTCGTCCCAAAATTCAAAAACCGTACGCGAATAATAATCGAGTCCGCGAACAAGTTGTGGATTTTCATTGTATTCGATATCGACGGAATCGAGTAATTCGAGGACTTTTTTGTGATGATCCTTACACTCATCACAAATCACATTTTCAAATTTAGGAGCATTGCTTGCAAGAATTTGGCAATCCTCCCCTTTACAATCGAGAATTCGCAAAGGATTTTCTTCGAGACGACGAACACAGTTCGCACAAAGATTCCGCTCTTTCCCAATGAAATAGTCGCGGAGCTGATTGGTAAATTTTTCCCGGCATTTCGAACAGCCAATGGTGTTAATTTGAAGTTTGAGCTTGGAAGCAATTCCCAAATCTTGGTGAATAAAATGAGCCACCTGAATAATCTGAGCATCAATACCAGGATCCGATTCACCGATGACTTCGAAACCAAATTGATGAAATTGGCGGTAGCGACCTTTTTGTGGGCGGTCGTGACGAAAAAAGGGCTCGATGTAAAAGAGCTCGACCGGCTGAGGTAGCTGATTCATCCCATGTTGGATGAAAGAGCGGACAATCCCCGCCGTCCCTTCCGGCTTCAGCGCAAATTCCTCTCCGTCTTTCTTTGTTTGAAAGGTATAAAGCTCTTTTTCAATTAAATCGGTCTGTCCACCGACACTCCGAATAAAAAGATTCTTTGATTCAAAAATTGGAGTCGAAATCCGACGAAAACCAGCCTGGCGCGCCCGGTGTCGGATAATTTTCTTGATTACAGTGAAATAGGCATGATCGTCGGGCAGCACGTCGTGAACCCCGCGCGGCGTTTGAAATTTATCCGCTTTCGGGGTTTTTGGGGCTTTAGCGAGGGAAACTTTTTTAGACATAGGTAAAAATTAAAACTTTAGCTGGGGTATTTTACCAGAAAACTCTTGAAAATAAAGCTAAGTTGTGCTAAAATGTAAGGAAATAAAAACTAAACCTCAAATGCCAAAAACAAAAATTCTCGCCTTAGCCGGACTAATGCTACTTCTAACTTCGGTTGGAGTAACTCCTACTTGGGCTGCAGAAGTAGATATTTCGCCTATCCAAGCCACTTTCGAGGCAACAAATCAAGATTCAGACTCTGCGGAAGTCGCCGAACTGAAAAAGGTTTTGAGCTCGCTCCAAGCTGATTTGGCAGAAATGAAAGACGGGATGAAACAACTGCAAACTAAAATGGTAGAGTCAGAAATGGAAAAACTTCGCAGCCAGCTAGAAAGCCTGCAAAAAGATAGCACTAGCGAAAATTTTGTCTCAACCCCAACAAAGGCTCCAACTCCGCCGGTTTTTAAAATCGAAGAAGCTCCTGAGCCGGACTATGTAAAGGTAGTAGAAACTAACGCAGTAGAGACTGAAGCTCTGAAAAATGAGACTGAGGTTGTCAATTCGGAAAACAATGAAACCGACCCAAAGATATTGGCGAAAGATGCTGAAATCGAAAGACTGAAGGCCGCACTAGTAGCGAAAGACCAGACAACAGAAGAAAATGCCCACGCTGAGGTAAAAGCGAAAGCTGACAAGATAAAAGCTGTGAAGGAGACTTTAGCGGAAGTTAATATCGGCAAGATGGTGCAACAATTAAAGGGAGAGGACGCTGAAATTGAAGAAATCATCAAACCAGCAGAACCTGTAGCCGAAAAACCTTCAAATATAATTGCGCAAGCAAACGGCGAAATTCTTTTTCAATTTCCACGCAGTCTTTCGCACAAAGCTGGAGATATCAAAGAAAATTCCAAAATCCAAACTCTATCAGCTAAAAGTCTGACAGCGAGTCTTTTGGACTCTAAACAAGCTACCCAACCAGAAAATACTTTTGAAAGAAAAGCTGCCCCGTCCGAAACAAATTGGTCGATTCTTTCGACTGGAGGCATCGTCACCCTCAGCGGAATGTTGGGGATCGCGGTTATAATTTTTATCGTTTGGCTGCTACGTCACGAAAGAAAGTTGTTAGCAGCAACTAGTCGAAGATTCCAACAGCTCGATTACAAACCCAACTTTGACTTCAAATCTCACGCAAAAAAATTATTTGAACGAAATCAAAACTCCTCTCGTGAAGACAAAACAACCGAATGAACGAAATCAACCTCGCCCCCGACTTTATCGACCGAATAGCCGATGCTCTCAGCCGCGTGGCAGGGATATTTGACGTAGCGCATCTACCTTTCATCGGTCTAGCAGCTGTGCCTGTAATAATTTGGCTTTATATTTTCCTGCGGCATCAGCGAGAAAACAAACTGCTCACCTTGGGAATTTTTTTAGCGGGAATGTTGGCGGTAATTCCAATTTTTGTTTTCCAGCACGAAATCACCCGCATCGATGGAATCCTAGAGAATCTTTTTGTAAATATAGTTCTCATAACTGCACTCACTGGCCTATGGGTCGGCTTTTACGAGGAAACTTCGAAAATGTGGATTGTGAAATTAACCGGTAAAAGTTTCTTCCGCAATATCGATGACGCCATTCAACTTTCAATCATCGTAGCACTCGGATTTTCCTTCATCGAAAACGTCTTGTATTTCCATTCAATTTGGAATAATCCTGCCATCGATGAATCGATGCGCTGGTTTTATGTAACCTTCCGCTCAATCGGCTCAATGTTGCTACATATCATCGCGAGCGGAATTTTCGGGTATTATTATGGAGTCGCCTGCTTCGCCAAGCCAGTTTTGGTGGACAAACTTTCAGAAGGTAAACGCTTCATTTTTACTAAGTGGATTCATCGCATTTTGCATATGAAAAGCGAAACTGTTTTCCGCGAGGAAAAGATTTTCGAAGGCTTATTGATGGCAGCTTCAATCCACGCCATTTTCGATTTTTTGATGGGCATGAGCCAGTATTTCACCGACGCAGATGCTCCAGAAATCGCGAGAATTTTTCTCCTGACGGCAGTACCTTTCCTTGTCGGATGCTTCTTTTGGCTGACATATCTTCTCGACAAAAAAGAAGATCACAAAACTTACTGTGAAATTGGAGCTGAAGATGTCCTGGAAAAAGATTGCAAAATCCGCTTGCCATCGGAAACTTAAATTCTCTAAAACCTGAAAAGCTGCTAAAATCTCGCCGCTTTAATTTTTTGTAATGAAAAAGAAAACTGCCACTCCTCGATTAAAAAAAGGGTTGGCTCAAATGCTGAAAGGTGGAGTCATCATGGACGTGGTGAATGCCGAACAAGCGCGGATTGCCGAGAAAGCTGGAGCTGTCAGCGTAATGGCACTCGAACGCGTACCAAGTGACATCCGGAAGGACGGTGGTGTCGCGCGTATGAGCGATCCGAAGATGATTCGTGAAATTCAGAAAGCGGTTTCCATTCCGGTGATGGCCAAGGTCCGAATCGGACACTTTGTCGAGGCACAAATTTTAGAAGCGCTGGAAGTGGATTACATCGACGAGTCGGAAGTCCTCACTCCTGCCGATGAACAGTTTCATGTCGACAAATCGAAATTCAAAATTCCTTTCGTTTGCGGAGCGACGAATCTCGGCGAAGCAGCGCGACGAATCTCGGAGGGTGCAGCGATGATTCGCACGAAGGGCGAAGCCGGGACAGGCAACGTCGTCGAAGCTGTCCGCCATATTCGGACGATTAATTCGGAAATCGCAAAGTTACAAAGAATGTCGACGGCGGCAGTCAAAAAATACGCAGCGGAGATTCGGACACCCCTTGCCCTTGTCGAGGAAATCAAAAAACTCGGTCGCCTCCCTGTAGTAAATTTCGCGGCCGGTGGAGTAGCGACTCCGGCGGATGCAGCACTTTTGATGCAGCTCGGTTGCGACGGTGTCTTCGTCGGCAGTGGCATTTTCAAATCAAAAAACCCAGCCAAAATGGCGCGCGCCATTGTCGAAGCCACGATGAATTTCCGCGACGCGAAAATCTTGGCGCGAGTCTCAGAAGGACTCGGCGAAGCGATGAAGGGATTGGAAATCGCAACACTGGAAACGAAGCTGGCTACTAGGGGCTGGTAGTTTATTTTTCAAAAAAGATAAGCTTACCAAGTGCGATATTTTCTTGGTGTTCTTGGAGAGCTTTATTATAGTTTTCCTGAAGTTTTTGGGAATTTAATTCCGCATCTTTGTGTGAAACAAAAATACTTATTCCATTCGATCTAGCAAAAACATCTCTGGCTTTTTCTCTGACAACCTCAATCACCTCTTCGAAAAAATCTAAGTAATCAGCTGAGAAATTTTTTCGTGCTATTAATCTAACGCCATCGCGATAATCTTCTTCACCAAGATCGAAAGTTTGAAATTGCTCCTGCATTTAAAAATTTAGTGTTGCATTTTCCCCTAGATAATTTTTATTGCAAATTTTTTTATACTCGAAAAATAAAGCGGACTACGGCCACCAAGGGAGGGTGGTAAAATTCCACGCAAATGAGTTTGTTAATCGCCTTAGTTTCCGTTTTGCTCGTTGCTCGCAGCTTTGTTTTTTTAGCGGAAAAAGTGCATCTGCCAAAAGTAATCGGACTAATAATTTCCGGATTACTGGTCAGCTACTCCCCCATTCGCGATCTTTTGATTAACGGTCAGACGAATATAATTTTAGACTTAGGCAATATTGCCTTGGTTTGTTTAATGTTTATCGCCGGATTGGAAAGTTCCTGGCACCAAATTTATAAGGAAAAAACTGACTCTCTATTAATCGCCACCTCAGCAATGCTGACTCCTTTTTTGCTCGGGCTCGGAGTTTTGAAGCTTTTAGGCTTCCCACTCATCGCTGCACTCATCGGCGGAATCTGTATGAGCATCACCGCCGAAGCGACGACAGCGAAAGTGTTACTCGAGTTTGGCAAATTAAAAACGAAACTCGGCGCGACGATGATGGCGACTGGAATCGTCGACGATCTTTTGGGTTTACTTTTATTTGTCCTGATTAGCTATTTCGTCGCAGGATTACCACTCGGAGAAAATCGGTTAGTCATCGCTGCCATCATGGCGTTTTTTTTGGGAATCCTGACCCAAAAAATTGTTGGTCGTACACATCCTCACCTTTTGAAATTAGAAAAAATCTTAGACTTCACGCTAATTCCCTTTTTCTTCGTCGCGGTGGGATTGAATTTTGATTTTGAAAAATTATTATTGAACCCTCTCCTGTTAATCACAATTTTGGTGATAGCAGTGGCAGGTAAATTGATTGGAACTTTTTTGACAAAACCATTTGTTAATTTCAACTGGAAACAACTGCACTTGATCGGCTGGGCGATGAATAGTCGCGGCGCAGTCGAGCTCGCCTTCGCCTTGATTGCGTTTAATTTAAATTTAATTTCGGCGAAACTGTACTCTGCCCTAGTCGTGATGGCTCTATTTACTACACTTCTATTTCCGCTCATTTTCATTCGGACAATCCGACAGAATCCTAAAATTATGAATTAATGCCCGTTCACAAAATTGGAATTCTCGCGATTCACGGTGACGTCGCAGAGCACGCGGCAATTTTGAGACAGCTCAAGCTCGAAGCTATCGAAATCCGTACAAAAGAAGATTTCAAAAATCTCGATGGCTTAATCCTACCTGGTGGCGAATCGACAACCATTTTTGATTTAGCGAAAACTTATGGGTTGGTCTCTCCGCTTCGTAAATTCATCACCACTCCGATAAAAAATCTAGCAACTAATAATCCCAAAGTAACCCCTTCGGGGCTACAACTGCCAACTGTTTTGGCTACCTGCGCCGGTTTAATTTTATTGGCGAAGCTGAAGCTCCTCGATGTCAAAGTCGAGCGCAACGCCTACGGCCGACAGCTTGAAAGTTTTGAGGCAAAGGTGAAAATCCCGGCGATCGGTAAAAAAGAAATCACCGTCGCTTTCATCCGCGCCCCGAAAATTTTGTCCGTCGGAAAGTCAGTAAAAATTTTGGCGAAATTTGAGGACGTACCAGTCTTGGTCCGGCAAGGTGAAATTTTCGGGATGAGCTTCCATCCGGAGATTACCAGCGAGACCGCGCTGCATAAATTCATTTTCAAAAGTGGGTTAAAATCTTCGCGATGAAAAACTCGGAACTGCAAATTCTCGCCAATAAACTTCGCCTCATTGCCCTCGAAATGATTTCCGCGGCGAATAGCGGTCATCCTGGTGGCAGTCTCTCAGCAATGGATATTTTGGTTTGTCTTTATTTCGGCGGGATTTTGAAACATAATCCAAAAAAGCCGCTCGACCCACGACGCGATTTTTTCGTGTTGAGTAAAGGTCACGCCTCCGCCGGACTTTACGCAGTCCTTGGCGAACGCGGGTTCTTTAGTAAGAAAGAGTTCGCCAGTTTCCGACAAGTGAATTCAAATTTGCAGGGACACCCCACCCCCCACACCCCCGGTGTAGAGGTTTCCGGTGGCAGTCTCGGACAGGGTTTGAGTTTTTCCGTCGGCTTGGCTTTGGCGAATCCGCGGCAACACGTCTTCACCTTGCTCGGCGACGGCGAATTGCAGGAAGGACAAGTCTGGGAGGCAGCGATGTCGGCGAGTCATTTCAAATTGGGTAATTTGACGGCCATCGTCGACAACAATTCTCTACAAATCGACGGGGCGAATTCTGAAGTAATGACGGTAAATCCAATTGACGAGAAATTTCGGAGCTTCGGCTGGCATGTCGTAGCAATCGACGGTCACAATTTCACGGAAATTTTGCGCGAACTAGAGAAAGCGAAACGTGCGAAAAATAAACCTACCGCCATCATTGCACAAACGGTGAAAGGCAAAGGTGCACCCTGCGCCGAAAACAACTTCGCTTACCACGGAGTGGCACTCTCGACAGATGAATTAGCGGAGGCTAGAAAAAATTTGAGCTCCTAAATTTAGCGAATTTCGAAGCGGGTAAATTTGACACCTGTCGCGATGCCGAAACGATTGAAATAAAAATCACCGTAAACCGCAATCGTTTTGTTTTTGTCGACCGACTTGGTGAAATCGTCGATCTCACGCCATTTCCATTTATTAAACAAAGAATAATTCTTGCCATCGGCAGTCGTGAGCACGTAATTCAAAATACCGTTGAGAATTTGACGAGAGACTGTACCAGTCGCGAGTGCACCATCTACTGGGACGGCGACTACCGGAATCTCAACCTTGGGCGCCACGACTACAGGAGCTGGAGAAGTCGCAACCGGATTGGCGACTTGAGCAGTCTGAGCGCTCTCGCTACCACCACCTTCTTTTAATTTCACTAATGAGTCGAGCGTGTAGGAAAATGGTTTGCCGCCGAAATCTAGACGCGGTAATGAGGCAGTGCTTTGAGCGGTCGGCTTCAGCATCATCGTGAAGAAAAGTGTTTTTTCGTTAATCGCCGGAATCACCCCGGGTCGCCAAACAAGTCGATTGTTGCTGAAAGTAACATCACTCGAAAGCGTCATCGTGCAAGCATTTTGGAGAGAATAATCAAAGCTCGCAGTAACCGGCAAAGCGCTGCAAAGCAAAAGTAATTGATCTCCCGGCATACTCACCAAGAGCTCCGTCCCGTCCACCGCCTTGGTCGTCCGATTGGAAAGAGTGACAGAATAACGCAAAAGTGAACCCGCCAAGCTAGCACTGCCGATGGTCGCCAACCTTTTAACCTGCGCCTCAAAAAAAGCTTCTTCTAAATTGTTAGCAGAAAGATAGTCGCGGTAGCTGCGCGCCGCTTTAGAATTCCCCGTAATCTTGAAATCATTCCCCTCGGGCAAAAATTTGCTCGTGTCATAATCGGATGAGACGAAATATTCCCCAACTGATTTTTTGGAACCCGTGTCGATGCCGAACCAATTTCCCTCTGCCGGATAAATTTTTTCACCGCGGTTATTGATGTCAGACTTGATCGCAAAGTTTTTGTTTTTGAGAAAGTTGTTACGATTGAATCGACCAAGCTCGTGTGAGCGATGGGAGTAAATCCCGCCAGAGTTTTCGAGAAAATAATTACCCTCAGCGGTCACCGCCACAGTCAGAATATTTTCGTTGGAAATTCCATTGCCGCCATTTTTGTAAATAAAATTATTAGTAATTTTCGTCTCGAGAAGTGTCGAAAGCTCGATCGCGCTGCCCGGATTTTCTACGATGAAATTGTTGTCAATCTCACATTGATGTTCACAGAATATACCAACTCCACCGTTTTTTTGGATGACGTTACCAGCGATTTTTTGACTACTGGCGAATAAAGCAATCGCCTCACCACCGGACTCGATTAAATTATTCTCGAAGAAGGAATTGTTGACTTCGACGAAAGCCCGCTTGGAACGCATCCCGCCGTAGCGAAATTCCACCCATTCGACTTCGTTGTCGCGCGCATCGAGAATCACGCTCCCCCAGTCACCCGGCTGCGGAATCTTTTGATTAGAGGTAAAAATAATCGGTTTGATCGAAGTCCCCCTTGCGATGAGTTTCGGAACCTTGAGATTGCCCTCCCGATCCCGGTAACAAGCTTCACTACCATAACCCCTGAGACATTGGCTACTAATCTGTAAACTCATTCCCGGCTCGAAGCGAACCTCGACTCCGGCCTCAATCGTCAGCTGCGCGCCATTGGCAACGCGGCGAATGTAATCGTTGCGGGAATTTGCTTTAATCACAATCGGGCTCATCGCCTCGGTCCAGACGGTGTCGGCGAAAATATCCAAATCAGCAATCGTCTCGGCGTAAACCGGAGCAAAAGAAAAACCCACGAGGAAACAAGTGAGTAGAAAAAATCTGCGGAAGAACATTTTTTTGGGTTTAAAAAAGAATTGCGTACATTTTAGACTAAAAAGCGCGCAGGAAAAAATCCTAGTTTCTTGATTGAGCTCCGCGCCTAAGTTAAAATCCTGCTCACTTGGCCGGGTAGCTCAGTGGTAGAGCGAAGGATTGAAAATCCTTGCGTCGGAAGTTCAATTCTTCCCCCGGCCACCAACCTTCGTCCCGCCAAGCGGGACTTTGCCTGTTTTCGCCGTCAGAAAATTCAAACAGCATATCTCAAACGAGAGATTGTTTTTGTGTAGAGGCGCGATTAATCGCGCCTCTCCTTTGCACACTCTTATTTCAAAAATAGAGACGCTGCACCCTTTGTGATGCAACGCCTCTACAAACTGTATTCCATTATTCCATATTCCATTATTCTATTATTCTGTATTCTGTATTCTGTATTCTTCGTCCTAATTCTTTATTCTAAAACTAAAATCTCCTCGGTGGTCTCCCTCCATCTCCACTCGGACGCGGTGGTCTTGGCGCACGCTTCATTTCAACACCGTCAATAACACGAGTCAGATTAATCCGACCCATCGCATCAACCTCGACGACTTTGACCTGAATGATGTCGCCAATTTTGACTGCATCCTCGACTTTTTCAATTCGATTCGGAGCCAGCGCGGAGATGTGAACCATCCCATCTTTGCCAGGTGAGATTTCTACGAAGGCACCGAAGTCCATAATTCGGACAACCTTACCATCAAACTCGTCGCCCTCTTTCGGAATATAAACAATTTGCTCAATCCATTTTTTCGCCTTCTCGCCACCCGCCTGATCAGGCGCAGTTATTGTGACAATCCCATCGTCGTCGACATCAATCTCGACACCACACTCTTTTGTAATTTTTTGAATCATCTCGCCACCTTTGCCAATAATCTCACGAATTTTTGCAGGATCAATTTTAACGGACTCGATCAAAGGAGCATATTTGTTTAATTCCTTACGCGCTTCCGGAATCGCCGCCAGTATCGCCGCTCGAATCTCATCACAACCAACTTTCGCTTGAGTCAGAGCTTCTTTGAGAATGTCTGTCGAGACACCCTTCACTTTGATATCCATTTGAAGAGCGGTAATCCCCTTCTCGGTACGAGCAACTTTGAAATCCATATCGCCGGCAAAATCCTCGAAACCCTGGATGTCGGAAAGAATTTTGTAGTTTTTGAATTTACCTTCCGCGTCCTTGTCAGTCACCATCCCCATCGCGATTGCCGAAACTGGATTTTTGATCGGCACGCCAGCATCCATCAAAGCGAGTGTCGAACCGCAAACCGATCCCATCGAACTCGAACCATTGCAGCTTAGAGTCTCGGAAACGACACGTATCGTGTAAGGGAACTCTTCACGTGAAGGCAGTACAGGAATCAAAGCGCGCTCCGCCAAATCACCATGACCAACCTCACGCCTACCTGGACCGAAGCGTCTTCCGCTCTCACCCACTGAGAATGGTGGGAAGTTGTACTCATGCATATAAAAACGCTCGTAGTCTTTATCCATCGTGTCGACGATCATCGCCTTACCTGGACCACCGAGTGTAGCGATCGTCAAGATCTGAGTCTCACCGCGGTTGAAGAGTCCACTACCATGTGTCCGTGGTAATACTCCGACCTCACTGCTCAACGCACGAACTTCGTTCAACTTACGACCATCAATACGCAAATCTTTTTCGAGTACATTTGCGCGCAGATTTTTTTCAAATTTATCGTTGAGCAAACTTTTCAAATCACCCTCACTAAACTTCTCTGCTTCAATCTCTGCCTTCTTAGCTGTGATTAATTTTTCTTCAAGTGCATGAATCGCGTTTTTGATTTCTTTTTTTAGCTTGCCGGAAACTGTGTCGAGATCAGCCTTGGTAATGACTTCTTCGACCGCCGCGATTGCCTCCGCATTCTTTTCGGCAACTAATACTCCCACGGCCTCAGGCTTTACTTTGTCCTTGAGCTGAACTTGCAACTCACAAATTTTCTTAATCTCACTATGGGCCAATTCTAAAGCCTCCAACATTTTTTCATCAGAGATTTCATTCGAACCAGCTTCCACCATCGTGATCGCATCCAAAGTCCCAGCGACGGTGAGCACCAAATCACCTTTCTCCTCCTCTACGTAGGTTGGATTGATAATTAATCTGTCTTCAACGAGACCGACACGGACAGCACCAATCGGGCCAGCGAAAGGAGCACCTGAAACCATGAGCGCCGCGGAAGCGGCATTGATCGCCGTCGTCGCAGGATCTACTTCGAGATCAGCCGAAAGAACGGTGACAATGATTTGAATGTCATTCGTGGTTCCCTTCGGAAAAAGTGGACGAATCGGACGATCGATCATGCGCGAACGCAACACCGCCGCATCACTCGGACGACCTTCACGTTTGATGAAGCGACTGCCTTTAATCTTGCCTGTCGCGTAGTATTTTTCTTCGTAGTCACAAGACAAAGGAAAGAAATCGCAACCAGGTCGTGGAGTAGAAATGACCGCAGTCGCGAGTACGACAGTCTCGCCCAGCGAAACAACCGCAGAACCAGTCGCCTGATTAGCGAGTTTGCCCGTTTCGATGACGAACGGTCGGGAAGCGATTGTTCCCGAAACTTTTTGGGGTTCCATTTTGGAGGGGGTTAAAAGCTTGCCCTCGCGCAAGCGAGGAACTCCTCCGGAACCGAAAGCGAGTGGCGAAAAATTCGCGGCTCGAATTTCGATCTCGGAAGCGAGGGAAATTTTAACGGAAATTCATGATAAAATCATCTCTTTTTTATGAATAAGAAATTCCAAATCGACAAGGAAAATTTTCAACTCACAACCTTCAATCGTGAGACTTTTTTGTCAGAAAAATTTTATGAAGTTCGGCAAGCAATGAATTTAATTCGACACGAAATCGAAAGCACTTTTGGCAATGAAGACCTGTCTATCTGCGAACTAATCAACGCGTGGCAAACTTTCTTGATTCACGACACTCGCGGAAAATTAGCGGCTTGGGCAGCAATTCACCATAATGATTATGCTGGAAAACTTTCTTACGGCGTCTCGTCTTATGTTGTTTTACCCGAATTTCGACAAAAAGGACTCGCGACTTTTTTGGCGAGAAAAATGATTGAATTTTGTTGGGAATCAAACAAGGTCACGACCGCACAATTTAATATCACTTGGAGCGCAGAATATTCCAGAGAAACACTTTGCAAAGCGTGCCAACAGCTCGGAATCGAGTGGTCGAGCGTTAAGAAAATTGCTGGCAGTCTCGCTAGCGAGATGAGTGCTTTTCGCATCCCTTCGAGAAATTAATTAAACTGCCCTTGTGTCAATTGTACTCAAAACTCCCGCCGAGCTCGAAATCATTCGCCACGCCTGCCGCATCCAGTCTGAAATTTTGAATCAAGTCTGCGCTGCCGTCGAACCAGGAATTTCGACTACCGAACTCGATGCGATGGCGGAAAATTTGTGTCACAAACGAAACGTCATCCCCGCTTTTAAAAATTACCAAGGCTTCCCAGCTACAATTTGCGCGAGTGTGAATGACCAAGTCGTCCACGGCATCCCTAGCCCAAATAAAATTTTGAGAAACGGTGACATTGTTTCGATCGACTTTGGAGTGATTTTAGAAAACTTTTACGCTGATGCCTGCCGGACAGTCCCCGTCGGAGCGATTACTGAAACTGCGACAAAACTTGTAGAAAGAACAAAAGAGAGCCTTTACCACGGCATCGCCGCAGCACGAGCTGGCAATACAACCGGTGACATCGGTCACGCCGTGGAAGGCTTCGTGCGACAATTTGGCTATTCCCCTGTCCGCGAAACCGTCGGTCACGGCATCGGACGAAAGCTACACGAAGATCCAGAAGTACCAAATTTTGGGAAACCTGGCACTGGTGTCGAACTAAAGGCTGGAATGACGATTTGCATCGAGCCGATTATCAATCTAGGAAAAGCGGAAATTTTGACGGAAAAAGACGGCTGGACGACTCGCACCACTGACGGCAAACTTTCCGCACACTTCGAACATCAAATTCTAATGACTGAAGACGAGCCGGAAATTTTGACGACTTGGGACGAGTAAGGACGGAGAAACAAGAGAGTAAGGGAGTGCTATTATTCCATTATTCTATATTCCATTATTCTTCCCAATGAATTTAATCGAGACCCAAAATTTCGCAGAAAACCTAGCCAAGAAAGCTGGTGTATTTTTGTTGAAAAATTTCGGTAAAAGCAAAATCGCGGTCCAAAAAGGTAAAAATGATTTCGCGACCGACGCTGATTTGGCGAGCGAGAAATTAATAATCCGAGAAATAAAAAAAGCTTTTCCTGGCGACGGAATCCTTGCTGAAGAAAGTTTGGAAAATTTTGAATCCCAAAGCCGAAACTGGATTATCGATCCGCTCGACGGCACGAAAAATTTTCACTTCGGCTTGCCAAACTGGTGCATCTCAATCGCCCTCCAGGAAAACGGTGAGTCAATCATCGGCGTGGTTTTTTCACCGATTTCGGGGCAACTTTTTTCGGCAAGAAAAGGGGGAGGAGCAAAACTAAACGGTCAAAAAATTCACGTTTCGCAAACTGCGAAATTAGACGAAACAATGATTGTCGTCGAAATCCCACGCCGCCACACCTCAGGAAAAAGATTCGCCAAAGATATTTGTTCTTTCACTGATTCACTAAATAAAGTGCGGCGAGTCCGCGCCTTCGCCGCTGCTGCCTACGACCTTTGCCTCGTCGCGAATGGCAGTGTCGATGGCTACCTCGACTTTTCACGCAACACCAAAATCTGGGATATCGCAGCAGGCACATTAATCGTCCGCGAAGCCGGTGGGAAGGTGGCGGATGTGACTTTGCCGAATTTGAAATTTCCGAATATCTCGATCTTGGCGAGTAACAAAAAGCTGCACTCTAAATTTAGAGAGTTACTTTGAAGACGAAATTTTCCGTGCCAAACTCCGGTCCATTTTTTCATTATTCCCAGAACCCGACCGCCCATAGTCGTCCGAAATTTTGACGACATCGGTCAGCTCCGGAGTCGAGACTTCGAAGATTTTGGAAAGTGGCCCGATACCCTCAATCCTGTGAATCATCTTCGGCGGAATGTGAAAAACCTCGCCGGCTTTCAGAATTTTATTTTTTAACTTTTTTGGATTGAGACCGAAAGTCAGCCTAACTTTGCCCGAAAATAAAAATTGCGTCTCTTCCTTTTTTTTGTGAAATTGGAGAGATAGCCGCTCCCCTTTTTTGACTTCGAGGATTTTGCCAGCGTAATTTTTGGTCGCCGCAAACCAGATTTCGCGACCCCACGGTTTCAGTTTAATCTTTGGTTGCACTACTGAATTTTAGCAAACTAATTTTTAAGCTAAAATCCTCGGGCTTAATTTTAATTTTATGAATTCTGCCAACCCGCCAGCCGACGACAAGGCGACTCCACCGCCAGTGAAGAACGAGATTGATTTCGAAGAAAAATATTTGCGTACCGCCGCCGAATTAGAGAATTTTCGAAAGCAGGTCGAACGCGACAAAATCGATTTTGCAAAATTCGCTGGTGAGAATATTTTGACCGCCTTGTTACCAATTTTAGAGAACTTTAAACGCGCCGCAAATCACCTGCCTGAAAATTTGAAATCTGACGATTGGGCGACTGGAATTTCAGCGATTGAAAAACAGTTTGAATCGACGCTCGCAAATTTGGGTTTGCGAAAAATTGAAGCCAAAATTGGATCAGATTGCGATCCGAATCGACACGAAATCATCGCAACTGGTGAAGGCGAAAATGGGAAAATTTTAGAAATCCTGGAAGACGGCTACGAGCTGAATGGCAAAGTTTTACGCGCCGCTAAAATTAAAGTTGGCAAATGAATTTGAAATTCGCTTGGCGAAATGTCGGCAATGAAAAACGTCTCGTCGAATTGGAACAAGATTTGGCGAGCGACAAAATAAACCACGCTTACCTTTTCTCAGGACCAATGGAGGTAGGCAAACTAACTGCCGCGAAATTTTTCGCGCAACTTTTGATTTGTAAGTTTGAAGCTTGCGGCGAGTGCTCAGATTGCAAACTGATTCGGTCGAATTCACATCCCAACCTAACCACTGTAGACGATCTTTGGATTGAGGGTGTGAATGAAGACTGGGATATCCTCGCGCAAAAAACTAATTTCAACCAATCTGGTCGCGCCAAAAGTCCGAAAGCCAAAACCGACATTATTCGCATTGACGATTTGCGGGAAATTTTGAGCCGGGTGAATAATACGAGCGACGGTTGGAATGTTTTTGTGATCCACAACATCGAAAGGATGAACCGGGAAAGCGCGAATTTTTTCTTAAAAACTCTCGAAGAGCCGCCGCCAAAAACAACCTTTCTACTCACAAGTAATAATCCGGCTCTCCTACTGCCAACGATTGTTTCTCGCTGTCGCGTTTCGAATTTTGGGAATGTCAATCCTGCAACCATCGACAAAATGTTACTCCGAGACTTTCCGGGCTTGACTGAAATTGAGAGAGTTCGAGTAGTTAATTTTTCGATGGGCAAACCGATTCGCGCGAAAAGGTTGGCGGAAAATCCAACTGTCTTTCGAGAGTTCAAAGAATATTTCGAGAAATTAAAAAGTCTCCTCGAAAAACCAAATGTCGCGGAAAAACTCGCTTTCGCGGAGAAAGTAAGCACCGATAAAACCGAGGTTCAAAAATTTTTGGAGGCCTTCACTTACTTTTTGCGCAGCTTCATGCTGACCCGCGCGCGACAACCAATCGCTAATTCGAGGTATACTCCTGCCAAGCTGGTCGGGTTGATTCGCCAACTCAATTCCACAAAAATATTGATCGAGCGCAATATAAATCCCAGACTGGCGGTCGAAAATCTTTTACTTCAAATTTGAAAATTATGAATGTCGGAATCCAAAATCTTTACGACGACGCTATCCTCGTAGATTCCAGTGAAAATGATTTGGAATTGCAGATGGGAGATCAAATAATTTTTGAAAAAAAAGACGAAGGCAAACATGTCGGAGAAATTATTTTTTTGGATCGGAAGAGACTAGAGGCAAATGAAATTTTTTTAGATGGAAAAATTTTACACAAAGTAAACAAGTCCGATTTGGAAAAAATAGAAACTAACGCCGAAACAGCAGAGGCTGCTTTAGAAAAAGTGCGAGAGAAAATCCTCGAGTTAGATCTGAAAATGAAAATTCTGGAAGCGCGACTGAGTTTTGAGGGAGAAGAATTAAATTTCTTTTTTACGGCCGAGGAAAGAATCGACTTCAAGGAGGTTGTGCCAAAACTAGCAGGGTTGGTCCAAAAACGGATTCACCTCACCCAGCTCGGGATGCGCGATCGTGCGAAAGCCTGCGGTGGGTTTGGAATTTGCGGACGAGAGTTTTGTTGCAAAAGTGGAGTCGTTCCAAAATTCAAAAGCATCACAATGGAAATGGTAAAAACACAAGAGCTCGCCATGAAGGGTAGCGATAAACTTTCGGGACCTTGCGGTAAATTATTTTGCTGCCTCGCTTTTGAACGCGACGAATATGAAAAATTGCGGAAAAATTTACCGAGCTGGGGCTCAATCGTGCAAACCGAAAAAGGAGAAGGCAAAGTAATCTCGCTCGACATCTTGAATCAAACCGTGAAAGTCTGGCTCGAAAAAGGTGGTGCCCAAATTTTTGAAGCTAAAGATGTAAAATCTAAAAAGTGATTCAACCCTATTTAATTCTCGTCGCGAGCGGAGGCATTTTCGGTATTTTGTCGCATCGTGGCAAACTAAATATTTTGGCAAAGCAAGTGCAACGACAATTTGAAAGAGAACAGCAAAAACTCAACCGGGAGTCTCGTTCAGAAAATCTTTTACGTAGCCAAATTTCGCTCGAAGAAAAATCCCACAAAATCCAAGAAAGTTTGAGCCAAATCGCAATCTTGATGCGCAAAGCCGATACCCATTTTTCTCGGGAGGAGTGGAAAGATGCTGAAAAAATTTTGATTCAAATACTCGCCTTAGACGAACACAGCGTCAAAGCTAATAATTTTTTGGGGTTAACTTATTTACACCGAGAAGAATGGCGAAAGGCCGAATTAATTTTCCAAAAACTTATTGAGCTCGAACCCAAGACTGCCTCCCATTTTGGGAATCTTGGTCTGGCGTTTTATAAGCAAAATAAATATCCTCTCGCACGCGAAGCTTATGAAAATGCCATCCGGATTGACGCCCACAAAGCTTCCCGCTGGTTGAGCCTTGGTCAGGTGTTTTTGAAATTGAAAGACTTCAGAGCGGCAGCAGAAAACTTCAAAAATGCCGTCAAAAGAGACCACCGCAATTTGGATTTTCTTTTCGCACTAGCCGAGGCTTATGAATTAGGAAAAAATCTAAAAACTGCCGTAAAAACTTACGAAAGAATTTTAGAGCTTTCGCCTTACAACGAAGAAGTAAAACAAAAATTGAAAGAGCTCGAACCAAAAATTTAACTAACCTTGGGACGATATTGCAAAGCTTCAGCAATATGTTTGGTCTGAATTTTTTCCACGCCTTCCAAATCCGCAATCGTACGAGCCAGTTTGAGAATCCGGTAATAAGCCCGTGCCGAAAGTTGAAAATGAGAAACCGCCTGCTGTAATAAATCTTTTGTCTGGGAGTCGACTTCGCAAAACTTTTTCGTTTGCTCGCTACTCATTTCGGAATTCGCGTGGATATGCAAATTTTTGAAGCGCTCGGTTTGCATATCCCGCGCAGCTTGGACTTTGGCGCGAATCGATTCGGACGATTCATTCCCCTCACTCGACGCATCCAACTTTTCGAATTTGACCCGTGGCACATCGATATGTAGATCAATCCGATCAAGTAGTGGACCGGATAATTTTTTTTGGTAGCGTTCAATTTCGCGCGGCGAACACTTACAGGTCTGCTCAGCATCAGTCGCGAAACCACAGGGACAGGGATTCATCGCTGCGATCAGAGTGAAACGCGCTGGGAAATCGACCGTACCAGCGGCACGCGAAATCGCGATGCGACCGTCTTCGAGCGGTTGACGCAGAACTTCGAGCACTTGGGTCGGGAATTCCGCAATCTCGTCGAGGAAAAGCACACCCTTGTGGGCGAGTGAAATTTCGCCCGGTCCGACCTTGCGCCCGCCACCGACGATGGAGACTCCGCTCGCAGTGTGATGCACCGCACGAAAAGGCCTGGTATTAATCAAAGGTTTTTTAGCCGGCAGCAAACCCGCGACAGAATAAATTTTGGAAACCTCAAGAGTCTCGGCAACCGACATCCGCGGCAGAATAGTGCGAAAAGCCCTCGCCAACATTGTCTTGCCGCTGCCTGGCGGACCAGAGAAAAGTAAATTATGACTCCCCGCTGCCGCGACAGTCAGTGCCCTCTTGGCATGCTCCTGTCCCCGAACATGTGCCAAATCAATCCCGTAACTCTCTTCTGCGACTAAATCTGTGACATCAAGCGTAGCGAGTGGCTGGATTAGAGTAGAACCCGAGCAGTGTTTGATAAATTCGAGCAAAGTTCTAACCGGAAAAATTTTTACGCCTTCAATCACGGAAGCTTCTTTCGCATTCGCGTGCGGCAAAAAAAAGTTTCTGAAGCCTTTTTTCTTCGCCTCGGAAACGATTGGAAGCACCCCTGCCACCCCACGCATTTTGCCGTCCAAAGCCAACTCGCCAAGCAAAATCGATTTTTCGCTTTCAGGAAAAATAATTTGCCTACTCGCGACGAGAATCCCCACCGCAATCGGAAAATCAAAACTCGGACCAGACTTGAGTAAATCGGCCGGAGCAAGATTCACAGTAACTCTCCCCGTATGAAATGAGAACCCTGAGTTTCTCACCGAGCTCCTCACTCTATGACGAGATTCTTGTACTGCGGTATCTCCCAAACCAACGACAAAGAAAAGTGACTTTCCTGTCAGCAAGTCTGCCTCCACTTCAATAATCTCACACTCCAATCCAATAGTCGCGGCGGAAAAAATCTTGGCGGGCACGAGAAGATTTTACTGGATTCGGCGAAACTTAAACAAATGAGAAAATAAAAAAAATGCGCGGCAATTTGATGTCTCCAAGTTTTCAAAATCTAATTTTCAACTTACGAATAAGGTTCAAAAAAATCGAAGATTAAATTACCGAATCATGAGCAAAACTGCAGCCGCCAAAACCAAATAAGCGGCGAACCAAATCAGAGAATATTTTTTGACCAAGCGAAGCAATAGCCTCGCAAACAAAAATGACGAGACCGCAGAAACTAGGAATCCGACGACGACAAATTCTATTGGCGGCAAACTCAATTCGCCATCAAAAACTTTTTTGGAAATTAAAACAACCGCACCCGCAGTCGCTGGCGCCAACATAAGAAAAGAAAATTTCGCGGCAACTTCACGTTTCAAGCCACCAAACATGCCCGCCGCGATTGTCACCCCAGAGCGAGAAATTCCTGGCAAAAGTGCAGCGGCCTGGAGAATCCCCATTTGGAAAACATTTTTCCAGCTAACTTTTGCGGAATTTTTTTTGCCGAATTTTTCAGCAAGGAAAAGGGCAACCGCGACGATGAGAAAAAAAACTGCGATAATCGAGGCGAAATTTTCACCACGCGTCACTTCATCGATCCAATCATCGAACAACAATCCAACCGCCGCCGCCGGCAGCGTCGCAACAACAAGCTGGCAAAAGAGTTTCTGTGAATTTCGTTTCTCCTCATCGTACGCACCAATGACCAATGACCAAAAACCAATGACTATTCCCCACCATTCTCGCCAAAATAAAATCAGCAAAGCTAGCAAAGTCCCAGCGTGAAGAACGACATCAAAAGATTTCAAATTGGCGACGTCTAAATTGAAAAAATGTTCGGCGAGCACGAGATGACCGCTGGATGAAATCGGAAAAAATTCGGTGACACCTTGTAAAATTCCGAGAAAAATCGTCTCAGCAAAATTCATCGTTTTTTACTTTTAGAAAATTTCTCTCGAATTTTAATTCCTTCCTCCTGAATCTTTTTACCAAAAATTTTAACGAAGGGACGCATCCATTCGCGCAGCTTGAGGTGCCGCTGGGTAGCGACATAATGCATCCCAAAAAGTGCGACTAAGGTCGAGCCGAATAAATCGAGCTTCAAATCGGAAAAAGTATCGAAAAGACCAAGCTGAAAATCAGGCGGGACCCCCATCCCCAAAGCATCGGTCCCAGTAGTTTGCCAAAAATAAAATTCTGCAAGCTCCCAAATTGCTCCGAAGGCAACCCCAAACAAAAAAGTAAAAAAACCGATGAGAGGGATCGAGAGGCGAATTTTTTTAGTGAAATTCAAAGCATAAACCAAAACAAAAGCCAGATAAACTAAAACTGCTGTCCCGCCAAAATGGAGAAAATCGTCCCACCACCAAATTGAATTGTAAAAACGAATCTCGCCTAAAACGGCAAAAGCCACCCACAGAGTCAACAAAAAATCTAAACTCCAAGGCAAATTAGTATCGTAACTGCGATTAACGATTGCGGGAATCAGCGAAATCAAAAGTGCCAAAATAACAAGTCCACCAGATAAAAAACCACCTGTCAGAAAAAAATAAACCGATACCACCAACATAAAAAATTTGAGAATCCATGAGATGACGGAATTCAACGATAGTGTAAAGCGCTTAACCACTCTCTAAATCTTATCATTCTTACCGGCGAGCAATAAGTCTGCTAAAACGAGCTGAACCATCGCCTCCGCGACCGGGATAATGCGCGGAACGAGACAAGGATCGTGGCGACCAGAAATTTGAATCTTCTTAGCTTTACCTTTGGAATCAACGGTGTTTTGCGAAATGGAAATCGAGGCCGTCGGTTTCACTGCCAGGCGAATGAGAATTTCATCCCCATCGGTAATCCCACCAGCAATCCCGCCAGCACGATTAGTTTTTTTCTTACATAAAGAAATTAATTCATCATTCATCTCACTGCCAAATAATTTCGTCGCAGCAAAACCAACTCCGAATTCAATTCCCTTCACTCCACCGATGCTCATTAAAGCGCGGGCAAGCAGCGCCTCAGTCTTGTCAAAAACTGGCTCACCGAGTCCCGCTGGCACGTTGCGGACGATGATGCCGATAATCCCCCCGACTGAATCTCCCCGCTTCTGCGCCTCGAGAATTACTTTTTCCATTTCTTTGGCCGCGGAGGAATCAGCGCAGCGAACTGAGTTCTTTTGAATATTTTTGGGATCGAAAGCCTCTGCCTCTACACAGCCAATCGATTCTGCATGCGCGAGCACCTGAATCCTCTTCTTCACTAAAATCTTCTTCGCAAGCGCCGCCGCCGCGACTCGTGCGACAGTCTCGCGACCAGAGGAACGACCGCCTCCGCGGAAATCACGGATACCAAATTTCTTTTCCCAAGTGAAATCCGCGTGACCCGGACGAAAAATGTTTTTGATTTTGGAGTAATCTCCCGATTTCTGATTCTCATTGCGAATCAAGAGGGCAATCGGCGTACCGAGAGTCTTGCCCTCGAAAACGCCAGACAAAATCTCAACCCTGTCACCTTCTTTACGCGAGGTGGTAACTTTGGATTGTCCTGGTCGCCGGCGGTCAAGGTCAACCTGGATTTCTTTCGCAGAAATCTCAATCCCAGCTGGCACACCGTCGAGGACACAGCCGAGCGCCGCACCATGACTTTCGCCAAAAGTCGTAATTTTGAGAACGCTACCGAAAATGTTACCCGCCATTTTTAATTTTTAAGTTGGCTTAATTTTACTACAAAAAGAAGATTTTAATCTTGTTTCATGCTCAATGTTCCATGTTTTTGTGAAATATTGTTTTAACATAAAAAAACTCACCTAAAGTTGCTTTGACCTAAACTTCTTGTTTTTAAGTCTTTCCAATTCGCTTTAAGCTTTTTTAACTTTTTTCAAACAACCTCAAGCTTTTTTGCTTTGCTCTAATTTTGTTTAAAAATCATAAAACTGTTTTCTTCAAGCCATTTTGTGCTACAATATCTTGTGGTTGAACAAAATTTGATTTCATCGCTTCAACTCACCGAGGACTGCCCAAACTTTGATTAAATTTAACTAGATTTGATTAAATTGGGTCTTTTTTAATTAACTTGACTAAAATGTTGATAATTCTGTCCCAACTACCTATACTACATCTAGTTCTTCCCAATTTAGTTACCTTCGTCTAAACCTTGCTCACTTGCGTGGAATCGGATAAAATTCGGCTCCCTCAAACGCAAATATGCAAGCAGATCGCATCCTCACTCCCGAACAGGCTGGTGAAAAACTACAATTGCATCCTTTCACCATTCTGAATTACATCAAAGACGGGAAGCTGCGGGGTGCGAAAATCGGACGGGTTTACCGGATTCGGGAGAGCGACATCGAGAAATTTCTCGATCGTCAAATGCTCCAAACCCTATGATTGTCAATTGCCTCGAATGCGGAAAAGCCATCTCAACCAAACAGGAGCGCTGCCCGTATTGTCAAATTATGAATGAGGAAAGCGAAATGTGGAAAGCCAAACATCGCAAAAAAGGATTGATCGAATTATTAACTCCGCTTTTTGAGTAATGCTGCGTATTTTTAAAATCGCGCCGCGCAAGTGGATTGACGAGCACAAAGTCGTTTATCAACGGAAAGGGCACACCAGAATTGAAGCAAGCGACGGTCGAGTGCTCTGCGCTCCCCGACCTGGAGAAAAGATTTTTGTCGACGGTCGCGGTAACGGTTTTCTTTTTGCTTAAAATGATAACTCAAGTCCTTCTAAATTTCGGAGCTCTGCTAATCTCCTTCTTCGTAGCGAACGAGATGATGAAGAGCCACGACGATGTGTTGTGATAAAGACCCCCGTCATTCGAAAAAATTCGGAGGGGCGACTTGCGAACGAGCGTAAAAAAAACCAGCTCCACTACAATGGAACGATTGGATATTTTGGCGAGAACACAACCAAACTACCGAACTTTATAGATAGACGGCAGTTTTTATTTTACTTTTTGCTGCCAAAAAGTAATTTTTAAAAGACTTCAATATAACTCCCAAATTAACGCAATAAAAAAGCGGAGCTCTCGCCCCGCCCTTTAAATTTAAATCTGTTCTCTAATCTCTACAACCCACCCAACTTGAGAAAAACAGCATTCTCGGCCGTACCAATCGCTGTCGCTACAATACAAGCATCGACAAGCTCAACCGTACCGTAGGTCGCTTTCACTGCACAGGCTGCATTTGCATTCGCTTCTCCATCACTTTCTACGTCAGTCCCGAGCAAGAAAGCGTTATCTGGAATTCCATTCTTAAGTAAAGAGGAATACATATAACTACCAGAGCAAGCACCGACACCGGCAGTCGCAGTCGGATCCATCGGGAAGTTGCTCGCCAAGAGATAACCCCCACTCACTAACTTCGCACCCGTGACACTAGCAGGCGCTAGACATTCATCCGCAGCGGTCGGGAACTGTTTGTTGTCGTCATAGTACTGATTAAGCGCAATCGCAAGACTGTCTAGATCTTTGATCCGACCGGTGTCGCGCGCCCGCGCCGGCGCACCCATGATTTTCGGTAGAATCGTCGCCGACAGGATGCCGATAATCATGATCACGATAATCAGCTCGACCAAGGTGAAACCCTTGGGGTTTCTGAGTTTAGGGAAATGCATTTAAATAGGATTAAAAAAAATAAACTAGCCTCCGTAAACAACATAAGCCGCTTCGGCATCACCACCTACAATAGTAGCTGGAACAACGCGTGTCAGAGGCGCTAGTGCCTCAATCGTAGTAGTAGCAAGAGCAGTACTCCAATCCGCATTTGCCTTCTTTGTATTTTCCATCCTAGCACCCAGCATAAAGGCGTTGTTCGTAATCCCCCTTCTTGTAAGAGGTTTGTAATAGAATCGTCCCGCATTCGCCGCTGTACATGTCGCCCCCAATACCGCATTCGGTTGAGGATCACCCGGCATCAAATCCATATATTCGTTTACTAAAACAGCGCCAGCCACGGTGACAGCGGTAGTAGAAGTCATGGCAGGATCTAAACAACCCGCAACCGATGGATATTGATTGTTGTCAGCGTAATAAGCTTCCAGCGCAATCGCAATTTGCCGGAGTTGCGAAATTCTCCCGGCATCGCGTGCTGAGGCGGGTGCACCCATCACTTTCGGCAGTAATGTCGCCGCGAGGATGCCGATGATCATGATCACGATTATCAGCTCGACGAGGGTGAAACCCTTGGGGTTTCGGAGTTTGCGAAAGGGGTTCATTTTAGGTGGGGTTAAATTAAATTTCTTGCTGAAAATTTTAAAATTTTTCAAAAATCAAAACAAACTTATTTTTTGGAATTTTCGCGAATAAATTTTGTCGCCTCGGCGAGACTCGCGAAAGTGCCGGCATCTTTCCAAAAGCCTTTAATTTTAGTGAAATTCAACGATTTTGTTTGAAGATAAAAATTGTTCACAGCTGTGATTTCCAACTCGCCTCTTTTACTCGGCTGAATTTTTCGAATAATGTCAAACACCCTTTTGTCGAAAAAATACAATCCGACGACCGCCAAATCACTTTTGGCGCGGCGCGGTTTTTCTTGAATTCGGACAATTTGCGAGCCGCGGATTTCCGCCACGCCGAACCTTTCCGGATCAGGAACTTTTTTGAGAAAAACTTTCGCACCAATTCGGAAAATTTTGGCATCCTCACGAAAGTTGGCCTCGAAAATATTGTCGCCCAGAATGACTGCAATTTTTTCACCAGCCGCAAACTTTTCAGCCAATTTAAGCGCCCCAGCAATTCCGTCCGCTTTTTTTTGAATCGCAAACAAGACTTTGATTTTTAACTTTTTTTGTAGTGAAGAATTAAGAATTTTTTTAAATTGAGCGATAAACTTCCCATCAGTGACGATTAGAATTTCTGAAATACCCGACTGCCGCAGCGTTTCGAGCGGATAAAAAATCATCGGTCGATCATGAATCGGCAGCAAATGTTTGTTCGTGATTTTCGTCAGCGGAAGTAACCGCGTTCCCTTGCCTCCGGCTAAGATGACACCTTTCATCAGAATTTTAAATTTATAATTTTAAATTTCAAAACAATTTTTAATTTCTGAATTTTAGAATTTCAAAATTTTTGCATTCAATCTTGTTTTAAAATTTGAAATTTGAAATTTAAAACTTAAAATTGACTCTATCTCTTTGGAAATAAAATTCCCGTTTTACTCAGTTTAAATTCCTTAGCACTCCCCCATTTTTTCAGCTTCTCAAAATCGCCTTCCAGGCTCACTCCCAAACTTGAAGCAATTCTCTCAGCAGTCGTCGGAAGGAAAGGCGTTAGCGCAATTGAAATTTGACGAAGAATTTCGAGCAGAGCAGAGAGCGTCTCAACTTTTTCAGAATCTTTTAATTCCCAGGGCTTTTTTTCGGTAACGAATTTATTGGCAAATTCGACGAGTACGGAAATCGCAGCCAACACCGAACGAAAATCAAATCCACTCGACATCGCGCTCTCAATTTTCTCCCACATTTTGGCAACTTCACGCTCCCCAATTTTTTCAGAATTTTGCATTTTAAATTTTGCATTTTTAATTTTTAGTGTCATCGCTACAACCCTTGAGACCAAATTCCCCAAACCGTTCGCGAGCGCGGAATTATAAATTTCCTCAAATCTAGCTTTGCTGAAGTCCCCGTCCTTGCCATTTGGAATCTCGCTAAGAAGATAATAACGCAGCGCGTCGCTACCCCACTCTTGCGAGAATTCGATTGGGTCGACGACATTGCCAGAACTTTTCGACATTTTTTGCCCTTCGGATGTAATGAAGCCATGAATGTAAATTTTGTCAGGCAACGGTAGCTCTGCAGCGAGCAACATTCCCAGCCAAATCCCAGCGTGAAAACGCACAATGTCTTTCCCGATGACGTGCACTTTCTCGGAATCGAGCCACCATTTTTTAAATTCCGCACTTTCATTTTCACTTGTGGTGAGCGCAGTCGAACCATAATCAAGCGCAGAAATATAATTCGTCAGCGCGTCACACCAGACATACATCGTTTGCGTGGAATCATCGGGAACAGGGATGCCCCATTTCAGAGTCTCAGAAGAGCGTGAAAAGGAAACATCGTGTAATCCTTCCTTCACGACGTTGAGGAATTCCTTCGCACGAAAATGCGGCAAAATTTCTACCTCTCGGCTTTCGAGTAATTTTTGAATTTGAGCCGAATAATCGCTCAAACGAAAAAACCAGTTTTCTTCCTCGACCTCTTCAAGTTTCAAATTTGGATGATTAGGACACCTTCCTTCGGTTAAATCTTTTTCGCTTTTGAATTCCTCACAACCCGCACAGTACATACCCTTATATTTGCGTTTTTCTAGTTTGCCCGCTGCGACCAACTTCTGCCACATTTTTTGAGCTCCACCCCAATGTTTCTTTTGGTCGCTCGTTTGGATGAAATCGTCAAAAGTCAGATCTAGAGCTTCACGTAGGTTTTCGAATTTCTTCGCATTGGCGTCGACAATCTCTTTCGGATTTTTGCCAAGCTCATCCGCCAGTTTCTGAATCTTCACTCCATGCTCATCAGTCCCAGTCTGAAATCGCACTTCGAACCCACGCTGTTTTTTGAAACGCGCAATCGCGTCCGCCTGAATCGCCTCCATTGCGAAACCGATGTGGGGAGCGGCGTTGACATAAGGAATCGCAGTTGTGATGTAGAAATTCTTCATTTCGAAGATTTTAGCAAAGAAACTGAAGACGAGGTTTCGCAACCTCGCCCCCCGCCTTTTCCTTAGATTTTTGAAATTATTTTTGACCAAATCTCCATACCTTCTTCCCAACGAACCAAACCAGCTTGAGGAATCCGAAAGCAGCCCCGATGTAGAGAATCGCGGCAGCAGAGTAAAGTACGAAGCTAACTAACTTCACACTCACGAATTGAGTGAGATCATTTAAGTTCGAGACAAAATTACGAATCTCCTGCTTCCAATCGTTGGCGATATTTTTCCAATCGATGAATTTCTGCTCGTAAACCGAAACATTAAAAGTCGTGTTGGCAATCAGACGAAGCTGCTCAGCACGATTATTTTGAACTTGTTGAATTTGTTGATTGGTCGAAATTTGAGTTTGAGCCAGCTGCTCAATCGCGTCAATCTTGAGGGTAATTAGTTGGGTCAAGTTTTCGACATCCCGCGAATTCGTCGCAAGTTTCATTAAATCTTCGTAGGCTTTTTGCGCCTCGGCAAGCGTCGATTCGGTTTGCGCCAATTTTTGAGTCAGAATGTCGAGTTGATCGCTCGTCCCCTCGACCGATTTTTGAATCGTGTAAACACTCGCATTCAAATCTTCAGGATCTAGTTTTTTGAGAATCTCGAGAATCTCGTCAACAAATTTATTCTCCACTTCAAAACGATAATTGCAGCTGCTGTCGCTTTCATTCGCGCTCGTAAAAATAATTTCTTTTCGATTTTTGAGATCAGCGACCTCTCCACAAATCTCAGTTTTGTCAGAAGTTTTGTAGCTCGCAGAATAATTGTGGACTTCGTAATCTTCTGCATCAGCATCGACAATCCCACCTCCTTCATCTGGAATTGGGGGGAGAATGTTACGCGAAGATAAACTTTTGGCGGAGTAACTGGAGCCCATCGCCATTTCAGCATACCCTCCGGCGTAATTTCCATTGCCAGTAAAAGGTGAGATCACTGTCCGCAACGCAAACGAGACAATCCCCGCAACAATCGCAAGACCGACTACTCCAAGGATAAAAACACCGAAAACTTTACCGAGCGATTTGAGGGACCAATCGAAGTCATGAAAAGGGTTGGACATGTTGGTAAGGATTAAGGAATAAGAATTAAGATTGCTCTTTTATTGTTACGAAATTATTTCTGAAAAGTAACAAGAAATTTTAAATATAAAATATTAAATTCCCTACTCCCATTCAATCGTCGCCGGCGGTTTATTCGTAATGTCGAGGAAAATATTTTCAATCTCCGGTAGCTTTTTTAATTTGGCAACAACGGCGGAAAAGAAAGTCTTGGGCAAACGCGCGAAGTTGGCGGTCATCGCCTCGGCGGAATTGACTGGTCGGAGAATAATCGACTCGCCTTCTTTTTCGAAGACTGGAGCGAGCACGACTGGGAACTGCCAAACCTTGAGGTAAAGTTTTTGGGCAACCAGAATTTTATTGACAATCGCGTCGGCGGTTTGCAAAAGTTCGACCCGCGAATTTGTCATTTTCGCGAAACTGGATTGGAAAATCCGCGGCGCCTTGGCGGAATTGAGACACAAAACAACCCGATTAATTTCAGGAAATTTATTGACCAGCCATGTGGAAATTTCTTCCAATTTTTCGAAATCGCGCGAGGCGGTGTAAATCGCGACCGGATGGGCGAAGCTGCGGGAATCACCCTGCACTCCAACCGACTGAATCGGCAAAACTTTGCCGGTAAGCTTCCACTTTCTTTTAATCTCGGTCTCAATCTTGTTCGTCGTCTTCGGTTTGTTGGACGCCCCGCAAATAATCCTGACTCCGAGACCCGGTCCAGGGAAAGGGTGCCGCTCAATTAATTTTTTGGAGAGTTTTAATTTCTTGCCAACTTCACGAACCTCGTCTTTATAAAGTCCCGCGAGCGGCTCGACGATTAAACCTTTTTCAATCATCGCTTCAATCTCTTCAACCCGATTGTGGTGGGTTTTGATTTTGGCAGAATTGGAAGTCCCCGCCGATTCAATTGTGTCGGGATAAATCGTACCCTGTCCGAGCAACCATTCGCGGGGATTGAAACGGAGACGTTTCAAGGCCTTCCGTTGAACTTTGAGAAAAACGCGACCAATCACCCTCCGCTTCTCCTCTGGATCGGTGATATTGGCGAGAGCGGCGAGGAAGTGTTTCCGTTCGTTGATAATTTTGAGATTGTCGAAACCCGCCTTGCGCAAACTTTTGGAAACTTCGTCCGCTTCACCCTGGCGCATCAAACCGGTGTCCACCATCAGACCAAAAACATTTTTCTTGCCGAGCGCTTTTTCGAGTAAGGCAAATGCGACGGTGGAATCGACTCCGCCTGAAACGAGAAGAAAAACTTTGCGTTTGCCAACCTGCTTTTTGATTTTGGAAATTTCGGATTTGAGAAATTTATTGAGATCCCAACTTTTTTTCGCTTTTGTAATTTTGAGAAAATTTTTGAGAATCATCTCGCCCGCATCGGTGTGGAGAACTTCCGGATGAAATTGGAGACCAAAAATTTCTTTGGCGGAATTTTCGACCGCCGCAAATTCGCAACTTTCCGTCGAAGCGGTTTTGATAAATCCTTCAGGTAAATCGACAACCTCATCGCCGTGGCTCATCCAGGCTGTCGATTTTTTAGGAACGGCGGTGAGCAGTTTCGATTTGCCGGAAATTTTCAATTCAGCTTTGCCGTACTCCCCGCCTTTGCCCTTGCGAACTTTACCGCCGAGCGCGTGAACGAGGAATTGGAGACCATAACAAATCCCCAGAATCGGTTTACCAATTTCGAAAATCGCGGAATCAATTTTGGGAGAATTTTTTTCAAAAACGGATTGCGGTCCCCCCGAGAGAATCACCCCACAGTAGTCTTTCAATTCATTTTCAACATCTACTAAGTTTTGGGGAATCAAAATTTCAGCAAAAACTCCGAGCCGTCGAATCCGATTCGCAATCAAATGTGCGTATTGCCCTCCGAAATCGAGAACGGCGATTTTATCCACGGAGGAGATTTTAACAAAAATAGAAAACTAAATCTCTGGCTTCAGCTTAAAAACTTTCGTAAAATCAGCCATCCAAATTTTTGTTTTATACTTTCCAGTTTACAAATAATTTTCAAATTTAAGGATTAGGATTTATTTGAAAATTAGAAATTTCATAAATTGAAAATTTCTCACTTTATCCTTTTCACTTTATACTTCCCCCGTGATCATCTTCGAAAACGCAACGAAAAAATACGGCGACCACACCGTCCTTGATCGAGTCAATTGTGAAATTGGCGGAGGGGAATTCGTGAGTGTCGTCGGACCAAGCGGTGCTGGCAAAACTACTTTCGTGAATTTATTGACTGGTGCGATTCACCCGACCGAAGGTAAAGTCTCAGTCGATAATTATCAAATCAACCAACTCGACGAAATTTCGCGTGCCCTTTATTTGCGGAAAGTTGGAGTGATTTTTCAGGACTACAAATTGTTGCCCAAAAAAACGGTTTTTGAAAACATCGCTTTCGCCCTCGAGGTTTGCGGCGACGCGAGCAGCCTGATTCGAAAACGAACTGACGAAGTCATTGAAATCGTGGGGCTCACCCACCGACGGAATGCCTTCCCGGCAAACTTGAGTGGCGGCGAATGTCAGCGCACCGCGCTCGCTCGAGCACTCGTCCACGAACCAGCTCTGATAATTGGCGACGAGCCGACGGGCAATCTCGATCCGCAGTCAGGTGAGGAAATTATTAATCTATTGCTCGACGTGAATAAGGCTGGCGCGACAGTCATCCTCGCAACGCATGACCGTGACACCGTCAACCGTATTCAAAAAAGAGTAATCCGAATCGAAAACGGAAAACTGATTAGCGATTTAAAAAGCGGTGGCTACCATCACGAGCCGGAATCGATGGCTGATTGATTACCTACTAAATAAAACTCTCCCATATTCTTCCGCGAGTGCAAGCGATTTTAGTGGATTCGCTTTTTGGGAAGTGCAAAAATTGAATCTTCTTTTCAAATGAAACTTGATGAAAAAGAAATCGCGAAATTTGAGGAGCTCCTCCTAGCGAGCAAAAATATTTTATTACTGACCCACAAAAACCCAGATGGTGACGCCCTCGGTAGTCTACTAGCGCTTTTCCTAATTTTAAAAAAAGCGGGAAGAAACGTCACCCCTGCCTGCTTCGATCCCGCCCCCACGATTTTGAAATTTTTACCAGAGCACGAAAAAATTGTGAATGAATTCGAGGCGATAGATTTTGATTTAGTAATCGTCCTCGACTGCGGCGACATTCACCAAACCGGTTTTCACGAATCGAAACCTGAACTTTTCGACGGCTCACGGCGCGTTGTGAAAATCGACCACCACGCGACAGCGGGAGAATTCGGGGATGTGCAATTAGTGAATTCTGAATTTTGCGCGACCAGCTCAATCCTGACTTACCTTTTCGACGAAGTTTTGGGAATGCCTATTTCGCCGGACATCGCGACCTGCCTGCTGACCGGAATCTCGACCGACACTGGCAGCTTCAAACATTCGAATGTGAAACCGCAAACGCTCCGCCTCGCCGCCCGACTTTTGCGAAAGGGTGCCAATAATTCCGCCCTTGCGAAAAATGTCTACCGAAGCATCCCCGTCCCGACGTTGAAACTTTGGGGAAATATTTTACAAAGCCTTCAGCAAACAAAAGAAGGAGTGACTCTCGCCGTCGCGCAGAAGAAAGATTTTGAGGAGACAGCCGCGCGCGAGCAAGATCTCGCTGGCGTCGTTGATTTCGTCAACGCTGTCCCCAACGCGAAATTTTCAATTTTATTGTCGGAACGAAACGGTCTTGTGAAAGCGAGTCTGAGAACACAACAAGCCGACACCGATGTCGCAAAAATCGCAGCACGCTTCGGTGGTGGTGGACATGTCAAAGCGGCAGGCTTCGCCGTCCCAGGGAAACTAGAAAAAGAAACGCGGTGGCGGGTAGTGGCAGAGGATAAAGACTTTAAAAATACTTAAGAGAGTAAATCACTTAAATAAGCGAAAAAACTTGACTTGCAATAATTAACGATTAGACTATCGGCTCATTAATTTTGGAAATGAACTTGAAAAAAAAATTTTCAGACAACTCTCTCGAATCGCATCCCGACCCAGAAATCAAAAAGGTGATTGCGCAAGCAGTAGCTCGGCGAGCAATCGAGAAAGCTGCGGCTCAAACTTTTGAAGAAAATGTTCAAATAGAAATTATAAAATTTCTAAACAAACCAGGAAGGAAAACTTTTTTACCTCAAGCGGAAACAAGCAGGAAAGTTTTTCAACATAAAATAAGAAAAAAAATAGAAGAACCAACCATCATAAAAAAAAGGAAAAACCAAAAATCGAAAAACAGATAGACGGGGAAAACTGATTGAAATAAATTTAACGCTTGATTTTGAATTTAGTATTTTCCGAAAGCTCGGGAATTTTGTGCGCCCAAAACGGCCAGCTCGAAATCACCGCATTCGAAACCTCCGGCAGATTGCGAATGTAGGCCTCCGACTCCGCTGTCGACCTTCCGAGAATCCGTGATTTAATTTTTTCGACCAAGCGATTCCCCTCCTCAGTCTCATCGGACAAATTGTATTCCTCTACACCGTCAATCGTTGTTGCGACTTTGATTTTGGAATTTAGGAAATCAACCTCCTCAATTTGAAAAGTAGCGTTATTGAAATTAATTTTTGTCAAAGTTTTGTCGGGGTGGACTTTGGTCTCGAGCTGATCAAAAAGCAGAGCGCGCAAATCATCCGCCTCGTAGGCGACTGCTTGAATCCGCGCCGACACCGCAACAGCGAAATCATCCTGCTGTTTATTTTCGAGACCCGATGGAACATCAATCGCAAGAATTTCGATCTGAATCGCTTTTTTGTCGTCGAGCAAAACTAAATTTCGATTTTCAATTTGATTTTTCTGAGCGAGAATAAATTGTAATTCTTCCCGCGCCAAGCTTTCGATTTCGCGCAGAATCGTTTCTTCAACATTTTCGAGATCTTCTGCCGAAATAAATTTAGTAATCTTGGTCACTCCACCCGTGAAAGCCTTTTTGGATTCTCCCCAAAAAAGTGAAGGTGAGAGGCTCGGGATGGCCGGCAGGATGAAAAAAGTCGGAACAAGGTTTCCCCGACTGCCGACGAAAGCGCCTTCGCATTCTTCTGGCTCATTGATGCAGTCGCATTTCGGATCATCGGTCTCACAAGCTTCGACTTCGGCGACCACTGAGCCAGGAACGTCAGCAATTGCTTTCGGAATAGTGATAGCTTTTTTGGTGTGAAAAATAATCCCCTCGGGAGACTGGAAACGCGATGGCACTATGAATTTATCTTTGTTGGAGCGGTTAAAAATCGTGATTTCACCGACAGAATGTTGACCCTCAAAGATCATTCCCGTCGCACCGATCCGGACATCGCGCGCCAGATTGAAATCGAGCAGCTCCGCAGCAATCGTGTGAGTCTCATTAATTTGCGAACCTGAAGTCACTCGATCGGTGAAATTAACATTTACTACTTTGGAAATTGGATCCGAGCGCGGCGTGACGTAAATAGTGGCAGTCGGAACAGCGATGTAAATAATAAAAAAAAGCAGACCGGCCGCCCCAGCGAGCAAGCTGAAAAGAATCCTGCGAGACGGCGCGCGGACTACGAGATGATCTTCGCCATTTTCGGAAATTTCCGTAATCTCCGCCGCTCCAGCAAATTTACTCCAAACTTTTTTGCCGGCAGAAAGCGGGCGAAAATTTGAAAAAGGAATTTCATCACGAGCAATTTTTTGCAATTTTTCTTTCGCGCGATTTGCGAGTTCGATGATTTTAAATTTACTTCTTGTAATTTTGGGGGAAAGGTTTTGGGGAGAAGGTTTGGGAGTAGTTTTTTTCGGCTTCAAGGATTCGAGCGTCGCGACTCCCGCCTCCGAAGCTAATTCCCTGCCGACAGCATCTTTGGTCACGACAGTAAGAATCTTGCCAGCCGTCTCGGATTTGAAACGAAGAATTTTGAGGCTAACCAGAGAGTGTAAAATCTGCGCCCGCGCCGGGACCACGAGAAAAATTTTGCGATGCGACGAGCGACGAATTTGCTCAAAAATAGTCGTCACCTCATCATCAAGGTCGGTGTAAATAATTTCGCGATTCGAATCGAAGATTCCCACGGTTTGCCAATTTTAGCGGAAACGACAAAGAAAAGAAGTTGCAGAAAGCTGAAAAGTACTTTGGTGGAGCGAGCTTGAAATTTTAAATTTTGAGCCAATGACCCCTATTCCATTATTCCACTATCCCTTATTCTAATATTAATTCTGAATCAACTTCACCGTCTTGCGCAGAATCATCGAAAGTAAACCCTCCTCACCCGCCAGCCCAAGCCCGAGATTCGCGAGCGCCAGTGGCGTGACATCCTGAACCGTCCGAATCAACCGAGTCTGATCAGTGAAATTGGTGACATCGTCAGGACAGAGGAATTTAATTTTGGGACGAACGCCGAAAGGCAGGCTCTCGGTAAATTCCGGCGCTGAGAGAATTTTTTTGATTTCAGGCAATTTCGAACCCCCGCCGCAAAGCAAAATCTGGGACGGCAATTCCTGCCCCCCCATCATCTCAGCAAGCGCAACCTCGACTCCCGCCACCCAAACTTCGATATCGCCAGCGAGCGCGTTTTGAATAATTTTTTGGCGACGATCTGACAACTTGTTTTGCGAGTAGTCAATCTTAATTCGCTCCGCCTCATCGTGCGAAACATTGAGCGAATGAGAAATTCTTTTGGTGAAAGTCCGTCCTCCGACGGCAAACATTTTGGTGGTCAGCTCTCCCCCGTTGCGAAGCAGTGCCAAGTCGGTCGTCCCTCCGCCGACATCGATGAAGATGGCGGACAAATCTTCGCCAGTCAGACAGCGTGCAACCGCAAAAGGTTCAGCAGCAATCGTGAGTAAATCGAGCTCTAATTCGGCAGCGATGGTCTGTAGAGCTCCGAAGTGAACCAACGGCGCAAAGGAATTAAAAACCGAAAGCGTGACCTGACTGCCTTGGAAGCCAATTGGATTCGAGGCGCGCTGACCGTCGATTTTAGAATCAATAATTGCGGCGTTGACCAACTTCACATCAATCTCGTTGTGCCCAGTGTCACGAGATAATTCACGCCGAACTTTGTCAAAAGCACGAGTTTGAACGCGCTGGACAATCGCCCGCAGTTCCGGCAGCTCAATTCGTAATTGCGGATCTTCGCGAGTGTAGCTAATCGTCGTCGTCGCCCCACAAACCAATTCGCCGGCAATTCCCATCACCGCCTGCTCCGGTTGCGTACCAGCAATTCGCGCCGCCTGCTCGATCGCCGCCGCCGCCGTCTCCGTCACACCGGCGATGTTGGAAACCGAACCCGCAGCCATATCCCCCATTTTTTGACGAACTTTGGCATAACCAATCACAAAACCATGATTCTCTTCGATACGATAAATCAGAGCTTTGACAAATTCCGTCCCAATATCGAGCGCGAGAACGGCACTGCCATCCGGAGCTTTGGGGCGAAACTTGGAAAAGAATTTAGAAAACAAAGTGGGTGAATTTTAGCGAGGATTCACCGAAATCCGAAATTGAGAAAATACTTTTAAAATTTAAGAATTATTTGAAAATTGGAAATTTTTTCTACCAACTAAAAAGCCCCCCGAAGGGAGCTTTTTAACTTGTGGTCAAAATGCATCCTATCAATCACGGGTGGTAAAAAATTACCGAGTTGTGACTGAGGATATAACGCATTCTTTCCACACGGAAAGGTGTTCTCCCTTCCAAAAATATTTTGCCTCGCTTGCGTGGTTAGAGCCTCACGCAGGCTACTTTCTGTGTTTGTTTTCGGTGTAGCAAATTTTAGGTTTGCTGTTTGTTTGAAAACGCTATTTGAAAGCGTGGTTTCGTGGTGGGGTGGTGATTTGAGCCAACTCCATCGCGAAGCAAAACAGCCGAAGCTGTGGTTAATCAGCCGAGGATTTATTTTGAATCCTGCTGCTCGTTGCTGTCCCAGATTTGAAGGAAACACCTCATCTCTCTTTTTCAGCGTTTCGGGACATTGTAATCGCCCTCTCTCGGGAAGTCAAACTTTTAGGGCTTGCTAGAGGGTAGAAGTAGTTGTATAAAATATTTATTCACCAATTTTTTGGCTTAAAAAGGGCATTTTTTATTTTAAAAAAAGTCCGCGGAATCGACCAATTTTACTTGTTTGCTAAAATCTCTCCTGTTTTGAACTCTCGAAAACCTTTTCGCGTCGTCATCCTTGCCTCGACGAATGGCACCGATTTTGGTGCGATGTTGGCGGAAAAACGCGATGGCAAGTTAAAAAATGTCGAATTCGTCGGATTAATCGCAAATAAGGATTGCGGCGCGGTAGAACGCGCCAAATCCGCTGGCGTTCCGACTTTTGTGTTAAATGGAAAGGCAGAGAATTTTCACGCCGAACTTTTAGAGGTCGTCCGAAAACTGGAGCCAGATCTGATTTGCATGGTCGGCTACATGAAGTTTTTGCGGAAAGATTTTTGCGCTGAATTCGAGAATAAAATTTTAAACATCCACCCCTCCTTACTGCCGAAATTCGCTGGCAAAATGGACGGCAGCGTCCACGCCGATGTCCTGGCGGCAGGCGAAAAAGAATCTGGCATGACCATCCATCTCGCGACGGCAGAGGTCGACGCTGGAGCGATTATTTGCCAAAAAGAGGTCAAGATTTGGGATGACGAAACAGTCGAATCATTGCGAGAAAAGATTCAGAATTTGGAGAAAAAATGGTACCCCGAAGTGATTCGGTGGTTTCGAGATGGTAAGATTTATTTTTGAAATTTAAACTTCTATGTATGCGAACCGACGTACCACCTTTCCCAGAAAGAATCATATTACTCACTAAAGAAATTATTCGACAAACTTAGAGAGTCCACATCAGAGCTTTTAGATGACATTAGGGCAAATGGATTGATAACCATACCTGAAGGAGAAGATTATTGGTGTCTCCGAATTCCTTTTCCAAAAATTTATTTTAGAAAAATTTTGACTCTTCTTCTCGGAAAATCTCCATCTAATTCCCATCCCTCCTCTCCTCCACCTCCTTCAGTCTAAATAAAATCTCCGGATAATTTTTGAGCGTCGGATCTTTCTCGAGCAAACTTTCCGCCGCGTCGCGTGAGCGTTTAATAATTTCGTGATCGGTCAATTTGGCGACTTTCAGGTCAGGAATCCCCGACTGCCGCATCCCAAAAACTTCGCCCGGACCGCGTAATTTCAAATCCATTTTGGCCAACTCGAAACCGGAGGAAATATTTTCCAGCGCATGCAATCGAGTCTTAGCTTCTTCGGAATCTGATTCTGAGAACAGAAAACAGTAACTTTGATCCGAGCCGCGACCGACTCTTCCGCGAAGTTGATGAAGTTGTGCCAAGCCAAATCTTTCGGCAGCTTCGATCAACATAATCGTCGCGTTGGGAATATCGATGCCGACCTCAATGACCGTCGTGGCGACGAGGATTTGAATCTCTCCTGCCGCGAAAGCCGCCATCGTCGCATCCTTTTCTTTCGGGCGCAGCTTGCCATGCAGTAGACCCAATTTGAACTGGGGGAAAACCTTTTCGGAGAGACGGGCGAATTCTTTTTTGGCAGACTTCACTTCAAGCGTTTCCGACTCCTCGACCAGCGGGCAAACGATGAAAACTTGCCGACCTTTTTCCACTTCTGATTCGATCCACCTTTCAGATTCAATTCTTTTTTGCGGCGGAATGATCCGAGTGATCGGCGGAATCCGACCCGGCGGCATTTCGTCGATAATCGAGACATCCTGATCACCGAAAATCGTCAAAGCCAAAGTCCGCGGAATCGGCGTCGCGGTCAAAGATAAAACATGCGGCGTTCCGTTTTTGCGAATCAATGTCCGCTGCTCAACGCCGAAGCGGTGCTGCTCGTCAATCACCGCGAGCCCTAAATTTTGGAAATCAATTTTGGCTTCCAAGAGAGCGTGCGTCCCGACGACGAGATCGAGCTCGCCTGATTTTAATTTTGAGGCAATTTCTTTTTTCTTTTTGGCGGGAGTCGAACCGGTAAGCAACTCCCCCCGAATCCCGAGCGGATGAAGTAGCCAGAGGAAATTACGGAAATGTTGGGAAGCGAGAATCTCGGTCGGCGCGAGGAGCGCAGCTTGAAAGCCATTTTTCGCAGCGAGGAAAATCGCAAGCGCCGCGACGACAGTTTTGCCCGACCCGACATCCCCCTCGAGTAAACGATTCATCGGCAAGTCTTTTTGTAAGTCTCGCAGAATCTCGGCTGAGGAAATTTTTTGGGCAGCGGTAAATTTGAAGGGCAGTGCAGCAGCGAACTCAAAGAGTAAAGCTTTGGAATGTGAAATAATTTTGCCCGAACCGGCCGCACCGATTTGCCAGTCCAATTTGCGACGTAGCCCACCAAGCTGGAGAAAAAATAATTCTTCAAAAGCTAAACTTTCCCGCGCGCGTTCTAATTTTTCAAACGAGTCGGGAAAATGAATTTGGCGAATCGCCTCACCCCGCGACAGCAAATTTTCTTTTGCGGAAAGCGCGACCGGCAGCAATGGCGGCAATTTCGAAGTGTAATCGAGTAGTGGGTAAAGCTTTTCGCGCAGCCATTTCGAGGAAATAAGTTTCCCGTGACTACGATAAATCGGCACAATCCGACCGGCGTGAATCATCTCATCGGAAATCTTTTCGAAGCTCCCACCAATCAAAGCAATCGCGCCGCGCGGTCCGATTTGGATCCTGCCCGAAATAGCAATCTCGTCGCCGTTACGAAGAATCCGTGCGATGAAAGTCTGGTTGAACCAAGTCAGGTTGAGCGAACCGTCTTCAGAAATTAATTTAGCGGAAATAATCGTCCGCCCACGAGGGGTACGAAATGTTTTGAGATTTTGAACCTTGCCGACGACCGTCGCAGTCTCGCCGGGGATCAATTCAGAGAATTTCTTCGGTGCAGAAAAGTCTGCATAAGTCCGGGGAAAATAATTCAAAAAATCCTCAACTCGCGTGACACCAATCTCCGCGAGAGCTTTGAGATGGCGCGAAGTCGTCGCAAGAGTTTCGGAAAGAGGAGCACGGATATCCATGCCCAAATTTTAGCTTTTGCGGAAATCCCTCGCTAACTTCCTGAAGTCAGCCAAACCTGCAAGAAATTCACGACTGTCCACGCCAACACCGCAATCGCGAAACCAGCGAGCGCATAAGCAATCGTTTTCTTCCCAGCCTCCTTATCGTCTGAAATCGAACCGACCATATACTTGTAGCCACCAATTACGATGAATAAAACCGCAATCCCGCCAGCTAGGTAAATCAAAAATTCAATAAGGTACTGAGTGTAAGTACCCAAATCATAAAGCTCGAACTCTCCTTTTTGAAATTTTTGTGCCAAGGAATTTTGGGACTCAAGTCTGTCAACCTCCGCCTGATCACCAATCTCTTTCGCCGCATCGATCTCTTCTTTGGGAACAGTCGAGGGAATCAAAGTCGTCCCCGCCGCAAGAGAATTCGACGCAAAAATAAGCATCGCAAAACTCGCCAGAATGCCCGCGAAGATTTTTTGTTTCAGTTTTAGCATCTTGTTTTCTTCTCATTTTAGCAGAAAAACGCTTTCTTTTCAAGTTTTTGCTAAAATTTCGACGTGATTGAAATCATTCCCCCGACCACCGTGCTCGCTGAAAAAGTAATTTTGCCTGGCTCGAAATCTATTACAAATCGCGCTCTTCTGGTCGCTAGTCTTGCGAAAGGCAAATCGGAAATTCGCGGAGCGCTAGAATCAGACGACTCGAAATTCATGGCAGACGGACTACGAAAATTCGGAGTAAAAATCGACCAGCCTGAGAAAAATATTTTTACAGTTTGGGGTACCGAGGGAAAATTCGAGGAATCTAAGGAAGCGATTTTTTTAGGAAATGCCGGCACAGCCGTCCGCTTTTTGACGTCCGCGGCCAGCCTAGTAATCGGCGAGACAGTAATCACCGGCGACCAGCGAATGCAAAATCGTCCGATTAATGACTTGCTAAACGCGCTCAAACAGCTCGGCGTCGGTATTGAATCGAACGACGGTTGTCCTCCGCTGCGAATAGTTTCGACCGGGAAATTGACCGGACCAAAAATCAAAATTTGCGGCGAAATTTCGAGTCAATTTGTTTCAGCGCTTTTGATGATTTTGCCACTCGCGGAAAAAGAGGTCGAGCTGAAAATCGAAGGGAAGCTAACATCGCGCGGTTATGTCCGAATCACAACAGCGGTGATGAATGCTTTCGGTGTCTTTCCGTTTTCAATCGACGAGGGCTACCGAATTCCAGTGAAAAAATATTCGCCGACAATCTTTGAGGTCGAACCAGACGCCAGTAGTGCGACCTATTTTTGGGCAGCGGAAAAATTATTGGGGCAAGAGATCGAACTGGCGAATGCTCCGCGAAATTGGATCCAGCCGGATGCCGCAGCACATGAAATTATGGCAAAATTTCCAGAACCCTTCGGTCGAATCAATGGCGAACGCTTCCCTGACGCCGTCCCAACCCTCGCCGTCCTCGCCGCCTTCGCTAGAGGAGAGACGCGCTTCGTCGGAATTCGAAATTTGCGAGTCAAAGAGTGTGATCGCATCGTCGCCATCGCAACAGAATTAAACAAAATCAAACCGGGACTCTCCGAGGAAGAAGGCGACAATTTGATAATTCACGGTGACCGAGACTTGGCACAGAATGGTCGACCGACAGAAATAGAAACCTACAACGACCACCGTATCGCCATGAGCTTTTTCCTGGCAGGACTACGAATCAAGGGAATCAAAATCCGTAACCCAGAGTGCGTCGCCAAAAGCTTCCCGAATTTTTGGGAAATCTGGGAGAGTCTCGGAGTAAAAATTTTGAAATGAAAAAAGCGGTTGAAATTGCGGGCTGGATTGGCGTGATTTTAATTTTGGGAGCCTTCGCCACGAATGTCACCGAAGTTTGGTCGAGTAAAAATTTGTTTTACCTCGCCGCAAACGCTGTCGGCGCGGGACTCGTCGGCTGGAACGCTTTCGTAAAAAAGGCCTATCCTCCACTTTTTTTGGAAGTCGCATGGTTCGGTGTCGCCGTTTTCGGAATTTTTAAATTATTTGCGTGAAAAATATTGAGCGAAATCTCGTCCTCATCGGCATGCGTGGCACTGGCAAAACCGCCATTGGCAAAACCTTGGCGGAATTTTTGAAATTCCAATTTGTCGACATCGACACGGAAATTGAAAAAAATGAAAATGCAAAAATTGCGGAAATTGTCGCGAAAAAAGATTGGGAATATTTCCGAAGCTTGGAGGCGACGGAAACGAAAAAATTTGCGGCGACTAAAAATTGTGTGATTTCGACCGGTGGCGGCGTAGTCTTACGACCAAGGAATATTGAAAATTTGAAAAAAAATGGCATCGTAATATTCATCCACGCTCCTCTCCCACACCTCGCCCGCCGGGTCGCGAAGAATACAAATCGACCAAGCTTGACTGGTGCCAGTCCGACCGACGAGCTCGCGAAAATCTGGGCAGATCGCGAAAAATTTTACCGAGCGGCAGCTGATGTCGAGGTCTTTTTCGATTTCGAGACGAAGAATAAAAAAACTGACTTACTGCGAAAATCAAAATTAATATTGCAGGCAGTCAAAAAATTCCGATAAATAAAGTTCCCTCGCCCTTCGCCGGAGATCGATCGCACTGTTCGCGAACGAACGTGAAAAAATCCAGTGAGTGAAACAAACATTGGATTTTTTAGTAAGTGAGCGAAAACAGTGCGCGAGTGACGGCGACAGGCGAGCGGTTTTTTGTGCTACTTTTTTGGCACCAAAAAAGTAGCGAACCCAATATGAATCTAACAAAATGGGAAAATCAACGTTCGCAAACCACCACCACTTCCTGCTCTAGTCTCACTCCGAAATTTTCTTGGACTTTTTCGACAACTATTTTTTCGAGTGTTAGGAAGTCGGCAGCCGTCGCCTCACCAGAATTTTGAAAAAAATTGGCATGTTTTTCGGACACCTGTGCACCACCGACTTTTAAACCGCGACAACCCGCTTTTTCGATTAGTTCCCAAGCCTTATTGTCTGCTGTGTTTTTAAACCAACTACCTGCGGTACCATCGAAGGGATGCTTCGTAGCTTTTTCTCTAGCCAAATGCGCCACTTGCTCCGTCAAATCTTGATGTGTTTTTTCTAGCTCAAACTCAGCCTCTACCAAAATCTTTCCTCGCAGGTTTGAATCACGATAGCTAAATTCTAAATCTCCACAAACAACCGTAATCTCCTCACCGTCCATACTCAAAAGTTTTACCCGCGAAACTTTTTCACCGATTGCATTCGCATTCCCCACTACCGCCCCCCCCACCGTCCCTGGGATTCCCGCGAAAGACTCCAGGCCTGCCAAACTTCTCCGCGCACTCTCCATCACTAACGCTGCGAGCAACGCGCCACTACCGACTCGTACAATATTTTTTGTAAAATCAACGTTTTGAATTTCATTTTTAATTACGACACCTCGGAAACCTGCATCCGAAAAAAGTAGATTACTCCCACCGCCGAAGATGAAAAAATGTAACTTTTTTTCTTCAACAAATTTCAAAACATCTTTGAGCTCATCGATGTTTCTGACTCGCGCAAAAAAATCTGCCGCACCACCAACCCGTAGTGTGCTGAATTGAGCAAGCGAAACATCCTTTTCAATTTTCAATATTAAATTTTAAATATTAAATTATTCATCAACTTTCAAAGCTGCTGGAGTTAGGTTCGGAGCAATTTCTTTTGTCTCCTGAATTTTTTTGGAGGCGACCCTGATTACCGCATCGCGGACAGTAATTTCATTTGACTTGATTCGAACGATTTGAGAGGCATTAATGAGTTTAACTTGAGTGGGAATCCCGAGAATTTTTTTAGCAACTTCAATCTTAGTGAGAATCCAGCCATTCATCTCAAGACGAAAATCGATGACCTCGCCGAGATAATTGCGGGAAACAGTAAAAACTTTGTTGGTGAAAATCGGAACGTTGAGTTTGATAATCTCCGCAATGCGTACAATCTCATCAGGTGTCGCGAGCGCCTCGGGATCTTCGACCCAAACCGTGTCGGCAGAAACTTGAGCAATATCAACTGTCGGCAATAAAAGTTTTTTATCTTTGCGAGTAAAAAAAGCCAGCACTTCTCCGTTAGCTGGATTGACGACAAAATCACAAACTTTCCCAATCAAGCCTTTGCTTAATTTTTCACGAATAGGAATCCCGAGAAGTTCACGAAAATTCTTTTGCATCAGACCTCGATTTTAGCGCGAATTCAAAGGTCACGAAAATGTTTTAGAATCAATCAGTGATTTTCGCTGAAATTGTTTTTCCGCAATCCCCGACCTCTTTCACCTTCGCAAGCGAGATGGAGAATTTAGCAGTCGGCGATCTCGTCACCGCTCCGCTCCGCGCGAAAGTTTTGAACGGAGTCGTCGTCGCGATTTCAAAAACCAAACCGGACTTCGCAACAAGGAAAATTGATAAAAACGTTCGATCAGAAATTTTGACAGCGGAACAAGTCGAGCTAGCAAAATTTATTCGCGAATATTATGCCGCCCACTTTGGCAAAGTTTTGAAACTTTTTTTGCCGAATCGGATTTGGTCAGATGAACCTTCGAAACGAAAATCGAAAACGACCGAAATTTTGGCAAGCGAGCAACCGGTGAAAAAATTGACCGCCACGCAAGAGAAAGTTCTCGGGAAAATTCTAAAAACGAAAAAACCGATTTTGCTTCACGGAATCACGGGCAGCGGGAAAACCGAAATTTATTTGCGGGTAATCTTGGAGATTCTGAAAAAAGGTAAGTCGGCGATCCTCCTCGTCCCAGAAATCGCGCTCACTCCCCAGCTCGTCGGTTATTTCGCCGCGACAATCCCAAAAAATGAAATCGCCGTCCTGCATTCGAATTTATCAGAGGGCGAAAAATTGAATTCTTGGGAACGAATTTATGCCGGTGAGGTACGGCTCGTAATCGGCAGTCGCTCGGCACTTTTCGCGCCGGTAAGAAATTTGGGAGTAATAATCCTCGACGAGGAGCACGAGTGGAATTACAAAAACGACCAAACTCCCCGCTACCACGCCCGCGGCGTCGCGATGAAATTGGCGGAAATTTCAGGGGCGAAATTGATTCTCGGTTCAGCGACACCAAGTTTGGAAAGTTATTTCTTTGCGAAAGAAAAAAGAATCGCACTACTCGAGCTTCCCGACCGAATTGGCGAAGCAAAATTACCAGTGGTGCGCATCGTCGACTTACGGAACGAATTGAAGCGCGAAAACTTTTCGCCCTTTTCGCAAATTCTCAAAAAAAAGATTCGCGAAAAATTGGAGAAGAAAGAACAAATTATTTTGCTGCTGAATAAGCGCGGCTTCGCCTCATCTGTCGTCTGCCGTGAATGCGGTTTTGTGTTGAATTGTGAAAACTGCAGCCTCCCACTCACTTTTCACTCGAAAATAAATCGCTGCCTCTGCCACGGCTGCGGTGCGTGGAAATTGCCGCCGGCGAAATGTCCAAGTTGTAAATCAGTCGCGATTCGTTTCCTCGGAACTGGCACACAAAAAATCGAGACTGAACTGCCGCGACTTTTTCCGGAGGCGAGAATTTTGCGAGCTGACCGTGACACGACGAGTTTGCGCGGTGCCCATCAGAAAATTTACGGGGAGTTTCGCAGCGGCGCAGCCGACATCTTAATCGGCACACAAATCGTCGCGAAGGGTCTCGACCTGCCGAATGTTTCGCTCGTCGGCGTCCTGCTCGCCGACATCGGCCTCCACCTCCCCGACTTTCGCGCGGCGGAAAAAACTTTTTCGTTGCTGACCCAAGTCGCTGGTCGTGCCGGTCGTGGCGGCAAAATCGGCGAGGTCGTAATCCAAACTTATTCTCCCGACCACCCCGCCCTCGTCGCAGCACAAAAACACGATTACCAGAAATTTTTTGCGGAGGAAATTTTGGAGCGAAAAAATTCATACTGGCCGCCTTTTTCGAAAGTCGTGAAATTTATTTTCGTAGACGAATCAGAAAATGTTGCACGACGAGCAGCGGAAAATTTCGCGGCAGAGTTGCGGAAAATCGGTGAAAAGAAAATCTGGATTGCACCAGCTTTAATCGCACGACTGCACAACAAATTTCATTTTCACGTAATTTGGAAAGGTGGCGACCCGCGCAAACTTTTAGCTAAAATCCCTTCATTGGAGGGAGTGAGGGTGGATGTGGATCCTGTAAATCTTGGCTAGTTAAATTTAAACCGATTTAAGCCATTTTTCTATCTTCGATTTCTCTTTTCCGCCTAATGGTCTGATTGATTCAAAATTAGGACTGCCTTCATAAACAAGCGGTATCCCTGACGAGTCTCCTATCTCTTGGTCCAGAAACAATAAACTACTAGAACATGATAATTTTCCTGGTTGCTTTTCCGTACTGGAAAGAGTGACTTCAACTATACCCCTGTCGGCTTTAATTATTTTTTTAACTTTGGAAACAAAATCTGGATCTCTAACCTCTATAATTTCGGTTTTTTGTCCTGAGTCGCTTGGCTGCGAAGCTTTATTCATAATTTATTTAATTAAAAATTTAGACGAGATTTTACTTAAACTTTAAAAATTCTCAAACTCTTTTTTTGCGCTAAAATCTCTTGCGTTTATGGCTTTCCCAAAAATAGATCCGAAGCAAAGTTTCCCCAAGATGGAGGAGGAAATTTTAAAGTTTTGGGAGAAAGAAAAGGTTTTTGAAAAGAGTTTGGCGAAAAATCCAGCGACTAAGGAGTTTAAGTTTTTCGATGGTCCACCTTTCGCCACCGGACTCCCTCATTACGGTCACATTTTGCAAGGTGTGATCAAAGACCTCATTCCGCGATATAAAACAATGCAAGGCTACCGCGTTCCACGCGTCTGGGGTTGGGACTGCCACGGTCTACCTGTCGAGAATTTGATTGAGAAAGATTTGGGACTGAAGAGTAAGCAAGACATCGAGAAATACGGAGTCGATAAATTTAACGAGCAGTGCCGTGAGAGCGTTTTGAAATATGCAGAAGAATGGGGGAAAACCGTCAAAAGAATGGGGCGGTGGATTGATGTAGAAAATGCCTACAAAACCATGGATCTCCAATATATGGATTCCGTCTGGTGGGTCTTCGGCGAACTTTGGAAAAAGGATTTGATTTACGAAGGGCTGAAGCCGATGCATGTCTGCCCCCACTGCGCGACGCCACTCTCGCTTTCTGAAGTCGGGATGAATTATCGCGACGTCACTGACCTCTCCGCGACAGCGAAATTTGAGCTCGAAGATGAGCCAGGAAATTTTTTGCTAGCTTGGACGACGACTCCGTGGACACTCCCCGGAAATGTCGCGCTCGCGGTGAATCCGAAAATCGAGTATTTAGCTCTAAGGCATACCGAGTTCAAGCGATCTGACGGAGTATGGATAAGCAAAACTCAAGAACAGTCTGGAGGAAACCTGCCAAACCTCACAACTGAAACAAGAGAACAGACATTCATCGCCTCTCACAAGTTCTTTGAAAAAGATTTCGCATCACACGGAAAATTCGAGTTCGATTATTACGATCAAAAATACGAAACTTTTTCGGGAACCGAATTGATTGAAAAATATAAAAATGGATACAAACCTCTTTTTAATTATTTTGCCGACAAAAAAAATGAAGGCGCGTTTCGCGTCGTCGCGGCGGATTTCGTCACGACAGAAGATGGCACCGGCATCGTCCACATCGCGCCGGCATTCGGCGAGGACGATTATGATTTAGCGAAAAAAGAGAATTTGCCGGTAATCAAAAATGTTTCGCTCGACGGAAAATTTTCGGACGAGGTGAAAGATTTCGCCGGAATGGAGGTGAAACCGAAAGACGACCCGACTAAAACTGACCGCAAGATTGTGGAATTTCTCGGCAACCAGATTTTCGCGACCCAAAATTACAAACATTCTTATCCTTTTTGCTGGCGCTGCGAATCTCCACTTTTGAATTATGCGACCTCGAGCTGGTTCGTCGCGGTCGAGAAATTGAAATCGGATTTGCTCGCCGGAAACGAAAAAATAAATTGGATCCCCGAGCACATCAAAAATGGCAGATTCGGAAAATGGCTGCAAGGCGCGCGCGACTGGGCAATCAGTCGGAATAGATTTTGGGGCGCACCACTACCGATTTGGAAATGCGAAAAATGCGGCGAACTGAAATGTGTTTCTTCGAAAGACGAGCTGGAGAAATTGAGTGGCGAAAAAGTGAACGACCTCCACAAACATTTCGCCGATGAAATTTCTTGGAAATGCGATTGCGGCGCGACGATGAAAAGGATCCCCGAAGTCCTCGACTGTTGGTTCGAGTCCGGCTCGATGCCCTTCGCTCAATTTGGAGAAAAAGCCGACGCAAAAATCCCAGCCGACTTCATCGCCGAGGCACAAGATCAAACCCGCGGTTGGTTTTACACTTTGCACGTTTTGGCAACCGCGCTGAAAAATTCACCCGCGTTTTCGAACTGCGTTTGTTCGGGATTAATTTTGGCAGAGGACGGCGAAAAAATGTCAAAGTCGAAACAAAATTTCCCACCACCAGCGAAAATTTTTGATGAATTCGGCGCCGACGCAATGCGACTCTATCTGATGAATTCATCCGTCACCCATGCCGAAGATTTGAGATTCAGCGAAAAAGGCGTCGAGGAAACTTTGCGAAGCGTCCTCCTCCCACTTTGGAACACCTTTTATTTTTTCACGACCTACGCCAACGCCGACGGCTGGGAACCAACTCAGAACGCAGAGCTCAAAACGCAAAATCCTTTAGACAAATGGATTCTTTCAGAGTTGAATATTTTGGTTCGGGAGATGACCGAAAATTTGGAGAAATACGAAATCCAAAAAGCGGTCTCCCCACTCGCGAAATTTCTCGACGGTCTGACGAATTGGTACATTCGCCGCAGCAGAAGAAGATTCTGGAAGTCAGAAAATGATGAAGACAAAAACGAAGCCTACGTCACTCTTTTCGAAGTCCTCAAAACAGTCGCGAAATTGCTTGCCCCAATTACGCCGTTCTTGGCAGAAAAAATTTGGCGCGATTTGGGCGACGGTGAATCAGTCCATCTCGAAGACTGGCCGGAAGTCGATGATTCGCGAATTGACGAAAGTTTATCGGCAGAAGTGGAGATGACTCAGAAAATTATTTCACTCGGTCTAAAAATCCGAGCCAACGAAAAAATCAAAGTTCGCCAACCCCTCGAAAAAGCGACGGTCGCGTTGCCAAGCAAAGTTAATTTGGAAATCGAAACGATTCGAGAAGAATTAAATTTGAAAAAAATCGAACTCACCGAGAACCCAGATGAAATTGCAGAAAAATCAGTCGTTGTGAACGCACGCACTGCTGGCAAAAGATTGGGCGCGAAAATTCAAAAAATCATCGCGGCGGCGAAAGCGGGAGAATTCAAAGTTGTTGATGGCGGTGTGAAGATTTTGGATGAAATTCTGTCTGGCGATGAGATTTCCATCGGCTGGCGCGGTAAATCTGGCGCAACTGTCGAATCAGAGGATGGCATCGTCGTCGCGCTCGACACAAAAATCACCCCCGAACTCGAACTCGAGGGCCAAGCGCGCGATCTCGTCCGCGCGATTCAAGATTTGCGAAAAACGGCGGACTTCGATGTCTCCGACCAGATTGAATTGCAACTCGAAAACGCCGACGACATTTTGGCGCAATTCGCGGAATATATTTCGACGGAAGTTTTGGCGGAAAAAATTGCGAAAAAAATTGACTCCCCCGCCGCGGAGGGAAATTTGGAGAAGATCAAAATCGGAGTCAAAAAGATTTAAAATTGTTCCAAGTTTCATCTTCAATGTTTTGTGAGTGCATATTGGCGTAAAACTACAATTTTCAATAAACTACTGACTACCAACTAGTAACCAATGACTAAAAAATGATTCGAAGAATAATCCTTGCCGTCATCGCAAATTCGGTCGCGCTTTACCTCGTCGACTATTTCCTCGGGAATCTCTGTCTCGTAAGCACGACAGTCACCAGCTGCCCCGCGAAACCAGAGACCAATATTTTGATCTTCGTCCTAGCCGGAATCGTGCTTGGGCTTTTGAACACTTTCGTGAAACCCATTTTGAAGCTTATCTCGATGCCAATCACCTTCCTGACCGCTGGACTTTTTATGTTTGTGGTGAATGGAATTGTCTTTGGTTTGCTGGTTTGGCTGGTAAACACACTAGATTTGGAAACAGTCAAAATTTTCGTTTTTGGCTCAAATGTCTGGCTGACCTACATTTACGCCGCAGTTATCCTTGGAATTTTCAATATCCTCACTCACTGGCTGGTTCGCAGGTAGAATATCAATCCTTATTTTTTAATTCTTACTCCTTTTAAAATGCAAAACATCGTTTTTTACACTCAAATCGGTTCCTCTCTCCTCTTAGCGCTTTCGATTTTATTGCAAGCCAAATCCGCTGGACTGTCTGCCACTTTTGGTGGCGGCGGCAACTCTTATTCGAGCAAACGGGGAGTCGATAAATTACTCGCGAATGCAACCATTCTATTCGCAATTCTGTTTTTTGGAAGCGCAATCGCCTACATTTTCGTTTAAAAATCAAAAAATTGGGACTCTTGAAACTTTTTAATTCGTGTAATTTGACTGAAAAAATCCTCCTTGGGATTTTAAGTTTGGTGATTCTGATTTCCGGATTTCAAATCAGCAATAAATTTTGGCTAGAAAATTCTGAGCCAACACCGACGAATGGCGGGACTTTTGTCGAAGGAGTAGTTGGGGAATTTAATTTCTTGAATCCTGTTTTAGCGCAGACGAATCTCGACCGCGACCTTACGAGTTTAATTTTTTGTGGTCTGACCAGATTCGATCCGGTAAGCAACTCTATCGTTGACGGCATCGCCGATCACGAGCTTTCGGCCGACCAAAGAACTTACACTTTCAGAATCAAAGAGGGTGTCAAATGGCACGACGGAGTGCCGGTCACTGCAGATGATGTCGTCTTCACCTTTCGCGATGTCTTACAGAATGAGAATTTTCCAAATCCCACCATCTCCTCTGATTTCTTCGATGTTTTGATTACAAAAATAGACGAACGGACAGTGACGATGACTTTACAAAAAAAATACGCTTTTTTTATTTACAACACCTCAATCGGTGTGTTACCGAAACATTTATTGGGAGATATTCCCGCCGCCGAATTACTCACAAGCGAGTTTAATTTGAACCCTGTCGGTTGCGGACCCTACCTGGTCGACTCAGTCAGCGGCAACGCAGTCCGTCTTTCTGCCTTCCCTGACTTTTACCGCGGTCGTCCTTTTATTGATTCAATTATTTTTAGAATTTTCAAAGATGAAGACGATTTGGTAAAAAATTTGGAAGGAATCATCGCCACCAAGGATTTGGGCGAACAAAATATAAAATCGTTTGGAAAAGATGCTCGACTCGTCCTCCACGATTTCACCCTACCGCAATATGTCGGACTTTTCTTCAACACTGATCGTGCAATCCTGAAAGACAAAAAACTCCGCCTCGGCCTCCAGCTCGCGACGAATAAAAAAAATATTGCGGAAGCGCGTGGCGGACTGGTAAAAATCATTGACACACCGCTGCTTGAAATTGCGTCCGCTGACTGGAAATACGAGTTTGACGCAGCACGAGCCGACGGTGCACTTTTCGACGCTGGCTGGCAGTATCGCGAAACTGAATTAGTAGAGGTTTTGGAGGAAGTTGCTCCCGAAATTGTAGAAACCGAAACCCCGACAGCAAACTTCATCACCCTGCCGACGAAAGAAGATTTTTTCACAACAGCAGAGTCTGATTTTTTCCTCGAAGGAACAGCTCCAGAGGGTTCGACAAAAATTGTGGTAAATGGTTATCAGCTTTCGAAATTCGCGACAGGCGACTCAAATTGGAGCTATAAAGCCGCTTTAAGTTTGGGGACTTTGAAGGAGGGTGAAAATATTTTTGTGGTGAAAAATCAAGACGGTGAAATTGACCAAGTAAAAATCTTTTATTCGAAAGACGAGGCAGCACGGATAGAATGGTCAGCGGCGCAGAAGCCTCCAAACGTCACAACTCCAATCGCGACCAATCCGATAGCGAAAGTTGAGCCAAAAACTACAGTCCAAACAAGCTCTCTACGATTGCGCTACAAAGACGAAGAGCCACTCGCCTTGAAGCTTTTGATCCCCGAAGCACGAGAGGAATTTTTGCCAGTCGCCGAGGAAATCGCTGCGCAGTGGCGAGAGCGCGGCGTGAAGCTCACAATCGAGCGACTCCCTGAGACGGAATTCCTCACCCGACTCACAAAACGTGACTACGACATCGTCCTGTTTGGGCAAAATCTCGGCTACAACCTCGATGCCTATTCCTTTTGGCATTCGAGCGAAGCACGCGAAGGCGGCAGCAATTTGTCGAATCTGAAATCATCTTCGGTCAATGCTTGGCTCGAACAAATTCGCTCGAGCTTTGATTCTGCGGAACGACGAAAAAGATTGGCGAATTTGCGCGAGGTCTTGAGCGAGGAAGTCCCCGCAGTGATGCTCTACACTCCTACCTATTCTTACGCCGTCGATCGAAAAGTAAAAGGCTTTAATCTGGGACAGATCGCCTTGAAGCGCGATCGGCTGACGAATTTGCCAAGTTGGTATCTGCGAGAAGGCCGCAAAGCAACCGCCGACCTCGGCATCTGGAGTTTTGTAAAATGGTTTTTTAGCGACGCGCTCTAAATGAAAATTCTCGCCCTCGATTTCGGCGGGCGAAGAGTTGGCGTTGCCTTCGGCGATTCAGAAATCGGAGTCGCAGCAGCACGTAATTTTTTGGTAAACAACTCTGACCTTTTAGATAATTTGGCGGAGTTGGTGGAACAAGATAAAATCGAAAAAATCTTAGTCGGGCTGCCACTTGGTTTTTCTGGTGAAACGAGACAAACGAATTCAACTCGTGATTTTGTGAAAAAACTCGAAGCAAAAGTCGCCGTCGCGATAGAATTAGTCGATGAAAGATTTACCTCAAAAATCGCGGAAACCAATTTGCATGCTGCCGGCGAAAATTCCCGCCAACAAAAAACTTTGGTCGACTCGGAATCTGCGCGAATCATTTTACAAGAATATTTAGATTCGAAGTTAACCCCGAGATATCTCGGAGATTCTAACAACTAGAGACTAAAAACTAGTAACCCTCATGAACACCGCTCAAAAAGTCCTCGGCAACACCGCAATTCAAGCCCTCGGCCGACTAACGACCGCCGCCGTTTCGATTATCGTTTTAAAATTCATCACAGTCTACCTCGGTGCAGGAGGCTATGGCGCTTACACCACAGTTTACGAATTCCTCGCTTTTTTCGCGATTGTCGCCGACTTCGGAATTTTTCAAATCGCAGTCAAAGAAATGTCAGCCCATCCTGATCAAAGGCAGAAAATTTTTGGCAACATTTTTGCCCTGCGAATTTGTCTAGCTACCGGAGCAATGCTCGCCGCCATCGGAGCCGCCTTTTTGATTCCGAAATATTCCGGCACGCCGATTCCGCTTGGCATCGCGATTGCTAGCGCGACGACCTTTTTGACTATAATTTTCGGAACTTTATCGTCAATTCTGCAAATAGATTTGCGAATGCAGTGGAGTGTCGTTGGTCTGATTACTTCGAAATTCGTCGCTCTTGGCTGGATGCTAGCGACGATTTTTAAATACTTTCCCGAGAGTCCTGAAGTTGGCTTTTTTCATCTCTTACTCGCCGGAGTCGTCGGCGGAATTTTTCAAGTTTTAATTGTCTTCCTCGCGACACGGCAATCAGGTTTAATTTCTTTGAAATTTGACTTCAAATTTTGGCGAGAAATTTTAGTGAAAACCCTACCTTACGGTGCCGCCGTTTTGTTGGCGACGATTTACGTCAGGATTGATGTCATTTTGCTTTCTTTGATGAGAACGCAGGAAGAAGTTGGTATTTACGGTGTCGCAGCACGAATCATGGAGAACCTCGCTGTCATCTCAATTTTCTTTTTAAATTCTGCCCTCCCCGCCATCACTCGACTTTTCCGCGACAATCAAGAAAAATTAAAAAAACTACTTCAATACGCTTTCGATTTTTTAGCTTTAATTGGGTTGCCTATCGCAGTCGGCGGAATCACCCTCGCCTACCCAATCATTGCTCTGGTTAGTTCGCCAGAGTTTCTTTCATCGGGAAATTTTTACGGCTCCGACGTCGCCCTACAAATTCTTTTGGTCGCGATGCTGCTCGCTTACTTTGGAAATTTCATGGGCTTCACCCTCCTCGCTGGTAATCGACAAACCAAACTGATGTTGGTGAACGCTATAGCTGTTGTGTTTAATTTTTTTAGCAACATCGCCGTAATCCCATTTTGGGGTTTTCGCGGCGCCGCAATAACTTCCGTCCTCAGTCAAGTTTTCGTTTGCAGCCTCAGTTTTTATTTTTTGAGGAAAATGGTTGCAATAAATTTCCGGTTAAAAACTGCCAGCAAAGCTCTCTTTGCGGCAGGCTTAATGGGAATTTCTGTTTGGTGGCTGCAACCATATTTTTTCAATCTCTTTGGAGGCAACAAATCTTTACTACTTTTAATGCCAGTCGGTGGTTTGATTTACGGAGTTGTTTTAATTTTGACAAAAGCCATCACGCCAGAGATGCGAGAATTGTTGAGGAAGAATTAATTTAGACAGCAAAAATCTTAACCTCGTTGTCGCGCTCTAAATATTTAATGATAATTTAGTAGTACGCCAACGGATTCTTCTTCACGCCATTGTCGATCACCTCAAAATGGAGATGAATCCCAGTCGCCCCGTACACGCGACCCGTATTCCCCATCGTGCCAATCTGACCACCCTGTTTGACTGAATCTCCTACCGCCACAGCCAATTCGGAAAGGTGCGCGTAAAGTGTCTGGAAACCATCGCCATGATCAAGCACAACCACACAACCATAACCACCATTCCAGCCACACTGTGACTTCACCACTGTCCCGTCAGCTGCAGCATTAACTGGCGGCTTGCTGCGATCTGCAATATCGACCGCCCAATGACCCGGTCGCCCCCCGAAATAAGTGGTGTAACTCCCAATTGTTGGTTTAATCATCCATTTGCCGTCTTTACCTTTGGCACCATTGGCGAGAATAATCGACCCATCAATCGTAACTGGCGGTCTGTAACTCGCGTAAGTCCCGGGAGATTGCGAAGCGAGATAGGTCCCACTACCAGCGTAAACTGTCTTTTTGGCTCCTGGAATAATAATTTTCGTCCCAGCAAGCAGTTTTGCATCTTCGGTAATCTGATTTTGTTTGCATAATTTTTCTGATTCAACCCCATATTTTTTGGCAACCGCCGCGATAGAATCTCCTTCTTTCACCTCGTGTGTAATCCCCGACACTGGCAAAACCGCCAGTTTCGTCCCAGGTTTTAATTGGTGGGGATTCGTGATGTTGTTCTCCCAAACAATCGTGTCCATCGAAACCCCGAATCGGCGAGCAATCGAAGATAAAACATCCCCTTCTTCAACGGTGTAAGTAATGATGTCACAAAGATTGGAATTATCGGTCACACCCCCTTGCCCAGCATTTTTAATGAGAAAGCCGTCTTCCGTCACTGCGAGAGAATCCAAAGTAAAGGTCGGAGAGTCAATCGCCAAAAGTTCGCCGCTAAACTCCTCATCGGCTAATTCTGCTGAAGCTCCACTCGGAAGAAAAATGGGGACCAATAAAACCGCCACCGCGAGTAAAAGCGACTGCATGGCGAGCTTCCGCCGGGGATAACCCGGCTGTTGTCGCTTCAGTTTGCTAATCCTTTCTCTCCGAGCCGCGAGGTTTAATCTTGTTCGAAGCATAACTTGTAGATTAGAGACGTGTGAAACACAACATTTTGGATACGCATCTCTCCGTTTAGAATTTTAGACGCCCTTATTCCGATTTTTCCAACCTTTTCCCTTGCTTTTTTATATAATTATTTCCTAATTAGAAAAAAGATTCTAGAAGATTTTTCAGAAAAAACAAGTTTGCAAATTCTGCCGCAAAAACTTAAAAGGGGGCTTATGAAACTGAAAGCAATCCTATTCGATTTCGACGGAACCTTGGTTTATTCGATTGACATGCTCGTCGAAATTTTTGGCGAACTTTTGGCAGAGCGAAATTTACCGAAAGTCGACCCAGCGAAAATTCGGAAATTAATCGGCGAACCATTACCCGAAATTTTCAGGAAAATTGCTCCAATCAGCGACGCCGATTTTTTGGAAAAAAGGTTTCGCGAAATCGAGTTCGAACGCAATAATGCGGACGAAATTGAGCTTGTCACGGAAACCGTCTCAACTCTTGAATTTCTAAAATCACACAATTTACGAATCGGAATCGTCTCTACCAAACGAGTCGCGGTCGTCGAAAAGCTAGCGCGGGAACTTGGAATTTGGGATTTTTTTGAAATCGTCGTCGGACGCGATTTAATCACGAAACCAAAACCCGACCCCGAACCAATTCTGTTTGGCTGCCGGAAGCTGGGAATCAAACCACAAGAAATTCTTTTTGTCGGCGATTCTTTGCTTGATTTGAAATCAGCCAAAGCAGCAGGAGCCACATTCTTTGGCGTCTTGACTGGAGTCTGCGACCGAGCAGAATTCAAAAAAAACCGTGCCGATTATATTTTTAGCCACATCGGAGAGCTTGTTAATCTTATCCGCGAGCTGCAAAATTAATCCTCCTTTTTATTTTTGGCAGCCCTCTTTTTCGGCTTTTCAGGTTCATCCGAAATCGTGAAAGATTCGCCCTCATCCTCGTCCGGGTCGAAAGAATTCGCCGCTTTTTTCGATTCAGAAATGATTTTTTCTTCCGCTTCGACCTCGGCTTGAATTCGAGGAATTACATTGTCAATCGCGCCCCATTCAGAATCACCAACTGCTGGGACGAGTAAAACAACCTCGTCACCCGGCTCGGCACGGTAAAAAGTAACCGAAGCCAGCAGAACTTTATAGGCCTTACCAGCAGCAATGACTTTGTATTGGCCGTCTTCGGAGGTCAAAGGTCCGACGACTCGCTTGCGTTCAACCGGCCCAATTTGCTTGTAGGTAAAGCCTCCGTCTCCTGCGACGGTCAATTTCATGACATCACCAGGAATCAGTTTTGATTTGGAAGCATAATTCGCTGGGATTGGATATTCGCGCTGATCTGGTCCAATCATTGATTTGCCGTCAAAAACACCTTCAATAATTTTGCCCGCTTCGTCGACAGTCGAATTCAATTTACTCGCGCTCCGACCCAAATTCGAGCGAATGTTGCCAGAGTCGCCGCTACCAGTAAATTCGGCAAGCAGCTGCTTTGCACTCCGAAGACTCGACTCGGCAGAGTCAAGCATCTCTTTGATAAGGGCAATTTTGGAAAGATTGCTCATTTTGTTTGGATTAATTTTTAGGATTGATTTTTGTAATTCTAGCAAAAAACGGCGAGGAAATCAATCAACTTTTTGCTAAAATCCGACAGTGAGTAAATTCATAATTCGCGGTGGAAAACCGCTTTCTGGCGTCGTGAAAGTTTCTGGTTCGAAAAATGCTGCGCTTCCTTTACTGGCAGCGACCCTTTTAACTTCGAAGGAGTGTATTTTGCGCAATATCCCCGATGTCGCGGATGTTCGACTTATGCTCGAAATTCTAGAGAAAATCGGAGCTAAATATTCTTTCGAAAAAAACGTTGTGAAAATCCAGACAGTGAAAATCAAATCCACTCGCATCGAACCCGAACTCGCTGAAAAAATGCGGGCGTCAATTTTATTACTCGGTCCTCTGCTCGCGAGAGCGAATAAAGCTGAAATCGCCTTCCCTGGAGGCTGTGTCATCGGCAAGCGCAGTGTCCATGCTCACGCTTACGCGCTCGAGAAGCTCGGAGCCAAAGATAAATCTACTGCCAATATTCTGAAATTTGTCACGAAAGGAATCAAAGCCAAGGCCTTCAATCTACCCGAGCTAAGCGTGACTGCCACAGAGAACGCCCTGATGTGCGCCGCATTGACTCCCGGAGAAACGAAAGTGCGCATGGCCGCCTATGAGCCACATGTCCAAGACCTTTGTGAATTTTTGAAAAAATTAGGTGTAAAAATAACTGGAGTTGGTACCCACACTGTCAAAATTGCTGGAAAGAAAAATCTCAGCGGCGCGACCCACACCGTGACTTCCGATTATCTCGAGGTCGGCACCTTCGCCATCGCCACCCTGCTGACACGGGGGAAAGTACGCATCGAAAATGTCGTTCCAAAACAGCTTGACTCTTTTTTTCAGAAACTCGAAGAGGTCGAAGCGAATTTTTTTGTTGGTCCGAATTTTTTAGAAATTTTACCGAGCGAAAAATTCCAACCGACCGAAATCAAAACTGCCGTCTTCCCCGGCTTCCCCACCGACCTCCAAGCTCCTTTCGGAGTATTGCTCACTCAAGCGAAAGGCAAGTCACGAATTTTCGAGACACTTTTTGAGGGACGGATGAATTATCTTTTTGAGCTCGAAAAAATGGGAGCACGAATCGAAGTTTTCAACCCTCATCAAGCAGTTGTTTTTGGTGACGGACGATTAAAACCAGCAAGCGTCGCGAGTTGCGATCTCCGCGCTGGAGCTGCCATGGTCTTGGCAGCTTTAAACGCGAGGGGTGTTTCCGAAGTTTCGAACATCGAATACATCGATCGCGGTTATGAAAATTTTGAAGAGAAGCTGAGAGGTTTGGGCGCGGATATCGAGAGAGTGGCTTGATTTTTTGACTCATTTCGATTTACAAAACAAAATAATTCGAGTATAATCGAATCTTATTTTTTAATAAATTAAAATGACCGACGAAATAGAAAACGACAAGATCAAAGAAAATACTCTTCATCCTGAAAATAAATTGGAGCTGCCTCAAGATTTATTTAAAAAACTTTTTGCAAGTGGCTCGATTGAAATTAAATCTGGGGAATCAAAAACCGTTTTTCATTTTCATCGAATGAGCTCAGAGCAAGATTGCCAAGTTTGGAAAACAATCAAAGCAAAATTCCCAAAAAACGGCGAACTCGATTTATTAAGCAAAACGGGCTGTCAAAAAGTAGTTCTCAATTCAAATGGCAGCGTGGAAACTTGGAGCTGAACAAAAAGCTAAAATCAGCTCATGAAAATTCTGGTTGCCATCTCGGGAGGAGTAGATAGCGCCGTCGTCGCAGCGCTTTTGAAAAAACAGGGGCACGAAATCATCGGCGTGCATCTGAAATTTTGGAATGAGAATTTTCAGCCGAAGAACTCTGACAAGCTACCGGCAAATAAATGTTGCAGTCTTGAAGCCTCCGAGGCGGCGAGAAGTGTCGCGGCGAAACTGGAAATCCCTTTTTATGTTTTGAACTTTCAGAAAGATTTCAAAAAGAAGGTCGTCGATTATTTTCTGGCGACTTACGCAAAAAATAAAACTCCCAATCCCTGCATGATGTGCAACCGTGAAATTAAATTTGGCAAGCTGCTGCAAAAAATGCGAGAGCTCGGCTGCACGAAAATCGCGACTGGTCATTACGCCAGAATCCGCGGCGAGAAATTCCTCCGCGGCATCGATGAAGAAAAAGACCAAAGTTATTTTCTTTCGCGATTAACATCCAAGAAATTAAAACACATCCTCTTCCCTCTCGGCGGAATGCGAAAAGTGGAAGTCAAAAAACTGGCACAAAAATTCGGCTTCGAAAAAATCGGTGGTAAAAAGGAGAGCCAGGGCACTTGTTTTTTTGCGGAAAAAGAACCGCGCGATTTTCTTTTGAGAAACCTGCCAAAGAAATTGTTTCGACTGGGGAAGATTCGAACAGTCGACGGAAAAGTCGTCGGCAAACACAAAGGTCTCCCGCTTTACACCATCGGTCAGCGCCGCGGTGTCGAGCTCGGCGGAATGAGCGAACCCTACTTCGTCGCCAGATTTGATTTTAAAAAAAATGAACTCATCGTCGCTCCGGACCGAGAACTTTTTGCGAAAAATTTGAGAGCAAAAAAGTTGAGCTGGTTTGGTAATCCACCGAAAAATGGGATGAAAATGTTGGCACAAATCCGCTACCGCTCACCTGCAGCAAGTGGAAAAATATTTTTGAAAAAAAATCGGATATCATTTGAATTCGACGAACCAATTCGAGCGATCACTCCTGGTCAAACCGTTGCCTTTTATCGAGGTCAGACCTGCCTAGGCAGTGGAGAAATTTGCTAAAATCCTGAGTACAATTTTTATTCGTGTTTAAAAAACTTTTATCAAAATATCGTAAGAGAAAAAAATGGAAGCAGTTTAATAATTTCCTTCCCTTTTTGGTTGTTTTCGGAGTTTTATTAATTTTGGAGTCTGGCTACTTTTTGGCACGTAACGAACTTTCGCAACGTCTGCCCTTCGGCGTGAAAATCGCCAACACGGATTTTGGTTTGGTAGAAGCAGAAGCAGCGACAGCAGAATTGAAAATTTTGGTTCAAAAATTTTCACAGCAGCCGCTTCGCTTCAAACTTGAGGATGAAATTTTAGAAATTTTACCGGCGGAAGTTGATTTAAATTTCGCGATTGAACGCAAAATCGGAGTGCTAAAAAATCAACTGGTGAATTTTGGAACTGTGGAAATTCCAACTAGCTTGAATGAAAAAAGATTGCGCAAACTGCTTCTCGCGAAATTTCCAGAGCTAGAGTATTCCCCCACCGATGCCAAAGTTTTTTTGGGCGAAAATGGAAAGCTGGCAATTTTACCTGAAAAATCAGGGCACAAAACCGACTTCGAAAAAATCGCAACAGAAGTGAGAAAAATCGCCGGCAGGTTTTCAGATGAAATTTTAAAAATCGAAGACACCGAAATCCCGCCGAAAGTTTTGGCCAGCCAGCTCGAACCTTTTCGGGAGGAGCTGCGCAAAATTATCGCCGAGAAATTGATTCTGAAAAAAACCGAGTACGAACGCTTTGAAATTGATTTGACCCAAAGAATCGCGTGGTTTGATTTCAAAGAAAATGGAAAACTCCATTTGTTTTTAAAACCAGACGAGATCAATAAATTCGTCGAAAAAGAACTGAACTTATTGGTCGGAGAATTACCTCACGATACGGCAATCACGCAAAATTTGGGCGGAAAAATTGAATTCGAAGGCGTCGCGAAAAACGGTCGAACCGTAATCGCCGAAAAACTTTTTGAGCGAATTTCGGCAGCGTTGGAAAGTGGCGAACGCGAAGTCGAGATTCCTTTCCAAATTTTACCTGCACCGGTGAGAGTCACCGACGAATTACGAGCAAACGGAATCGAGGAGCTCGTCGGCGAGGCAATCACAAATTACACCGGCAGTCCGGCTAACCGCCAGCACAATATTCGCGTTGCGGCCGAGCAACTCAATGGCAAATTAATTCCGATTGGGAAAAGTTTTTCCTTCGTCGAAAATCTGGGGCTTGTAACCGAAAGTAACGGCTATCGCCGCGAGTTGGTGATCAAAGAAGGTGACATCGTCCCCGAAATTGGCGGCGGAGTTTGTCAAGTCAGCACGACCTTCTTTCGAACTGCGCTCGACGCCGGTTTGCCGATTACGCGACAAAAACCGCACTCGATGAAAGTGAGTTATTACAATCCCCCTGGCCTCGACGCGACGGTTTATCCCGGCAGTGCCGATTTGGAATTTTTGAATGACACCGGTCATGATTTATTAATTCAAACGGCAGTGGAAGGCACTCAACTCCGAGTTAATTTTTTCGGCACTAGTGATGGACGCAGCGTAAAAATGTCCGGTCCTTTTTATCCAAATGGCAATCCTGTCACCAATCTCAATCACGCCGGAATGAAAATGTTTTGGCTCCGAGAGGTCCTAGAAGTGAACGGCGAGAAAATCGAGGAAAGATATGACGCGGCTTATAAAATCATGCCAGCACATTGAGCTGATGGAATAATGAAATATAGAATAGGAAAATAATTGCTTACCCTTATTCCACTACTCTTGATCCCACTATTCTCCGACAAAAAAGCCCCCCATTACTGAGAGGCTTTTTCTTTTGCAAAACGGTTTAGTTCAAAGCATCTTTTGTCGCTTTATTAGGACGATATTTGAGAACGATCTGTTTTGGTTTAGCTTTGAACATCATTTCCTCACCAGTGAAAGGGTTGGTCCCTTTGCGAGCCGGACGAGCTGGTTTGACCTTTTTCGAGAAAATCCCGAACGGAGTAGCAACTTTGTCGTTTTTTACGAGAGCTGTCGCGAGAGCTTCGAGCGCAGTCTTGGCTTCTTTTTTGGAGATACCTGCCGCCTCGGCGATGTCGGCCACGATTTGGGCCTGAGTAAGAGCTTTAGCCATAAAAATGGGGGTTAATGTGTAGAAATGCTAAAACCCTTTTGGCATAGAAGCAACGCTTCAGCAAGAAAAAGTGGCTTTCTAAAGGCTTTTCTTGAATGCAAAATTTGTTCAACACTTTAAAATAAGGCTTTTTAAAGGTGTTTTATAAAATGCTATAAAAATAGCATTTTTACTTGACTTTAAAAACTTGTGATTTTAAAAGCGCTTATTTTACAGCATTTCAATTGGGTAATTTCGCTACTCAAAAGATTTGCTAGCGAACGGTGCTTCACTTAAACTCCTCGCGAATTTTTAAAAAATGAGCAAAAAGCCAACTGAAATGTTGCCGCTGAAAGTCATCGTCGGAATGAGTCTGCAACTCGGTTTCTCGGTCACGACAGCGACAATCCTGACTGTCTATGGTGGACACTGGTTGGATAAAAAATACGAGACCGATTACTTCTTTTGGATCGGACTCGCTCTCGGACTGATTGCCTCCTTCTATCTCGTCTGGACAATTGTCAAACCTTTGCAAGCCATCGCCAAAGGCGAAAAGTAAGTTTCCACTTTCCAAAATGCATGTTTCCCTCACTGCCGAACCGCTGACCCACCTCGGTCCTCTCACTGTCACGAATTCCCTTTTTACAACCTGGATTGTTTTGGCAGTGATTTCAATTTTCGCAGTTATTTTTAAATTGCGGTTGAAAAAAAATCCCACCGGAATCCAAAACCTCATCGAAGCAGCAGTCGAAGGATTCCAGGGAGTCGTCGAGAGCGTTGCTGAGAATAAAATACTAACTAGAAAATTCTTCGCTCCTATTTTTACAATTTTTCTTTTCGTACTTTTAAATAATTGGGCAGGACTAATCCCAGGTGTCGGCTCAATTGGATTTGAGCACTCTGAGGAAAACAAAGTGATAGCCGCCGAAGAATTGAAAATTCCAGAAAATCCTTTGACTGAAGAGCTCGACGAAGCAATCAGTGAAGAAGTCAACTCAGCTCACATCGTCAATCTCGGCGAGGAAGATGGAATTTCAATTTTCAAGTCCGTCGAAAATTTCACCACGACGGAAAATCACACTGAAACAGCCGAAGCAGGCGAACATCACGGTGCGAAATTCACGCCAATCTTCCGACCTGGCTCAGCCGACCTCAGTTTCACACTCGCCCTCGCGATAGTCGCCGTTTTGATGGTGCAATTCATGGGCGTACGGCAACTCGGCGGATGGGGATATTTCAAACGCTTTTTGAATTTTTCTAATCCAATTCACTTTTTCGTCGGTATCCTAGAAATTTTGAGTGAGTTTTCGAAAATGATTTCCTTTTCTTTCCGGCTTTTCGGCAATGTTTTCGCCGGAGAAGTTTTACTAACGGTCATTATCGCGCTCGCACCCTTCGTAGCTCCAATACCTTTTTACGCTTTAGAAATCTTTGTCGGGGCAGTACAAGCCCTCGTTTTTGCGATGTTAACACTCGTTTTCTTCCGCATGGCGACCACCGAAGCACACTAAATTTATTCAGAAAAACTTGCTTCGAGTTTTTCTTTCGGTAAAATTTCTCGGAATTTAATTTTAACCCCCTCTAAAATGGATACAGAAGCTGTCAAACTACTCGCGGTCACATTAACAATCGCCATCGGAGCCGCCCTCCCTGCCCTAGCCATCGGCATAATCGGTGGAAAAGGTGTCGAGGCGATTGGTCGCAATCCAGAAGCTGCCGGAAAAATTCAGGCTGCAATGATTCTCGCAATTGCCTTCGCTGAAGCCGTCGCGATTTATGCGCTGGTTGTCGCCTTGATTCTGAAATTTGTTTAATCGACGGTAAAAGATTTTAACTTTTTAAAATGGAAATTCTCACGAGTTTGGGAATCGATCCCGCCGTTATGCTTGCGCAAGCAGTGAATTTTTTTGCACTGTTGGCGATTTTGAGTTTTTTCATTTACAAGCCAGTTTTCAAATTACTCGATGAACGAAAGGATCGAATTGCTAAAGCCGAAGAACATGCTCAGCTCGTCGAAGACAAGCTCACACGAGTCGAGGAAATGACCCAAAAAGAATTCCACAAGGCTCAAGAAAAATCGCACGAAATTATCGCCGCAGCAAAAGACTCTGCGACAAAACAAGGTGAAGAGATTGTCACGATGGCGAAAGAAAAGGTCGGCAAAATAGTCGAGGAGGGTCGAGCGGTAATCGCCAAAGAAAAGAATTCCGCCGCCAAACAAATTCAGGCGGAAGTCAGCCGAATTGTAATTCTCGCCACCGAAAAACTTTTGAGGCGTGAAGTCGATGCCAAAGATCAATCTAAACTAATCGACGAGGTCATCACCGAAATCGCTACTTTAAAATAGTCGTTAATTATTTGGTTAATTAGTTATTTAGAATTCCTCGCCAACTAACTAATTAACTAGCTAACTAAATAACCAAATTTGACTAAAATATCTTTGAGATACGCGCGTGGACTTCTGCTGGCTGCTGGTGAGAAAAATTTGGAAGAATTGGCAGAAAATTTGGATATTGCTGCGGAAGTTTTGAGTGAAGAGAGAGTAGCGGAATTCCTCGGAGATCCACAAACTTCTGAAAACACCAAAGCGGAATTAATCGAAAAAGCTTTTGCCGACAATCCCCTACTGATAAATCTTTTAAAGATTGTGGTGAATAATAGAAAAGTTCGTGAAATCGGAAATATCGCCGAGAGTTTTCGCACCGTGCTAAGTGAAGCTGCCGGTGTCGCGACGGCGGAAATTGAAAGCGCCACTCCGCTAGCAGAAAAGCAACTCAGCGAACTGACCGCCGCATTACGAAAATTTACAGGTAAAGATGTCACCACCAATGTCACCGAAAATCCAAAACTGCTTGGTGGTGTGAAAATCTACCTCGGAGATGAACTAATCGATCTATCGCTGGCTGGAAAACTCAGAAAGCTGGAGAAAGTTTTGAGCTGAATTACATTCCAGTCTCAAGCTCGACATCAACAATTTGCCGATATTTTGATGCTGCAGCTATTTCAAATTTGAAATTCACTCCTCTGTAAATTCCACAAATAGCTTTCCTATTTAAACTTATCTACCTCTTTTATCCTCAACGCTAATCTCAAAAATTACACTCTCCGACGTAAAACTAGTAATTTTCGCACGAAAAAAGCTCCTTCCAACTTGAAAAGAATAATCCTTAAGTGGAATAATTTTCGCGAAAAGTTTTTATATTTTTTATGTCATAAAAAATATAAAAGTGTTGAAATTTAATTAAGTTCAACAATCTAGCAAATCAAATTCTTTTGAGCAATCTTTTTACTCTCTGGAATTGATTTATTCCCCTTCTGAACCTAAAATCCTGCGGAATTTTTAACTTTTCACAATGAAACTTTCAGCATCCGAAATCTCTTCCGTTTTGGCCTCCCAAATCAAAGATTTCAAATCCAGCGCAGAAAAATCCAACACCGGCAGCGTAATTGAAGTCGGCGACGGCATTTGTAAAATCCACGGCTTGTCCGGAGCAGCGATGGCAGAGATGGTCGAATTCCCTGGAGGCAAAATGGGCGTCGTTTTGAATCTCGAAGAAGACTCAGTCGGCGTGATGCTTTTGCATGAAAATAACGAATTAAAAGAGGGTGACGAAGTGAAGACAACTGGAAAAATCATGGAGATCCCCGTCGGCGAAGCTTTGATCGGTCGCGTCGTCAACACCTTGGGAATCCCAATCGATGGCAAAGGAAAACTCGCCACAAAAAAAACTCGGCTCATTGAGGTCAAGGCACCGGGAATTATTGAACGACAACCAGTCGATACACCACTCCAGACTGGCGTCAAAGCAATCGACTCGATGATCCCAATCGGTCGCGGACAGCGCGAGCTCATCATCGGCGACCGCCAGACTGGTAAAACCGCGATTGCCATCGACACAATTATCAATCAGAAAGGTAAAGATTGTCTCTGCTTTTATGTCGCCATTGGCCAGAAAGCTTCAACCGTCGCGAAAATTGTAGCGAAGTTAGATGAATTTGGTGCGATGGCCCACACTACTGTCGTCGCTGCGAATGCGAGTGATCCGGCCGCTCAGCAGTTCCTCGCTCCCTTCGCGGGAGTCGCAATGGCAGAAGAATTCATGCATGCCGGCAAAGATGTCTTGATCGTTTACGATGATCTCTCGAAACACGCCGCGGCCTACCGCCAAATTTCTTTGCTTTTACGAAGACCACCTGGACGCGAAGCTTATCCGGGAGATATTTTTTATCTCCACTCCAGATTGCTGGAACGAGCGGTGAGAATGAATGACAAACTCGGCGGAGGTTCCATCACGGCTTTACCGATTATCGAGACTCAGGCGAACGATGTCTCAGCCTATATCCCGACGAATGTTATTTCAATCACCGATGGTCAGATTTATCTTGAAACAGATCTTTTTTACAAAGGTATCCGTCCAGCGGTAAATGCCGGTCTCTCCGTCAGTCGTGTCGGCGGTGCCGCGCAGACGAAGGCGATGAAAGGTGTCTCTGGAAATTTAAGGTTGAGCTTGGCCCAGTTCCGCGAGCTCGAAGCTTTTTCCCAAATTGGCTCCGACCTCGACGAGGCGACAAAACGGCAAATCGAAAGAGGCAAAAGAATCGTCGAAATTTTGAAACAACCGCAATACCAGCCACTCCCGGTAATGAGTCAAATTGAAATTATTTTTGCAGCAAATGAGGGTTACCTCGATGACATCGAGGTGGAAAAATTAGGGAAATTTGAGAAAGATTTCTTTGAATTTATGCAAACCAATTACACAAAATTGGAAAAGACAATCGAGACAAGCGGCAAGATTGAAGACCAAAGCAAAAAAGAGCTGAAAGCCGCGATTGAAGATTTTAAAAAAGGTTGGACCGCCGAATAATTATTTAAATTTTGAATCTTTTAGATCTCCGACGTCGGCTGAAATCGATTAACTCCACGCAAAAAATAACTCGCGCGATGGAGATGGTTGCTGCAAGCAAAATGAAAAAAGCGCAGGACACAGCTTTGGCGGGTCGACCCTACGCCGTCGAGCTGGAAAAATTGATTGAGAATATCGCGAAAAACAGCGGCGCAATCCAACATCCTTATTTCTTGAAACGCGAAAAACCGCGAAAAATTCTTTTTCTGTTTTTTACAGCAGACCGCGGTTTGTGCGGGGCGTTCAATTCGAATATTTCCCGCTATCTTTTGAAGCGCGAACTGACTGATGGTCAGGAAAAAAGCATCGTGGCGGTCGGTCGCAAAGGGATGAATTTTTGTAAACATATTGGCGAAAATGTCGTCGCGGAATTCGAAGGCTTGAGCGACAAGCCTGATTTGCTAGCAACCACCCCAATCACAAGACTCGCCGTCGATGGATTTTTGAACGGAGATTTCGATGAAGTACGGATTCTTTACAACCACTTTCTAAACACGATGCAACAGGAAATTACGGAAAAAATCCTCCTCCCACTCACTCCTCCGGTGGCGAAAAGCACAGAAGAAAAAAGATTAGCCAAGATCGAGTATATTTTTGAACCATCGCCAGAAAAAGTTTTAAACCAAATTCTTCCTCGTTATTTGGAAACCATCGTCTACCAAAGCCTACTCGAATCCAACGCCAGCGAGCAGTCAGCACGCATGGTCGCGATGAAGTCAGCCAGCGAAAACGCCGGCGAACTCATCGATACCCTGACACTCGAAATGAATAAGGAGCGACAAGCCAGTATCACGACTGAGATACTAGAAATCGTCGGTGGAGCAGAGGCGTTGGCGGATGGCTAGGGAGTTTGTAGCTACTAGTAGCTGGTAGTTTTTAAATTTTTTGGCTGCACTGAAAAAACACCACCAACCAAAGACTTAGCAGTTAAATCAAAAAACAAAGCATTTATTATCTCTTATTTTTGTGTATTTTGTAGAGCTTTGACTATCTCTCTTCTTATTTTTCCGGACATATTTCTGCCTTCCCATGCACGTCCTCTGTTTAAAACGCGACATGCTTCCGCAAAAGCAGCAGTGTATTCATCTAGACAATTCGTACATATAGCTAAACAAATATAAATCAGCGCATGTTTGAAAAATTCGCGCACTGTGATTTAAAAACTAATAAAAACATCTTTACCGCTCTTTAAAGATCTTTATGATCCTTCCAGATGAAAGAATGTAGTTGTGTATAAGACA
>JAIPGZ010000017.1 GCA_021735425.1 Candidatus Altimarinota bacterium | reverse complement strand
CTTCTTTTGCCTACCTTTTTATATTGCCATGAGCCACATTTAGAACATTTTTTTGAAACATAGTGAAAAAAATTAAGTATTGACCTTACACTAGACTAATACATGGAATCTGTAGACCCCATTTTTTTCATTAAGCCCAAAAATCGCGACGAGAACATTTACGATTGTCAGAACAATAATTATTCCAGTCGTCCATTTGCTGGCAGTAATAAATCGATCGACAGTATTTTTCAGTTCGATTGTTGCGTTTGCAGCATCTTGTTGTTCCAGCGTCGCTGTTGCGTGCGGGTTACTAAAAGGCATTTTAGTATTGTTATTTTTTACTTCACCGTCACACTCTTTGCTAAATTTCGCGGCAAATCAGGATTATTTTTTCGCAGCACTGCGAGGTGGTAGGCGAGGAGTTGGATGGGAATGATGTTTACGATGGGTTGGGCGTTGCCGACGTCGGGGACGCGGATCCATTCGTCGAAGAGGGGATCATTTTGCGGCGAGACGCCGATGATTCTGCCGCCGCGCGCTTTCACCTCCGAGACATTACTCAGGACTTCTTGGCGGTAACCATTCGCCGGCCCACCTACGCCAAGGCTCCGGTCGGCAGGCACGAAGGCGATGAGTGGTGTGCCTTTTGTGATGAGTGCGAGCGGACCATGTTTCAATTCTCCTGCCGCGAAACCCTCCGCGTGGATGTAGCTGACTTCTTGTAGTTTGATTGCTGCTTCCAGCGCCATCGGATAATCCGTGCCTTTGCCGATGACATACATGCTTTCGACTCGTTTGATTTTCTGCGCGATTTTTTCCAAATGCTCGGAATAACGCGGATTCAACAGCTCATCAATCTGGCTGCCGGCTTCGGCGAGCATTTGCTGACCTTCCGCGAGTTTCCCCGCGAGGGCGTAGGCGAGCAAAGTTAAAATTGCCAACTGGGCGGTCGTCGCTTTGGTGCTGGCGACTGCTTTTTCGACGCCGGCATTTACCGGCAGGACGACATCGCTGCCGCGGGCGACGGAGCTGCCAGCGACATTCACCACGCCGACAGTTTTGACGCCGCGCCGTTTTGCGATTTTGTAAGCTTCGAGTACGTCGGCGGTTTCACCGGATTGGCTCACTGCGATTAACAAAGTTTTATTGGTGAGGAAAGGTTCTTGCGTGTCGAATTCGCTACCAAAAATTACATTCACGTGCCGCCGTGCGATTTTCGCGAAAAGATATTCCGCCGTGGCACAAACCTTTCCCGCTGTGCCGCAGCCGATGAAAAAAGTGCCGAAAGATTTTCGGATTAGTTGCGCTACTTTTTCGAGCTGCTTTTCATCTTGCTTCAAAGCGCGGTGAATGGTCTCTTTTTGCTCAAAAATTTCCTTCAACATGAAGTGTGCGAAGTCGCCCTTCTCGGTCTTACTTTCCTTCAAATCGAGCGAAATGATGCGTTTCTTCACGGCCGTGCCTTTCGTGATTCCAAAAAACTGGGCGTGGAAGTGGTCTTGTTTCGGAGAGGCTTCGATCTCGACCATTTCGCCGTCATCGAGGTAGACGACATCGGGAGTGTGATTCAGAAAAGCGGGAGTGTCGCTGGCGATGAAGAAGGCCGAGCCGTCGATTTTCGCAAGCAATTTGTCGTCCGACTTCGGAAAAAATTTTTCAATTCCCAAAATTAACGGACTACCGTTTCTCGCCGCACAAAGTTTCTCTTCTCCAGCGACGATTGCGACGAAAGCGAAACGACCGCGGAGTTTCTGGGCGGTCTTGCGGACGGCTTCTTTGAGATTATTCTTTTTCAAGAATTCGACAATCAAATTCGGAATTACTTCGGTGTCAGTTTCAGTCACGAATTTCACGCCTTTTCCTCGCAAAAATTTCCGCAACTCAGCATGATTCTCGACTATTCCGTTATGCACGACAACAACTTTTCCGTCTGCTGAAAAATGCGGATGCGCGTTCACGCGATTCACTTTGCCGTGGGTCGCCCAGCGGGTGTGCCCGAGCGCGAGATTCGTTTTCGCAAAAGTTTTTCCATTTTCTCGAAATTCCGAAATCTTCCCGACTTTCTTCGTAAGGCGAATTTTCCCGTTTACTTTTTCTGCGAAGCCAAAAGAATCATAGCCGCGGTATTCGAGTTTTTTCAACCCGTCGACGACGAGTTTACCAGCTGTTTTACGATTGCCGAGATAACTTATTATTCCACACATTAGATAGTGGGTAGTTAGTAGTTAGTAGATTGTAGAATTTTTTTCTTTAAATTTTCACCAACTCCATGGCGGCAGGGTGGTGAAAGAAATTTTTCTTCATGGTCTGCTCGAATTTTGTCTTGTTTGAGTTTTCTCCCCACAAAACTCCGCTCATCAAATTTCGAACTGCCGTTTTACTGAGTGTTTGATTTAAATTTTTCACTCGCGATTTATTCAAACTGGTTTCTTTTTCACGCGCGAGAATCCGATTCTGAGGCAGCTCAAATTTCGTCGCAGTTAGGCCTTCGTTTTTCGAAAACTTCAAAACCTCTCCGGCGAATTTTACAAAAACATCTTCTTTTTCCGTATTCAATAAATCGCCACCGCGAATAATTTTTTCCAAATCGTTCTTCTTTCCGTCGAAGTCAAAGGCGAAAAAACGTAATTTTTCCAAATCTAATCCGGCTGCTTGACCGACCGAGAGGGCCTCTTTATCGGTGATTTTCAATTTCACGAAAAACTCAACGTCAACCTTCTTTGTCGAAAGAATTTGGCTAGTTGGTTGCGCAAACTTGATTTTTTGCACCGTCGGTTTTTCAACTTTGCTAGAAATCCATTTCCGCATTGATTGAAAAATTGGGTCACCGACTACCGTTCTTTCAGGATGTGGCATCAAGGCGAGGACATTGCCTGCCGAATTCGTCACGCCGGCGAGATTCAAAATCGAGCCATTCGGATTGGTCGGGAACTCCGGTCGAATCTCGCCATTTTCATTGCAGTAAATGAAGGCGTTCAAATTTTCATCAACGATTTTTGCCAGCAAGTCGGCGTCTTCCGAAAAAAAGCGACCTTCAGCGTGAGCGATGGGGATGCGCAAAAATTCTTCGTCGAATTGATTGAAAGCGTTGGCGCGAATTTTTTGCGGACGGACGAAAATCCAATCGTTGAAATAACCGCTGCCCACGACTTCACCATTTTTCACGCGCCGATTCCGCGTCAGGGCAATTACACTTTTTCCGAATTCAAAATTTGGCACCAAACCAGTCTCGACCAAGATTTGAGCGCCGTTACAGATTCCGAGTACCACGCCACCGCGTTTCGCCAAATTAAAAATTTCCAGCGTTAGCGGATCTTTACTCGCAATCAATCCACTTCGTCCACGGTCCTCGTAGCTGAAGCCGCCCGCCAAAATTGCACCGTCGAATTGTTTCAAACTTTTCTTTTCGTTCCAGCGAAATATCTCACCTGTCATTCCGTTGCGCTCCACCGCGCGTAGGGTTTCCAGCTCACAATTCGTACCGGGGAACTGAATTATCGCGATTTTAATATCATGAAACATGGAATATGAAACATGGAACACTAATTTGAACCATGTTTTGTGGGGAGATTTTAACAGAATTAAATTGCCAAAACCTTCATTTTTTTAGGGAATTTGGTCAAAACTTCCGCCCTATTTTTTCCGACCAAAACGGTATCCTCGATTCGAACCCCAAATTTTCCCGGAAAATACAAACCGGGCTCGATCGTAATCGCGTCGCCGTTTTTCAAACTCGATTTTGATTTCGGAGAAATTTTCGGATTTTGGTGAATGCGTCGTCCCAATCCATGTCCGAGCGAGTGAATGAAATTTTTTGCAAAACCTTTGCGCGCCAAAGAATCTCGAACGAGGGCGTCCAAAGCTTTCCCTGAAGTTCCAGCGGCGACTTTTCGAATTCCCAGTTTTTGCGCCGCCGAGACTGTTGCGTAAATTTTTTGTTGGAAGTCGGTTGGTTTCCGCGTGAAAAAAGTCCGCGTTAAGTCCGAACAAAAACCGTCGATGCGCACGCCGAGGTCGATTTTCACAATATCTCCAACTTTCAATTTCCGCTCCGTCGGGGAGTGATGTGGTTCGGCAGAATTTTTGCCGAAGGCGACGATTGAGGGGAAAGCGAGAGCTTTGGTTTTCTCTTTCGCAAGCTTCCGAATCTCCGCCGCGACTGCGATTTCCGACTTATCTCGCCGCAAATTTCCGACGACTTCCGCGAGGATTTCATCGGCGAGACGGCAGGATTCGCGAATTTTTTTCAAACTCATCACATGAATTCTATCAATTTCTCATGATAAAATTTCTTGGCGCGGGTGTAGTATAACGGCTATTATGCGAGCTTCCCAAGCTCGAGACGGGGGTTCGACTCCCCTCACTCGCTCCATTTTGTAATCCGCTCCCGTCGTTCAACGGATAGGACGTAAGTTTCCGGAACTTAAAATGCAGGTTCGATTCCTGCCGGGAGCACCAAATTTTGTTAAAATTCTCCTACAAAATGTCAGAAGACCCTCATCTTATCAATTATTTCGCGCTAGTTGGCTTGATTTTTCTTTCAGCCTTTTTTTCCTCGAGCGAGGTGGCTTTTGTCTCGCTTTCACCAGCGAAAATCAAAATGCTGAAGACTAAAAAAACGCGGGTTGGTAAGATTATCGTTAAGTTAAAAAAAAGACCTCAACGACTACTGGCGAACATTCTCATTGGTAATAACATCGCGAATATCTTCGCGGCTGGTTTGGCGACGGTGATTGCGACCTCGCTTTTTGGCGACAAAGGTCTCGGTATCGCGACTGGTGTGATGACCATACTGGTTCTGATTTTTGGTGAAATATTTCCTAAAGCGTTTGCCCAAAAATATGCGGAAGGTTTTGCTTCTTTCTGTGCTTATCCACTTTACTTGCTCGACAAAATTTTCTTTCCGCTCACTTGGTTTTTTGAAAAATCTTTGCACGCCTTAGGTGCGCAGCATATCGAAAAAGTTAGCGAAGAAGAGGTCGTGGCGGTGGTTGGTTTGGGTACCGAGAGCGGCGAAATTATGAAGCACGAGCAGGAGATGATTCAAAATGTTTTAGAATTTACCGACACGCGCGTCGAAGAGGTCATGGTTCCGCGAGTCGAGATTGAAGCCTTGGATGAAAGAACGACGATTGGATCTGCCAAGAAATTTTTCCAAAACAGTAGTCATTCGCGGATTCCGATTTTTCGGGGGAGCATCGACCAAGTGGTTGGGATTCTCACCTTGCGCCAAGTTTTCGAATACGAAGGGAGTCCTAAAACTCCTCTCCAAAAAATTAACCTAATTGAGCCAATTTTTACCCCGGCTTCGCGGACGATTCGCAAACTTTTCCAAGAGCTAAAATCTCGTCGTATTCATCTCGCCGTCGTGGTCGATGAGCATGGTGGGACTTTGGGGATTGCTTCACTCGAGGACTTACTCGAGGAAATTGTCGGCGAAATCGAAGACGAGGAGGATGTGAGCGAGGAGAATATTCAGAAATTGAATTCTCATACTTTGCTCGTCGCGGGGGATACGCCACTTTGTGAGGTCGATAAAGTTCTCGCGACTGATCTCGCGACTGAAGATTTCGAGACCAAGAATGTTGCTTTCCTCCTCCTCGAAAAGCTGGGAAGGATGCCGCAAAAAAATGATAGAATTCGCGTCAAAGATGCTGAGTTTACGATTAAAAAAGTTCACGGTAACCGCATCGAAGAAGTTAAAATTGAGAAAATTTGAAAAGGAATATGGAATATGGAATAAGGGAATAGGTGTTTAAACTTTAAACTTATCTCAAAATGAAAAAACTTATATTTCTTTCCGTTTTTCTCCTGACAGCTTGTTCGGTTGGTGAGGTTCAGTTGACGAAGCCAGCGGTTTCTTGTGAACACAATGGCGAAATTTATCAGTCTGGAGAAACAATTACTCAACCAGATGGTTGTAACACCTGCATTTGTTCGGCTGTCGGTGAGATTGAAGGCTGCACTGAGATTGCTTGTGAAGAATCGGTCACCGGTCTCGCCAACCCCGCGGCGGTGAAATGTTCTGTTGACGGATTCCATTACGAAATTCGCGAGGATGCTGATGGCGGACAGTCTGGCGTTTGCATCGATGAGGCGGATAAAGAGTGCGATGGTTGGGAATATTTCCGTGGTGAGTGCTTGCTCGGTGAAGATTTCATAGTGACGGATGAAGTTCCTGCCCCAACTGATGAAGCTTCCGTAGAGCTTGATGTTCCTCTGGCAGAATAATTTTCTTAACCTTTTTTAAAATGCACAAAAAATTAGTTTTACTCGCGTTTTGCTTCGTCTTTCTCCTCACTGGCTGTGACCAAACTCCTAAAACTCCGGAAGTGGTTTTTTGTCAAGAAGATGCCAAAGTCTGTCCTGATGGTTCCTCAGTCTCGCGTGTGCCGCCGAGCTGCGAATTTCCTGCTTGTTCCATTAACTCCGCCCAAATGCCTGCTCAACAAATTTCTCTTTCGGATGTCCCAGTTTACGATTGCGTGGAAAACGCTACAGACCAGACTAGTTGTCCTGTCGTAGGAGATACGGTGATTAAAATGACGACAAATCACGGTGAGATTTGGTTGAAGCTTTTCCCGAGCGAGACTCCCAAAACTGCCGAGAATTTCGTCGGACTTTCCGAGCGCGGTTTTTACGACGGTTTGATTTTTCACCGTGTGATTCCGAGTTTCATGATTCAAGGTGGTGATCCGCTCGGTACTGGTACTGGTGGAGAATCGATTTGGGGCGGAGAATTTGAGGACGAATTTGTCCCAAATCTTTCGAATCGTCGCGGTTCAATCGCGATGGCGAATCGTGGACCAGCGACCAACACTTCTCAATTTTTTATCAATCAGGCGGACAATAGTTTTCTCGACGCCAAACACACCGTCTTCGGACAAGTCGTCGCGGGTATGCGTGTCGTGGACGAGATCGCGAATGTTGAAAAAGGTGCGATGGATAAGCCGAGTGAGGATGTGACGATGGAGTTGGCTGTTTATGAGGTTGTTGAATAATCTTCTTGGTTTGATTTTGAATATACGTAGAGACGAGGCGTTGCTTCGTTTCTATTCCTTGGATTCTGGATTGAATTGAAAACAATCAGGATATTGAGCTCTTATGTCTTGAATAAATTGTTCGTAAGCCTCCGCCCCGCCCTCTTCTCTTTCGATAGCCGCTGCTAGTTGCGCAAAGGCAATAGAATCCAGTGTCCCTGCATCAAGTGCACAGCTTTGGAAATAAGGACTTCCCATAGTAAATCTCTTGCCACAATCCTCAAGGATTTTTGCCTGTTGGCAGGCTGATCCAGCGTCTTTACTGGTGATGGTTTCACCCGTGGATAGTGTTGTGATTGCTGTTCTTACTTCGGCCGCAAAAGCTGGTAAGCTAGATAAGACGAGAGTTGTACCCAAGACGAGTATTTCAAGTTTTTTATTACTCACAATAGCTTGATTAGAAGTGCGGCATTATTTCACACAATAATTGATATTGTCAAGTTAATTTTTAGTTGTAGTACAAAAATATACGAAAACATCAGTTTGATTAACTATTGCTAGTCTCGCATTCTCAGAAATTACAGTGATGGGAATTATTCCTTCTCGTTTCCACCACCGCGCGTCTCGATAATCTTCTCCGCGACATTTTTTGGCACGGGGGCGTAGTGGCTGAATTCCATCGTGTAGTTCGCTCGACCTTGAGTCATCGACCGCAAGTCTGTCGCGTAGCCAAACATCTCCGACAAAGGCACTTTGGCGCGAATCACTTTTGCAGTACCACGGTCTGTCATGTCCTCGATTTGTCCGCGTTTCGCGTTCAAATTGCCCATTACGTCGCCCATGAAGTCCTCTGGCGTTACGACCTCGGTCTTCATGATTGGCTCGAGAATAATTGGCCCAGCGGTGCGGGCACCCTTTTTGAAAGCTTGGCTGCCGGCGATTTTGAACGACATTTCGCTTGAATCGACATCGTGATAGGACCCGTCGTAAAGCTCGACTTTCACATCGACCACAGGGTAGCCTGCCAAAATTCCGCGCGTCATTGCTTCCTGAATACCTTTGTTCACTGGCTGAATAAATTCTCGTGGGATTTTGCCACCCACAACTTGATCGACAAATTCGTAGCCCTTACTGGCTTCCTGCGGGATTAAGCGCATCAAAACATGACCGTACTGTCCGCGGCCACCTGTTTGTTTCGCGTATTTTTCTTCGACATCAACCGCCTTGCTAATTGTCTCGCGGTAGGCGACTTGTGGAGCGCCGACGTTCGCCTCGACCTTAAATTCGCGCTTCATCCTGTCTACCAAGACATCGAGATGGAGCTCGCCCATTCCTGAGATAATTGTCTGACTGGTCTCCTCATCGGAACGAACATTGAAGGTCGGATCCTCCTCTGCCAAACGATTCAAAGCGATTCCCATTTTTTCTTGGTCAGCTTTGGTCTTTGGTTCGATTGCAATCGAAATCACAGTCTCTGGGAAAGTCATCGCTTCCATTGCGACTCTATTTTTTTCTTCACAAAGAGTGTCGCCAGTTTTCGTCTTCTTTAATCCGACGACCGCGCCGAGACCGCCACAGGGGATTTCCTCGACTTCTTTGCGATCATTAGCGTGCATTTGCAAGAGTCGTCCAATTCTTTCTTTTTCACCGCTGGCGGTATTGATGATGTAGCTGCCGGATTTTAGATTGCCTGAATAAACTCGGACAAAAGTAATCCTTCCAACGAAGGGATCGGCGGCAACTTTGAAAGCAATCGCGACGAGTGGCCCCGCCGGGTCTGGTTTGACTGAAACTTCCTTCTCTTCGTCATCTGCGTCCAGCGCCTTCCATTCTACGACATCGAGTGGGGAAGGGAGATAAGCGTTGACTGCGTCGAGTAGTGGCTGCACCCCTTTATTTTTTAGCGCGGTGCCGCACATGATTGGATAAAATTCATTTTTGATGACGGCGACGCGAATCCCTTTTTTTAGCTGTTCGGCCGTCGGATCTTTGCCCTCCATAAAAAGTTGCATCAATTCTTCATCGTGTTCGGCGACTTTTTCGATCAAAGTCAGTCGCCATTTCTCCACAGCTTCCTGATATTCGGCTGGGATATCAGTTTCCTCGCTTTCTTGCCCTGCCTCGTCTTTGTAAATAATCGCCTTGCGTTCGATTAAATCGATCATCCCTTTGAAATCTGCTTCGCCACCAATCGCTAGTTGGATTGGACTGGCTTTTGGCGAGAGTCTTTCCAGAATTGAATTCACCGACATTTCGAAATCTGCACCAGTTTTGTCCATTTTATTGATGAAACAAATTCGGGGGACTTTGTATTTATCACTCTGTCGCCAGACTGTTTCTGACTGTGGCTCGACTCCTTGGCTGCCGTCGAAGACCGCGACACCGCCGTCGAGCACCCGCAGACTTCGTTCCACTTCTACAGTGAAATCGACATGTCCAGGAGTGTCAATGATGTTGATTTGGCAATCTTTCCAGACGCAATAAGTCGCTGCTGAAGTAATCGTGATGCCGCGTTCCTTTTCCTGCTCCATCCAATCCATTTGACTCGCACCGTCGTGAGTTTCGCCGATTTTGTGTGTTCGGCCGGTGAAAAAAAGTACGCGCTCAGTCACGGTCGTCTTACCGGCGTCGATGTGGGCGATGATGCCGATGTTACGGACATTCGCAAGGTCAAATTCAGCCATTTTAAAAAGTTAAGTTGGGAGATTTTAGGAGAAAAGATTGTTTTCAGCAACTATTCTCGATGTTTCGGAAACAAAACCACTCCCACCGTTTTCCACAAAATCTTCAAATCTAACCAGATTGACCAATTCTCGATGTACCAAGTGTCGAGTGCGACTTCTTCCTCAAAATTCAAATCGCTCCTGCCTGAGACTTGACCCAGTCCCGTGATGCCAGGCTTGATTTCCAGCACGCGCCGATGATGCGGTTTGTATTTCTCGACCTCCTCCGGCAGGTGTGGGCGGGGACCGACGAGACTCATTTTGCCAGTCAGGACGTTCAAAAGCTGGGGCAGCTCGTCGATTGAGTACTTCCGGATAAATTTCCCCACGCTGGTGATTCGCGGGTCGTTTTCGATTTTGACTAGGGGAGAATTTTTGCGAATATTTTTTGCTGCTAATTCTTTCGAATAACGGAGTGAATCAGATTTTGCCCGCATTGAGCGAAATTTCACGAAGCAAAAACTTTTGCCATGTTTCCCGACGCGGATGACTTTCGCGCCGTCATCTTTCCTCGTAAAAAAAATCGGACCAGAAGAATCAATTTTGATCGCAAGCGCCGTCACGAGCCAAATCGGCGCGCTCAAAATTAAAAATAAAACTCCAGCAGTGAGATCGAAAATTCTTTTCCAGACGCGCCCCCAGCCGGTCAGTGGTGTTGGTCGGAGCGTGATTAGCGGTACGCCGGCGACTGTTTCCACATCGACGTTTTTTTGCGGCACTTCGAGTAAATCGGGGACGAAGCTAAACTCGAGATGATTTACCCGGCAGAAGGCGAGCAGTTCGCGCATTTTTTCGTTCGATAATTTCCGACTCGCCAAAATTATCTCCCCGATTTTTCTGCGTCGAACAATTTTTTCGAAATCATTAATTTCGCCGATTGGTTTTTGGGGGAATTCGTGAGGCAACTTTCCGACTTCGACAAACCCGGCGAAGCGATAACGCGGATTATGCTCGAGGAATTTTCCCAATAACAATGAGTTTGGATTTGTGCCGATGATGAGAGCTTTGGTCGTGCCGATATTTAATTTCCAAAAAATTCGTTGGACTAAGTTAATCAAAATTCTTCCCGCGATAATAAAAATGATTGTGAGTACTCCGGAATAGACGAGCGCGAGACGAGAGAAGAAAAATTCTCGGCGGAAGAAAAAGTAAGCGGAAATCAAGAGCAACCACGCAAAAGTGAGGAAAATTATCTTGCGAGAGTCTTTGCCAAAGTTTGCAGTGCGCATGCGATATAGTCCGTTCCACGCGAAGATTAAGACTAGGATGCCGGCGCTGATTCCAGCGAATTCGGTAAAACCAGCAAAATCCAGATTAGTGTCGGCGGGGGTTTGAAATCCAGCCAGCCAGTCAGGATGAAGACGAATTGTTTTGGCGGCGAAAAAAGCGGCAATCGCTGCGGAGAAATCGATTGGTAGCTTCAAAGCGTTAAAAAAAATTTCACTACGTTTCACAAAGGAAGGATAAAGGATAAAGGATTAAGAAAAAAGTTTTTTTAATCCTCATTTCTTATTCTTCAAATAACTCTTCCGGTTTAAAAAATCTTTTCATTTCAATTTCTGCGTTTTCGGCTGAATCGGAAGCATGTAAAACATTTTCTTGGACATCTGTTCCATGATGTTTGCGGATGGTGCCCTCAGCTGCTTCTGTAGGATTGGTGGCGCCGGCCAGCTCTCGTACTGTATCCACAGCATTTTCACCTTGGAGTGCCACTACGATTACAGGCGTGCGTTGCATGAATTCTTTGAGTCCAGGGAAGAAGGGTTTGTCTTTGTGATGCTCGTAGTGCTCTTCCAATAAATCATCCGAAAGCTGGATCATCTTTATTCCCAAGACTTTCAATTCTTTTTCAGCGAAACGATCAAGAATTTTACCAGCAAGATTTTGCTCGATGCAATCGGGTTTCAGGATGACGAGAGTTTTCTGCATTTCAAAAGAGTTAAGAAATAAGAATTAAGTTTGCGGAGTTTAGTGCGATAATTTTTCGCGCACAACTTCTAATAATTTTTTAATCGGTACGGCTTCTTGTTTCAAGCTGTCGCGATCACGCAGGGTGACATGATCTTTTTTCGATTGCCCGTCGTCTTCGCCGATCGTCCCGAAATCGACGGTGACGCAGAGCGGCGTTCCGATTTCGTCCTGCCGGCGGTATCTTTTTCCGATCGACTGCGTTTCGTCGTATTCGCAGCGGAATTCTTTCCGCAGTGTGTCGTAAATTTCGCGCGCTTTTTTCGTCAAATTTTCTTTTCGCGAGAGCGGCAAAATTGCGACTTTGATCGGCGCGATCGCCGGCGCGAATTTCATCACGACGCGTTTTTCGCCCTTTACTTCATCTTCATGGTAGGCATCTAGGAGCGTGATCAATACTGTCCGATCGCAACCGAAACTTGGTTCGATGCAGTGTGGCGTGAATTTCTCGTTTGTCTCGTTGTCGAGATAATCCATCGACTCGCCACTGAACTTGGCGTGTTGCTCCAGATCAAAATTCGAGCGATAGGCGAGTCCTTGTAACTCACCCCAACCCCAAGGGAATTTGTATTCGATATCCTTCGTGAGGCTCGAATAATGCGACAATTCTGCATCGTCGTGCTGCCGCCACCGCAGATTTTTCGGATCGATTCCCAGTTTTTCGAAAAACTCCCAACTGGATTTTTCCAGCTCAGGATAAATTTTCTTCCAATCTTTCTCCGCGCAAAAATACTCGACTTCCATTTGTTCGAATTCGCGTGTCCGAAAAGTGAAGTTGCCCGGTGTGATTTCGTTCCGAAAAGCTTTCCCGATTTGCGCGATTCCGAAGGGCAATTTTTTGCGCGACGAATTCAAAACATTTTTGAAATTCACAAAAATGCCCTGCGCGGTTTCCGGTCGCATATAAATTTCGCGCTCGCTATCTTCCGTGACACCCTGTGAAGTTTTGAACATCAGGTTGAATTGTTTCGCTTCGGCCCAGTCGCACTTACCGCAGTCAGGGCATTTAATTTTTTCTTTCAAAAGTCGGGGGGTGACGTCTTCCAAAAGAATTCCCGCGATTTCCTCGATGCCGAATTTGTCTTCGAGCAGCTTGTCGCCGCGATGTCTTTTTTTACAAGCTTTGCAGTCTACGAGTGGGTCGGCGAAATTCGAGACATGACCGCTCGCTTCCCAGACTTTTGGATTCATCAAAATTGACGCGTCGACGCCGACGACATCGTCACGATTCGTCACCCAAAAATCCCACCAAAACTTTTTCACATTATTTTTCAACTCCACGCCGACGGGACCGTAGTCCCAAGTATTCGCGAGCCCGCCATAAATTTCCGAACCGGGGAAGATGAAGCCGCGCTGTTTGCAGAGTGAGACGATCTGGTCCAAAGAACTTGCTGACATAAAAAAGAAATTAAAAATTTAAAATTAAAAATGCAAAATTAGTTTTGATATTCTTTTATTTTTTCATGAAATTCGTCGATGTCATAAATAGTTGTACTGGCGTTTGGGTGATTTGAATATTGCTCGATTGTTTGATTTGTAAAAACATCATTTAGGCTCCAAGAAACATAAAAGAAATCATTAGAAACAGAGCTGTTCACGAGAATATATAAACAAGATTTTTGTTTTGGGCTATAAAAAATTCCCTCGATAGAAGTTTCTACTCCTGCGCCAGAAAAATAATTCTCAACTTGTTGTCTTAATTTTTGACATTCCAAATTTCTTTCAAAATTATCTTCAGTTTGATTTTCTTCGCTCGCGGTTTCCTCGCTCGACTCGACTGAGTTCGGCGCGCACGCGGCGAGAAATAAAATTGCGAGGAGGGTGGGGAGGAGTTTTTGCATTTTTCGGAAGTTAAAAAATAACTCGAAACGATTGCTCGTTCCGAGACCCGCTCCAGTTTCTCCAAACTGGGGTTGGTGGTTCCACTCGGATTTCCCCCAAAATTGGAGGACACTTTTGAGATTTAAACCCCGAAGGGGTCACTTTGTGATTCGGTGCCAATCTCCGAACTGCAAAGATTTTAACAGGATTGTTATTCTCGCGAAAGCCCCAAAGGGGTCACTTTGTGGCGGGGATCTAAAAAAATTATTGTTTGCACGAATTGATTGTTTTTCGCTGCCGCCCCGAAGGGGCCACTTTGTGGCGAGGTATTACTTTTTGTCAGCAAAAAGTAATCAAAAACTGCCCGACTGTCCAAAATTTTTGCGGACTGCTTGACTGCGTGAGCTTATACTTTTTTGCCGTCAAAAAAGTATCACAAAAAACCGCCGCCTATCTCAAAAATTTGGCAGCTTAATTACTCACTCGCTAAAAATTCAAAACTCCCCCGCCAAGGCGGGGTCAAACAGTTGAATTTTTTTAACGCTCGATTCGTAAATCGCTGCCCCAATTTTTTCGAATGGCGGTGATCTTTTTTATTTGCTCTCACCGAAAATGCACTTTGCCCCATTGCATGTAGAGCTTGTCTTTTGAATAAAGCTCACAGGCTTTCGCCAAAACTTTCGCCTCGATTTTTTGTCCGCGTTCGCGGATTTTTTCTAGCGAATCTTTCTTATTCACCCGAAAAGCATCTTGGCAAATCACTGGTCCGCGGTCGAGGTCGGTCGTCACGAAGTGTGCAGTCACACCGACGATTTCTACGCCAGCTTCGAGAGCTTGGTCGTAGGGGCGCGCGCCGGGGAAGGCGGGGAGGAGGGAGGGGTGAATATTGATCACACGACCTTCGAAACGCGCGACGAATTCCGGCGAGAGGATTTGCATGAAGCGAGCGAGCGCGACGAAGTCGGCATTGAATCTTTTTAAAATCGCGACCATCTTTTTCTCGCGTTCCTCTTTATTCGTGCCGTCGGCGAGCTGAAAAGGTAGTCCCAATTTTTTCGTTAAATCTTTCAAATCGGGACGATTACCAATCACGACGACCGGCTCGCCGCGAATTTTTCCAGATCGACAACTGCGCACAATTTCCTTGAGACAAATTGGTTCGCGTGTGACGAGAATCGCGAGATTTTTTTTCTCCCGCGTGTCGTGTAGATTCGCGCGAATTTCTAAATCCAAATCTTTCGCGACTTTCCGCAAATCCTTTTCTAATTTTGTGAAATCAGTTTTCCCGACATCCGCCGCGAGGACCATCGAAAAAATGCCGTTGATGACTTTTTCATCGAGTGAGACGATGTTCACAGCGTTCTCGAAAAGCGTTGTCGTCGTGGTCGCGATGATTCCGGGTTTATCATCACCGGTGACAGTGACTGTGGCGAGTTTCATAAAAAAATGCTTGCCTAAAAAACTTCATAATAGTGATTCTAAGAAGTGACACAGATGACATTGTCATTGGTTAAGGGTCTCCGTTCCCACTTCCAGTCTCCATTTTCCAAAACCATTTTTATTGAACATTTGGCAGTTAAATCAGTTGAGGTTGTTTCACTTCCCCAAGTTCCTGCACTTTTAGTGTAGCTCAGTGTTGCCGTACTGCCAGTAATGACTTCTTTGATGTCTGAGTTTGAATCTGGCATTACTAAAATAAGACCGAACATCAAGAACATATTTTTTGCGATATCTGGCGTTGATTCATATTCTTCTACGGAGCCTTCAGTCATATATTTATCAAGAAAATTTTTGAATTCAGTGCTATTGATGAATGTAGAAGTTTCTTGCATGTCTCCGTCGAGAGAAAGATTTTTCTCGGTAATGAGCAGGGTAAGTTCTTTTCCCATTGCCAAAAATACATCTTTACTGCTTTCTGAAACATCTCCCAACATTCCTTCTTCCGCAGCTTGGGTTTCCGAAGTCGGCAAATCATCTAATTCCAGTAAGTTCATAAATTTATCCAATTCGGATTTCGGACGGGCGACCCTGCCAGGAGTCCTCGGTCTAGCGGTGGGAGAAATTTCTTCAGGTTCTTCTTCATTTACTATTTCTTCATCGGCAAGCTCTTCGGCAGTCTCCTGCGCGTCGAGTCTGGCTTTTTCCGCCAACCAGCTTCGATAAGATTCTTCGTCGAATTCCACTTCGCCGCGCAGACTGGCGAGGAAAAGAATGCGATTTTTCAATTCGTTACCCTCTTTGGCGACTGCTTCGAGAGAAGTTTCGGAAAATTTAGCGCTGCTTTGACTCAGTAATCCAACCAGTTCTTTCAGCGCGGTCCCAGCCAAATCTTCTCGTCCTGATGCCACGAGTAATTTGGCCAACGTGAGTTGGTCGGTCACGGCTTTCGCCAAATCGAAATCGGTCACGATTCTTTCTCGATTCACCGCTGCCCATGCTTCCAGCCAGTCTGAATTTACGGTTTGGACATCTCGCTCCAATATTCTCAGCAAAAGCTGAGCACTTTCGGCGTCAGCAGCTTCGATTCCATTTTTAGCTGTGTTCAAAAAATTCTGTGCCGTTTTTGTGTTGCCGGTATCGTTAGCTATAAAAATCAAATTTTGATTTAATTTTAGCAAGTTATTGAGTGCCGAAATTTCGGCAAAGCTAGACAGCTGTCCGGACAAATCAGCTAGGCGTGTAATCTTTTCTTTCGCAGGGGAAGTCAGAGAATCTGTCAGAAAAATTCTAGTCAAAGGGCTGAGTTTGGCGACCACTTTTTGGAGTAAGGCTCGTTTTTTTGCGTCTGGAGTCGCCAATAATTTATTCACAGCGTTTGCATCACCTGCAGCTGTCTCAGCGAGTGCATGCAGTAAGCGCTGTGCATAAAAATCCTCTTTTACTTCTGCATTTAGCAAAAATTTCTCTTTCAGAAAATTAATCGTCGTAGTCAAGCCATTCGCTTTACTCTCTGGTAATTGGGCGAGAATTTTACTAATTAATCCGCTTTCTCCTTCGAATCGGCTTTCGAAATTACTTATTTTTGTTTGCCAAGTGGCGACTCGTGTGAGGGTATCCTCAGGCGCAAAAATTTCGGCAATGTCTCGGTCGGTCAGTTTTACCTCTTCCCCGGCCAGCAAGACACCTTCAAAAACTTCAATATTTTCTGCGTCGAGGAAGGTGAGCTGCACGCTGCCTGACAAAACTCTCACGCTGGTGGCACTAATTTTGACTTCTGAATCGCTGTCTTCAACACTTTCTTCAAAGAAAAAACTGCCGCCTTTACTAGTCGCGGCTAAACGGTCGTCCAAAAGGGTCAAGGCATCCCCAAAAAGTAAATTGACTCCCAAAACGCTGCCGGCGTTTACTCGAGCCCTGGCTGAATCGAGCACCTCGGTTTTTTCCCCGAAATTAGCCGAAACAAATTCCAGCGACGTTTCGGCATTCATCAGCTGGAAAAGGGCAAAATCTCCAAATTGGAGACTACCTTTTTCTGCGATTACTGCTCCTGGATTTATGACTGCGGTTTGTTTTGCTGGACTGCTCACAAAAACCACATCGGTAGAATTTTCGATTTTAGGGGCATTACTCAGAAAACTAACCGTAATCGCGAGTGTGACAAAAGCAATCACAGCGCCAATCATGGTTGTAATAATTTTTTTGGCGTTCATTTTGGAGGGTTAAATTAAGCAGATTTTATCACGCGTTTTGTAAAAACCACCTTACGATTGACTCAATTTCTGTGATTTCTACTGGCAGTTTTGCCAAAACTTTCCCTGCCTCTTTTTTCGAATAACCCAGTCCGACGACGGCTTCCAAAATTTCCGTATTCACCTCGAAATTTTCCGGCACCTCCGGATCGTCATCTGTCAGCTTCGGTCTTAATTCCAAAATAATACGTGCGGCGGTCTTTTTCCCAATCCCTGGTGTTTCCGCGAGTTTCCCAGCGTTTCCTTCAAAAATTACGCTTTCTAAAATCTCGACCGGCGTTTCCAAAATGTCGAGCGCAGTTTTGCAGCCGACGCCGTTCACAGAATTTAGCAGCTCGAAAAATTTCAAATTTACCTCGTCTGCGAAACCAAAAAGCGAAATGGCGTCGCTCGTTTGATGCGTGTGAATCCACAAGGCCTGCTCCTCGCCGACTTTCGCCGCTGCCAAAATTTTCGCATTCGCCCAAACCTCATAACCCACGCCGCCGACCTCGAGGATCAATTGCTTGCTTCGAATTTTTAAAACGGTGCCGCGGAGTGAGCCAATCAAAGTAATTGGATTCTACTTCCTTTCAGGCCTTTTTTCTAAAATAATTTTCACGGGACTACGCCTATTAAGTGTTGGTAGTTGGCCTAGAGAATCGAGCAGTTAGGTAGGCTACCCGTTCAGGATAGCTGAAGTTGAATTGAAAACAAATCTCTTTTAGAAAATCAGTAAGGTTCGGATAACCACGGTAAG
>JAIPGZ010000016.1 GCA_021735425.1 Candidatus Altimarinota bacterium | reverse complement strand
TTACCCCAACGAATTATTCCACCGATTACGCCGCAGTGAGGGCATGTTTTTTGTGCTGGCATACTTTTTGAAGGGTTAGGGGCTTAAATTAGCCCGATTCTTCAGTTTTACCAACACTTAATGTTACTAGTCCCATTTTTCAAAAATTTGATTTTTAACAAGCTGTGATTTACAGTGATGTACTATTCATTTTTTAATTATCAAGCTATGAATATTGATAAATTTGGAGAAGATTTATCACCAAAGAGTGCAGAATATCAGCGTGCGATAGATGCTGGAGCGGAGCCTTGGTTATTAGAGTGTATTTCAGAATGCTCTCTTGATGATATTCTCGTACTACAGCACGCGATAGAAGGATCGCAATGCCAAGATTCTCCATGTACGCCTGATTGTGTCAAAAACTTGCTTACGTGTTTGGGATTTACGCAACGATTCAAACAACTGGCAGCTGAGCTTGAAACATACGACAAAAATCAGCTTAAAGCCATAGTGAATTTTCTTGTTAGCCTGCTCCCACAACCAAAAAGAAAGAGTCTCTTTTGCGAGCTTTAGCCTCTAAAGCTAGAGGCGCCATCAAGTTTTTAGGCTAAGACAGCTTAGTTTTTCCAAATTCCCTTTTTCGTCTAAAATTATCCTCCTCTTTTAATTAAATCCCCCTACCATGACTGAAATCAAAGACTTGTCGAATTCTGTCGATAAAAGCAAAACATTCTCTGACGCTTTGGAGGCTGGTATATCGGCAGATTTTCTCGGCAGTTTAGAAAAGCTTTCGCCAGAAGTCATCAAGAAACTGAAGACTACTGTAGAGCAGTTGTCTCTGTGTAAATACTCACAAGGGTGTACAGGTAATTATAGTCACGTAGACACTTTGCTGGAGGGTTGTGCGCGGATGACTGATTTATCAGCAGAGCAATTTGGGTGCTTTAGCGAAGAACAGCTCGGCGCTCTTTCCGTTTTTCTCGCTGGTTTAAATTGCGCAGATACTCACTCTGAAGGATCAGCCTACGGACAAGTAAGAGGACTCTCTCGTAAAGAGTTGGATGAGGATTTGCAATAAAGCTTGTTCACAAAAGCTTTCTCACCTAAAATCTTCCCACTCTTTTTAATTAACCCCATTTCCCGATGCAAACCATCCTCACCACTCTCTCCGCCAATATTATTTGGGTCACTGGAGGGGCAGCGCTGCTCGCGCTGATTTTCGCTGTCGCGAAATACTTCCTCATTATGCGAGAAGATGCTGGAGACGCAAAAATGCAGGGAATTTCCAAACAGGTTCAAGACGGAGCTGCGGCCTTTCTCAATACTGAGTACAAATGGCTCGCAGTTTTTGTCATTATCGTAGCGGCTGCGATTGGCTTTTCAGACGCCGAGAAAGGTCTCGGTATATTCACAGCGACTGCCTTCGTTAGTGGGGCTGTCGCTTCTGCGCTCGCTGGTTACTTCGGCATGCATACTGCGACACGTGCAGCTGTTCGCACCACTCAAGCAGCTAAAAAAGGTTTAGCTGAGGCGCTTGGGGTTTCTTTCAGCTCAGGTATTGTGATGGGAATGAGCGTAGTTGGTTTGGCTTTGCTTGGGGTCGCGACATTCTTTTACTTCTACACAGACGGTGGTGCCAATATCACTCCAGTCACAATCGGACAAATTATTGGTTTCAGTTTTGGTGCTTCTTCCATCGCGCTTTTCTCTCGTGTCGGTGGAGGTATTTTCACCAAAGCGGCGGATGTTGGTGCTGATCTTGTGGGCAAAGTCGAAGCCGGGATTCCAGAAGACGATCCTCGCAACCCAGCCACGATTGCCGACAATGTCGGTGACAACGTCGGAGACGTCGCTGGCATGGGTGCAGATCTTTTCGAATCCTACGTCGGTTCGATCGTTGCTGCGATGACACTCGCGGTTTTCACTTTCGGGGGAGATGCGAATATGGTTTCAGCCGTCGTGCTGCCGCTCGCGATTGCGGGTTTTGGTATCTTTGCTTCCATTATCGGTACTTTCTTCGTACGCGCCAAAGATGAAAAAGGTCTACATGCTGCGCTCAATCGTGGCTTGGTAGTCGCTTCGATTCTTTCGATTGGCGCCGCTTGGTTTCTGACCAATCAAGTCTTCGTGCTGCCTGAGATGCTTTCTGGTATGAATGTTTTCTACGCTATCGTCGCGGGTATCGCTGCTGGTGTGGCAGTTGGTAAGATTACCGAGTACTATACTGCGACAGAAAACAAACCAGTTCAAGATATTGCTAAACAATCTGAGACAGGTGCAGCTACTAATATTATTCACGGACTCGCGACAGGGATGGAATCAGTCGCAGCTCCCGTACTCGTCATCTGTCTCGGCATTTTCGCCGCGAATTATTTCGCTGGTGTCTACGGTGTAGCTCTGGCGGCAGTCGGGATGTTGTCGACTCTAGGTATTTCCCTCGGTATCGACGCTTACGGTCCAGTCGCGGACAACGCGGGTGGCTTGGCAGAGATGGCACAACTTCCGGAAGAAGTTCGCCAACGGACGGATGCGCTCGATGCAGTCGGCAATACGACAGCAGCCATCGGTAAAGGTTTCGCGATTGGTTCCGCAGCGCTGACAGCGCTTGCGCTCTTTGCAGCTTTCTCGCAAGGTGCGAGCCTTGACGGCACTCCACTCATTCTCGATATCAATACTCCCGAAGTTATCATCGGTCTCTTGCTCGGTGGTATTCTCCCATTCGTCTTCTCTTCACTCACGATGCGGGCTGTCGGCAATGCGGCTTTTGAAATGGTGAAAGAAGTGCGTCGTCAGTTCAAAGAAATTCCAGGGATCATGGAAGGGACGACTCCGCCGGATGCGGCGCGTTGTGTGAAGATTTCTACCGACGGTTCGCTCAAGCAAATGATTCTGCCTGGCGCGATTGCGATTGTTACTCCTATCGTCGTTGGTTTCTGGAATGTTCAAATTCTCGGTGGCTTACTCGCTGGTGCCTTGGTCGTGGGTGTGATGATGGCAATCTTCATGGCGAATGCGGGTGGCGCTTGGGATAATGCGAAGAAGTTTATCGAAAACGGCAACTTCGGCGGCAAGGGTTCTGATGCGCACAAAGCGTCTGTGGTCGGTGATACAGTCGGTGATCCTTTCAAGGATACGTCTGGTCCAGCGCTCAATATTTTGATTAAGTTGATGACGGTTGTGTCGTTGGTTTTCTTGCCATGGTTCTTGGGGTAGTGTTAGTGAATGGTGTTAGTGTTAGAAAATTAGGAGGCTGGCTCTCCATTAAGTGGTCCCTTCGGGGAAGAGCTGGTCTCTTTTTTTATGGATTAATGCTTTACAAACAATAAAAAACAGATAAGATGCCCCCTATTATTTTTTTTTATAATGAAAAACAATTTTCAAGAAACATCTAAATCAGAATGGGAAAAATTGTCTTATATGGAGGCTGTAGATATTAATAAAATAAACGCATGGCTTGAAAAACAAATTTGTGCAAAAGGCGCAACAGACAAGATCTCCACCAAAGCAAGTTGTGCACGTGTTGTTGCTGGCTCGGATAAAATAATTCCAGAACAACACTTTATTTGACTTCACCCCAAAAGAATGCCAAAATATGTATCCTTCTTCCCGCTCTGGCGGGGCTTCGGAGCGTTTGGAACTTTTGTACTAAAATGAGCGAGCTTTATTAAAAAAATCCTTATAATCCCTAAAGCTCTTTAATATCTTTATATGCCTTCTAGGTTAAAGATCGCGCTTCAGAAAAAAGGTCGGCTGGCTGAGTATTCTTTTGAGCTGCTTCGGAAGATTGGTTTGCGTTTCGTTGCCAATGGGCAGTATTTACTTTTGAAGTGTCCGGATTTTCCAGCTGACATTATTTTGCTACGGGATGATGATATTCCCGCCTTTGTCGCGCGGGGTTCTGCAGACATCGGGATTGTCGGACAAAATGTCGTCTGGGAGAGTGGCAAGAAAGTTCGCGAGATTTGTAGTCTCGGTTTTGGAGCTTGTCGGCTCGCGCTTGCAGTTCCTCGGAAATCTAAATATAAAACTCTTCGTTCACTCAAAAATACCACTATCGCTACAGAGTATCCCACTTCGGTGAAGAAGTTTTTTCGTAAACTTGGAGTGTCGGTGAAGATTGCGGAGCTTTCGGGTTCGGTCGAAATTGCGCCTGAGATGGGGATTGCCGATGCGATTGCCGATATCGTCGAGAGTGGTACTACGCTCGAAGCGCACAATCTCATACCACTCGATCCACCGATTTTTAAAAGTGAGGCAGTCTTGGTCGCTAGTCCGAAGATTAGTGCAGTTAAACGAAAATTACTGGATGACCTGATGGCGCGGATTGAGGCAGTGCAGGCGGCCGGGGACAAGAAATATGTGATACTCAATTGTCGTGCCAAAGATTTAAAGCAGATTGAAAAAATCATGCCTTCGCTGGAGGCTCCGACTGTTTTGCCGTTGGCGAAGCAAGGTGAATTTGCGCTGCAGTCCGTCGCGACAGAAAAGGAATTTTGGGTCGCGCTGCCGAAGCTCAAAGCCGCAGGCGCCAAAGATATTTTGTTGCTCAATGTCGAAAAAATTGTTTCCTAAATTTAACCAATTTTAAAATGCCACCCAAGAAAAAATCTTCCGAGAAAAAAGTTGCTGCGATTTTTAGTTTGCCACCGAAATTGCGGGATGAGCTGAATCGCAAAATTCCAGCAGGTTACCGCAGTAAGTTCGTCGCTGAGTTGCTCGCCCGTGAATTTGGCAAAAGTTCTTCTGCCGCCTCTGTCTCGGCAGTTATTCCTGCCAAGCAGAATCTTTTTCGCCGACTTTTCAAAAAATAATTCTGATGAAAATTCAAAAACTGGCTTCGCTCTCATCGGCTGAGCGCGCCGAAATTCTCGCCCGCGGTGGCGAAGTTTCTGCAAAAATAAAAACAGGTGTGGCAGAAATCTTGCAAGCAGTTGAGACACGAGGCGAGCAGGCGATTTTGGAATTCACGCAGAAATTTGATGGGGCAGATTTGAATAATCTTGAGCTTAGCGCAGATGAATTAGCCGCTGTAGATGAGAGTGCTGATGAGTTTGATTTTTTGCGCCAAGCGGCTGCGAACATCGAGAAGTTTCACCAGAATCAACTCCAAAACATTCTGCAAGAAAAAAGAGTGGAGACAGAAGATGGTGTGGAAGTTTGGCGAGAGTGGCGGGCTATTCAAAAGGTCGGGATTTACGCGCCGGGCGGATTGGCGACTTATCCTTCCTCGGTTTTGATGCAGGCTATTCCAGCGCGGATTGCTGGTTGTTCAGAGATTGTTCTCGCGACTCCACCAAAGAAAGACGGTTCACTCGATTCAGTCGTGATTGCGGCTGCGAAGATTGTGGGCGTAACCAAGATTATTAAATGCGGTGGGGCGCAGGCTATTGGGGCGCTTTACTATGTTTACGGAGTCGAGAAGCTGACTGGTCCAGGTAATCCTTGGGTGACGGAGGCCAAGACACAGCTTTCGAGCAAAGTGGCGATTGACATGCCGGCGGGTCCGTCCGAGATTTTAATTCTTGCTGATGATTCAGCCGTGCCGAAATTCGTCGCGGCGGACTTACTGAGTCAGGCGGAACACGCGGCGGATTCGAGCAGTATTCTCGTGACGATGTCTGAGAAGTTGGCGGAGGAAGTTGAGACTGAGCTTGGGAAACAGTTGGCAGACTTGGGTCGTAAGGAAATTGCAGAAAAAAGCTCTAAGCATATTTTGGTTGCTGAAAATTTAGACGAGGCGATTGGTTTTGCGAACGAATATGCGCCAGAGCATTTAGAAATTTGCACAGAAGAGCCGGAAGCAGTTTTGAAACAGATTGTAAATGTTGGTTCAGTCTTCCTCGGCAATTATTCCAGCGAACCCGCAGGGGATTTCGCGACGGGTGCGAATCATGTTTTACCCACGGCTGGTTTTGCCAAAAATTTCGCACCACTCTCTGTCGAGAGCTTCGGTAAAAAGATTCAAGTCCAAAAACTTTCCAAAGCCGGTTTGGGTAAAATTTGCGAAGTGTGTGAAAAGTTCGGAGCAGCTGAGGGTCTCGATGCTCACGCCAAAAGTATTTCAATTCGTTTCGAGGATGAAAATTAATCTCCAAAATCTCGTCAAAAAATCTGTGCGGAATTCTCCAGCTTATTCTTCCGCGCGTTCGCTAGTGCAGAACGGCAAAATTTTTCTCGATGCGAATGAAAATTCTCTGGGCAGTATTTTAGGGAATATTCAAAAAGTTGAGCTGAGTCGCTATCCTGACCCATTAGCGGGGGATTTGCGTCAGGAGTTGGCGAAGTATGCCAAAGTGAAGTCCAGTCAGATACTAGTCGGTAACGGTTCAGATGAGATTATTTGGATGTTGCTGATGAGCTTCGTGGAACGCGATGAAGCAATTCTGACTTTCAGTCCGACATTCTCGATGTACCGCGTATTTGGGGATTTATTGGGAGTGCGCGTGAAGGAAGTTTTACTTGAAAAGGATTACTCCTTTGATGCCAAAAAATTATTGAAACAGATTGGCGCGAAGACGAAACTGATTTTCCTTTGCTCACCAAATAATCCTACAGGGCAAACGATTCCGCTTCGTGACATTGAGCAGATTTTGAAAAGTAAAAAAATTGTTGTCGTGGACGAAGCCTACATCGAGTTTGCTGTGCAGAAATCTTGCGCGAAATTATTAAAGAAATGCTCGAATTTAGTTGTGCTGCGGACTTTCTCCAAGGCTTGGGGCTTGGCTGGTTTGCGAGTCGGTTATGCGTTGGCGAATGAAGAAGTTGTTAGAGTGTTGGCGAAGGTACGCGCGCCTTACTCTGTCGATGGTCTTTCTCAGGCTCTTGCGTTGCAAGCTCTCAAAAAACAAAAGCAGATGGAAGCGAGCGTAAAGAAAATTTTGGCTGAGAGGGAAAAGCTTTCTGAAGCACTTTGGAAGCTAGGCTTAATCGTATTCCCGAGCGAAGCGAATTTTCTGCTAGTTCAGTTTCCGCCGAAAATTAGTGCGACAAAAATTTATGAAAAATTAGTGAAGCAATTTGGGATTGTTGTAAGAGATTTTTCGAAGAAAACTTTATTGAAAAATTGTTTGAGGGCTACCATTGGTACGCCGGCTGAAAATTCTAAATTACTAGCTGCGCTTAAAAAGATTTTGAAATGATGTTTGATTTTCACACTCATGCGAATTACGCGGATGGAAAAAATTCTGCGACTGAAATGATTGAGGCAGCGATTGCCAAAGGTCTGAACGTTTATGGTTTTGCTGAACATCATCCACGCCATCCTGATTTTCGTTATCGCGATGATCTACCAGGTGAAGTGCGCGGATTGGCGACTTGGCCAGATTACATCGCTGAGATTGATTCGCTTAAAAAAAAATATGAAGGGAGAATTGAAATTCTAAAAGGTAGTGAATTTGATTGGTTGTCGCTCGATTACATCGATGAATGGAAAAAGTGGCGTGCGGAAACAGATTGGGATTACGTGATCGGCTCGGTTCATTTTCTCGGAAAATGGGGTTTCGACTATCTTGGAGATTGGGAGGTGGGTCGCCAAAATTTCCAGAGTATCGAAGAGATTTATGCAGTCTACTACCGTTCGATTACCGAGATGGTGGAGTCAGCTAGCGATTTATTTGAGATTGTCGGACACTTTGATTTAATTAAAAAATTCGTCAAAGATGTTCCGCCAAATGCGACCGAGCTTGCCTTGTCTGCGCTCGATGTGATTGCTCAGACTGATTTGGTGATGGAGATTAATTCAGCAGGTTGGCAAAAAGATTGCGCAGAACAGTATCCCTCAGTCGATATTTTGCGGGCTGCGCACGAGAGGAAAATTCCAATTACTCTGAATTCTGATTCACACTCGACTGACCGGATTGCTGAGAACTTTGAAACATCGAAAGAGCTGGCGAAGAGCGTGGGTTACGATGAAGTAGTTGTGTTTCACCAAGGCGGCAAAAGAGAATTGATCAAAATCTAAACTTTACAAAGCTTCTAAACCTTAGTAACTTTAAGCACCTGCTTTATGTTTACCGGAATAATTACCGAAATTGGCAAAGTGCAAAAAATCGAAAACGACGGCGAGAATACGGCGTTTACTATTGCCGCGCCCAAAACTTCCAAGGGCTTGAAGATCGGAGACAGTGTCGCGATTAATGGTGCGTGCCATACTGTAGTGAAAAAAGTTGGCAAAAACTTCGTAGTGGAATCCATGCCGGAGACTTTGCGGCGGACGAATTTCGGAGATTTCGAGACTGGCTCGAAAGTTAATTTAGAGCGACCAGTGGGAGTGTCGGGCAGCTTTGATGGTCATTTTGTTTCTGGTCATATTGATGGAGTGGGGAAAATTCTTGTAATCAAAAAAGACAAGAATTCCAAAATTTTCACGCTTGAGATTCCAAAGAGTTTGAGCAAACTAGTCGTGGAAAAGGGCAGCATCTCTCTTGATGGTATTTCGCTCACAGTCATTTCGATTCGAGCGAATAAGATTACAGTGGGGATCATCCCGCACACTTTGAAAGAAACGAATCTAGGAATTCGAAAAGTTGGTGAGCGGATTAACGTAGAGGCGGATTTACTCGCGAAGCATGTGGCGAAGTTAATTCAGAACGTAAAACGTAAAACGTAAAAATGAAATTTGCCGTGATCTCATCCCGATTTTCAGAAAAGGCTGGTGCTGCGCTCACCACTTTGAATAAAAGTTGCGAGCAAAAATTGTGCGAACTTGAAGTCGAATTTGAAAAGTTCGCAGTGCCGGGAGCTTTTGAGGTTCCGACTTTGGCCAAAAAAATTCTCCTCTCACAAAAATTTGACGGTGTAATTTGTCTCGGCGTGGTCGTTCGCGGTGAAACCGCCCATTTTGATTTTGTCGCAGGGAATGTGGCGCGCAAGATTGCGGACTTGGGAGTTGAATTTGCGCAGCCTGTAATTTTCGGAGTTCTGATGACCGAGAATTCTCAGCAAGCCGAAGCTCGCGCGGAGCGGGGAGGAGAGTTTGCCCAGGCGGCTTTCGATTTGGCGCAAGAGCTTGCTAAAATCGGGACATGAAGTTGCGCAGCATTCGCGAAGTAAAAGACTTGAAAGGCAAACGAGTTTTGGTGCGGGTGGATTTCAATGTACCGATTCAGGATGGAAAAGTTAGCAATGACGTGCGGATTAAAGTTTCGCTGCCGACGATTGAGTTTTTGTTGAAAGAAAAAGCGAAGGTGATTATTCTTTCGCACCTTGGGAGACCGAAGGGCAAAGTTGATGAAAACTTGAGACTTAATCCGGTTGCGGAGAAATTGGAGGAATTATTGAAGGTCAGCGTGAAAAAGTTAGACGACTGTGTGGGTGGGGGTGTCGCAGCGGAGATTAAAAAGATGCAAGAGGGAGAAGTAATGCTCCTAGAAAATACTCGCTTCCATTCTGCCGAAAAAGATAACGAGCGAAATTTTGTAAAACAAATCGCCAGCTTAGGAGATGTTTTTGTGAATGATGCTTTTGGCGTGGCGCATCGGAAGCACGCTTCCAATTTTGGTGTTGCCGAAAAATTGCCTGCTTACGCTGGTCTATCACTCATCAAGGAAGTGGAAGCTCTTTCTCAAATTCTTGAAGAACCGCAAAAGCCTTTAGTCTTGGTGCTCGGAGGTGCGAAAATTGATACCAAGATTGGGGTGCTCAAAAAATTCTCCCAAATTGCGGACACAATTCTTCTCGGCGGAGGGCTCGCGAATACTTTTCTGGCAGCCGAGGGTTTTGAGGTGGGAGCGAGTTTGTGTGAAAAAGACAAATTGGAAACTGCCAAAGAAATTCTTGCCGCGGCGAATCAAAATAGTTGTGAACTTGTTTTACCGAGCGACGCAGTTTGTCTCGATGCGAGCGAAGAAATCTCTGAAAATTCCCAAATAAGCACATTCCCAGTGGATGCGATTCCAGCTTCGATGAAAATTCTCGACCTTGGGGTAAAAAGCATCCAGCAGTTTTCTGAAATTATCAGGAAAGCCAAAATGGTGGTTTGGAATGGGCCAGTGGGTTTATTTGAGTTTGGTCCTTTCGAAGAAGGTAGTAAGAAAATTGCCGTAGTTTGTGAGCAGACTTCAGCCGTTACGATTCTCGGCGGAGGAGATACGATTGCCGCGTTGGAAAAATTCCAAATTTCCTTCCAAAAGTTCACCCATGTTTCCACAGGAGGAGGCGCGATGTTGGAATTTCTCGAAGGCAAAAAACTATCGGCAATCGAAATTCTTCAACAAAATTGAAGTGATTTTTACCGGATTGAATCTTTGAGGGTTTTGCCCGCGCGGAAAGCTGGAACCTTGAGCGCTGGGATTTCAATCCGCTGTTTTGGATTGCGCGGACTGACTCCACTACGAGCTGCGCGATTGCTCACGCGGAAGGTGCCGAAACCGGTAACGGTTACATTGTTCCCCTTTTTAAGCTCCTCGGTAATGGTGGAGATTAGTCCTTCCAGCACCTCGGTTACCAACCGCTTGCTGAGACCTAGCTTGGCTGCAAGCGCATCGATGAGTTCTTGACGGTTCATCAGATGGTGGGGTTAGAGAATAAACCACATCAATTTTATGGCGGCTCAGGGTGAAATTGCAAAACTTTTTACAATGTTCCCGAATTTGGCTGCCAGCTTGTAAAAGTCTCACTTTCCCTTTGGATTACTTCTTTTTTGAAAAACGGTTCGACTTCTCGCCAAATTTCCGAATTAACTTCGCTAATACTTTGGTTGGCGTTGATAATCTTCCACGTATTTTTTTTCGCTAACTTCAGAAAACTCTGACGTGCCTTAAAAATTAGTCGGTCGCTTGATTCGTGTAGGTGGACTTTTTCCTTGCCAGCCAAAAATCTTTTTCCATCAATTAAAAGCTCTAAATCGGGTTTTTGCAAAAATTTATTAACTGCCGTCAGCCACTCGAAGTCCGCGCCCTTGGCAGCCCCCCAGGCGAGTCCAGTTCCAGTGTAGTCTTCTGCCACGATTGAAATGCCAGCAGCGAGTTTTTTTCGAATCTGTGGATCGAACTGGTAACGATTCAGCGAATACCACATTTGTAGCTCTTCCTCAGTCACTTTTTGGTGGATTTCGCGAGGACCGATTGGTTTGCGACGAAAAGAGATTGCCGGTTTGCGTTTCGTGCTTGGTCGGCGGACATTCGTTCCCTCGAAAAACTCAATTACCGATTGGATGCTTTGTTTTTGTTTTCCTCGTAGGATTTCATTTAACATTTTGCCGGTTGGATCGAGATCATAAATTGGATATTTGAAATACTCGACTCGAACGCCGGTGTTAATCAGTTTTTGGACAAGCAAGGAAGTTTGGGTGGACTTCCCGATATTATTGATGCCGTAAATCGCGATAAATTTTCCTGTCATGGAGGGGTCTATTTTAATTCAAAAAAGCTCTGCGCGGGAGCCTTTTTATTTGCGTCGAACTAAATTTTTATCTAAATCTCCAAGTCTGCAGAATAGCTCGCGGCTCCAGTTTCTCGCAAAACAATTAGTCGATAAAGTGTCTCAGCGACTTCGGCGCGGGTGACGCCTTTCGTGCCGCTGAATAAGCTTCCGCTGATTGGGAAAATATTTTTTAGCTTCGAATAATTAGCAAAAGGGGCGAACCAGGCATCGACGGCGACATCTTCGTAGGGTTTTTCTGTCGCGCTGTCAGGGGCAATTCGTGCGCTGGCGAGCAGGATTTTCAAATACTCGGCGCGATTCACAGTATTCCCCGGACCGAAAGTCCCATCAGGATAGCCTTTGGCGATTTCTTTATTCACTGCTGTTCCGACGAAACTGGCGTACCACTGTTGATTACTGGTGTCGGGAAATCCTAGATCGAGCATCGGTTGTAGCTCAATGTTTAATCCCAACAGAATCATTTTCAAAGCTTCCACGCGGCTCACGGTTTTGTCTGGCTGGAAGCTGCCGTCAGTGTAGCCGCCGACGATTTCGTTTTCTTTCAGATAGGCGATAGCTTTGGCGTTTGGATGATCTGAATTTAAATCAGTGAAGATTGCCTCAATTGGTTCCTGGTCATTAGTCATTGACTCTTGGTTCTCTTCGGCTACTTCGGTTGAATCTTCTGGCTGGGTGGTTTCTTCGACAGCTATCTCTGCTTCAGGTTCGACAACTTCCGCCGGAATTTCAATTTCTCCCGTCGTATCGGCGACTGTTTCTGTCGCGACCGGAGTTTCGATTTCCGTAATTTTTGCTACCTCCTCTTCGGTTTCGACAGCTTCTTCGATCGGAGTTGTTTCGCTGGCGTGCATTTTAGCTGGAATTGCCACGACATCGGTAGCTAGGTAACGCTGCACCCAAAGCATTGGGTTGATGGTGTTGGCGATGGCTTGCGTTTGATTTAGTCCTGCCGAGACTCCATCAAAAAAATTTAAACCAGCCGCAGAAGCTTCCGCTGAAGAAAAAGGCCACCACGGATGCCACGGTGCATTGTCTCGATCAATTTGAAAATGCAGATGGGGAGTAGTCGAGGTACCGGTGCTGCCAGATGCTCCGATTAGCTCACCGCGGGTTACGATTTGTCCGTTCTCGACCGCGATTTCTGAGAGATGGGCGTAGGCGGAATAAAGCGTGACAGTTTCATTGCCGTTCAAAAGAGGAACATCGGGATGCTCGATGACGATGTGTTTCCCGAATCCGCCTGAGGCTTGGGCGACTTTGACCACCTTACCGTTAGCGATGGCGTGGACAGGAGTGCCAATCGGAATTTTAATGTCGACACCGAGATGGCTGCCCTCATACTCTTTACTGTTGTTTTCATAGCTGCCCATGTAAGGGACGGCGTAGGTTACCAACTTATTTGCCAAAGCTTTGTCGATGCTCCAATTCAAATCGGCCACTACAGTTCCGAAGATGATTGGGTCATAATTAGGCAAGGCGACGATTTTGTCGAGAGGTAGTTGCGCCGCGAGGAGAGAGGATTCTCCATTTTTGAGATTAGCCCAATCAGGGACTTTTTCAATCGGTAAGGCGGTTCCGTCGAAGGGTGCGGGTTTTTCTAAATCCAAAACTGAGGCCATAAAATCTCCAGTTTGAGTTCCGAAAACTCCGACGACAAGTGTGATTGCCATCGTGATCGCAAACCCCTTGATAAAGTGTTTGTGATGATTCCAGTAAGATTCCATATTTTTGTATTAAAATTTGTTTTGATTTGTTTTTAAATCCCTTCATTTTAGCACTTTCCGACTTTGAAGTCAATCTTCCAAACTGTCGATTCCGATGAAACCGAGACTCTTGGCGAGCAGCTCGCGTCTCAATTTCGGGGTCAAAAAATCTTTCTTTTTGGTGACCTCGGTGTGGGCAAGACGACTTTTTTGCGGGGATTGGCGCGGGGTTTAAAAATTTCCTCAAAAATAAAATCTCCCACTTTTGTGGGCGAACATATTCATAAAACTTCAGACAAGGAAAACTTAATTCATCTCGACCTTTATCGTGCTGAATCTCTGGAAATTGAAAAAATTGAGAGATTGCAGGAATTATTTAATTCGCAGGATACTGTGGTGATGGAGTGGAGTGAAAGGTTGCCGAAGAAAATGTTGCCAAAGAAAAGAGTGGAGCTGAGGTTCAGAGAGCTTCAGAACGAAGTTAGGCGAATCACCCTCGCAAAATTTTCCTGAGGCTTTCACTCCATATTTTCTCCAATGTCGCCTCGGGTTTGTCGTTCACCTTCCCGACTTTAGAAATTTTTACTTTTAGTTTTGTGGCTAACTTTTTCAGCTTGGAAAAGTTTTTCATCTCGACCTCGAGGAGGTAGCCGGGGTTTTCGGAAAAAAGTTGAGCGATTAGTAGTGGCTGCAACTCAAAACCGAAACCACTGCCGAAAGATTGTTCCGCTGTCGTCGTCAGTAAACCGCCGCGGTGGAGATCGCGAGCGGAGGCGATTAGTTTCTTCGCTGTCAAGATGAATTTACTTTCGCGGGCGAATTTCAAAACATCAATTTGGAAAGGCTCACCAAGTTTTTTCTTGATAGCCTTTTCAAATTCGCTGCCACCGAGATTTTCACTTCTCTCTCCGACGAGTAGCAAAATATTTCCCGCTTGCTGGAATTGCTGTGGGATTGCTTCATCAGCGTTGTCCAATTTCCCCACGCAGGAAATGAGGGCAGAAGGATTGATGCTGTCGGTTCCGTTGTTATTGTAAAGACTGATGTTGCCGCTCACGAAAGGCGTGCCGAAAGTTTCAGCAGTTTTTCGCAGTCCGTCGATTCCCTCGACGAATTCTGCCATTTGGTCTGCGTGCTCGGGATTACCGTAATTCAGACAGTCGGTGAGGGCGAGCGGAGTCGCACCAGTGGAGATGACATTCGCCACTGCCTCGCAGATGGCGTGTGTGGCCTGCAGCTCAGCAGAATATTTTCCCAGACTGCCGTTGCCCCCGACCCCAATCGTGATTCCGATTTTTTTCAAGTTGGCTGGTGCGGTGGTATTCATCAACGGCTGAATTATTGCCGAACTTCCATTGCCGCCGTCCACCGAGGTTGAGCCCAAAACCTGTTTGTCGTACTTTTCGTAAATCGGTTTGCGCGAAGAGATATTTTCGCTTGCGAGCAATTTTCGTAAAATTTTCCCAGAATCAATTTTCGCAAAATCTAATTTAGTTTTTGCAAAAGTTTTTTTGCGTGCCAAAAACTTTCGCTTGTAAAGCAGCCCCTCGGTGAGTAATTTTGCCGGCGCGTCGATTACCTTCGTTCCTCCAAACTTCAAAACATAGTTGCCCTTTTTTACTTTGCCCACGATGCTCGCCCGCGCGCCATTCGAGATTTTCGGTAAAGCCCATTTTTCGTTGTAAGTTTGCAAAATTAATTTTGTGATTTTTGGGTGACAAATCCAACAAAATCTTTCTTGCGTCTCGGCAGCGGCGATGATGTGAGGTGGGAGATTCGCTTCGCCGACATGGATTTTTTCCAAATCAATTTCCGCTCCAAAATTCCACCGATCGATTTGTTCGACGCTGGCACAAACATTGCCACCGGCACCCATATCTTTGAAGCTGACTTCGCCGAGCAATTTCCGCTTCTTCAGCTCGGAAAATAAATCGTAGGTCGCAACCAGCAACATTCTCTCCAAAAAAGGATTCGGTTCTTGCACTGCTCCTTTATTTGCCTCGGCGTCTTCTTCCCGCAAGTCCGCGCTGGCGAAACTTGCGCCGCCGAAGCCCGATCGGTCAGTCGGTTTGCCGATGATGATGATGTCGTAGCCGACCTCCTCAGCTTCGTGCGGGACGAAAGAATGGATAATCTCATCTTCCCGCAGGACTCCGATGGCGATGACATTCACGAGACAATTCGAATCAAAGCTGGAATCGTATTCCAAATCGCCGCCGAGATTGGGTACGCCGAGTGGATTGCCATAACCCGCAATTCCCTCGACGACTTCGCGTGTCAGCCAGCGATTCGAATGTTTTTCGATGCTCCCGAATCTTAAAACATCGAGGCAGCCGATGACTCGCGCGCCCATACAGAGGATGTCGCGGACGATTCCACCGACGCCAGTGGCAGCGCCTTCGAAAGGCACGATTTGACTGGGGTGGTTGTGGCTTTCGTGGCCGATGACGAGTCCCCATTTTTTACCATTTTTCTCATGAGCAATTTCCACGATTCCAGCATCTTCGCCGGGTCCGAGAATTACAGCCTTTCCGCGTGTCGGCAGTTTTTTCAAATAATCCCTCGTCGAGCGGTAACTGCAATGTTCGCTCCCCTGAATTCCCAAAATCGTCAGCTCAGTGAGCGTGAGCGGTCGCCCCATTTCTTTCTGGAAATGCTTGGCTTCGGTGAGCGTGAGTGCGATGCGGTTGTCTCGCAGGGCGGATTCGCCTTTTTTCGGAGCGAGTTTTTCAAAATCGAAAGTTGGTTCAACATGTTTTTTCACGTCGCGATTTTATCACGCTAGAATTACCCCGATGGTAAAAAAGGCTCCGCAGACCGACAACCTCTTCGACCAAAATTTTCGCGACGAGCTTGTCAAATCTGCCCCACTCGCTGACCGAATGCGACCGCGTGATTTCGTTGATTTCGTTGGACAACAAAAAATTGTTGGTGAAGGTTCTCCACTGCGTCGACAAATTGAATTGGATTCGCTAGCGTCACTTATTCTCTGGGGTCCGCCGGGGAGTGGCAAAACTACGCTTGCGAAAATTATTTCCACTAAAACGAATTCGCATTTTCAGCCAATGTCGGCGATTGGTTTCGCGACGGCGGAGTTTCGCAAAACGATTCAGCAAATTCTCGAGCGGCGGAAATTCGAAAAGCGGCGAACGATTCTTTTCGTCGACGAAATTCATCGGTTGAATCGGGCTCAGCAAGATCAGCTTTTGCCGTATCTTGAAAAAGGCGTGATTACTTTGATTGGCGCGACGACGGAGAATCCGAGCTTCGAACTCAACTCTGCGATTCTTTCGCGCTCGCAAGTTTATGTTCTCAATTCGCTCGAAATTTCCGACCTCAAAATTCTCGCTCAGAATGCGATTCAAAATTTGGAAAGCGGACTCGGTAAGTTCGAATTGAAAATCGAGGATGACGCGCTCGAGCGGATTTGCGAGCTGGCGAATGGTGACGCGCGGATTCTTTTCAACATTCTCGAACGGGCGGCGTTCTCCGCCGATAATCAAAAAGTTGACCTAAAATTTGTCGAAAAACTGGTTGAGAATCTCGTTCTTTTTTATGACAAAAAAGGTGAAGAGCACTACAATCTTATTTCCGCGTTGCATAAATCGATGCGTGATGGCGATGCGGACGCCGCGATTTATTGGTTGGCCAGAATGTTGGAAAGTGGCGAGGATCCACTTTTTATCGCGCGCCGAGTGGTCCGTTTCGCCTCCGAAGATGTTGGAATTGCCGACCCGCTCGCTCTTCAAATTTCTCTTGCGGCAAAACAGGCCGTCGAATTCCTCGGACTGCCTGAGGCAGACACTGCGTTGGGGCAGGCGGTGGTTTGCTGCGCGCGCGCGGAAAAGTCGAATTCAATTTACGTCGCGCTCGGGAAGGTTCGCGCCGACATTCAAAAATTCGGCAATCTGCCCGTTCCGCTCGATCTTCGCAACGCGCCGACCAAATTAATGAAAGATTTAAAGTACGGTGCAAATTACAAATATTTTCATTCCGACCCGACTGCGGCGGAGCAACAGCATTTACCAGATGAGCTTACAGGGAGGAAATATTTAGAATAAAAAAGCCTCCGATTGGAGGCTTTTTTATTGAGTGCGCAAAACAAAATTATTTTTTTCCGTCGCCTACATCCTTGCGGATTTTTTTAATTACATCTGCGGCTGTTTCTTTTCCACCCAAGCCGAAGGCAATACCAAAGGCGGCAGCTAGTGCCAACCCAAGATTATTAAAGAAAGAATCAAGCAAACCTTTACCGATGCCGAGCTGGACCAAGGCGGCGAAGACAGTGAAGATTATCACCGCGTAGCGGGTGATTGAGGCCACAATTTGTGGAGAACCAGCTTGAGCCGCTTTTGTCGTGCTGTGGGCGATATCGGCGAAGAAATTGGCAATTAAAATACCGACGATGGTGATGACGCTTGCGATGATGACATTTGGAATGTAGTTCAAAACATCTTCCAAAAATCCGTTGACTTGCGGTAAACCGAAAGCGTTAGCAGCGGAAATAAAGAAGGCGATTAAAATGAACCACTTCACGATTTCTTCAAAAACACTGCCGATGCTTAACTTAATCCCAGCCTTTTGAAAAAAGGCTTTTACACCGGCGGTAGTGAGAACTCTATCAAGACGGATAATTTCCACAATTTTACCCACGAGACGAGAAATAATTTTGGCGACAATCCAGCCAACGATGATGATGACGATTCCTTCGACGATACGAGGGAGAACATTGATAATTCCCATCCAGAGGTCAGTGAAAGATCCCCGAATGTTTTCAACGAAGCTGTTGATAATTGCATTATCCATTTGAGAGGGGGTTAATCAACCTGAAAGTGAATAAAAAAGGTATTTGAAGCCGAGAGATATGAACAAAAAATTAGTTCAGTTCGTTTAGAAATTTAAGATTACTGGAGTCCTTTGTCAAAAGTAGTTGTGAGTTTGAAAGGCTTTCAAATAGATTTACCTTTTAGAAGCCACAAAATAGTGTTGACTAAAATTCAAAAAACTTGCTGTTTTGTGTGCTAAAATTCGCGAAATTTTAATTTTCTCAAAATGTACGAAATCACCGACCTAAAGATTGGCACAAATATTTCCATCGACGGAGAGCCTTTTCGTATTGTCTGGAACCAATTTTCTAAAACCGGTAGACAGGGAGGTGTGATGGCGGTGAAGATGAAGAATCTACGCAACGGCAAAGTTATTCCTAAAACCTTTCAGGGTGCGGATAAAATTCAGCCAGCTGAAATTATGATGAACAAGGCTCAATTCCTCTACAAAGATGATGCTGGCTTTAATTTCATGAATTCTGAAGATTTCGAACAATTTTCGCTTTCCGAAGATGCGGTCGGCGAGGCTGGTCGGTTTCTTCAGGACGGCGAGGAATACGATTTGATGTATTTTGATGGAACACCAATCAATGTTAACTTACCAATTAAAATGGAATTCACTATCGTCGAGACGATGCCTGGTGTGAAAGGCGATACGGCTTCTGGTGGTACGAAGCCGGCAAAGCTTGACTGTGGGATTACCGTTGCCGTTCCGCTTTTCATTTCCGAAGGAGAGAAAATTCGAATTAACACTGACACTTTGGAGTATATCGAACGGGCGAATTAAGTCTTTAAAAAAATGCGGCTGGATGTTAAAATTGAGAGAATCTAACTTTTTTTGTGACCAAATTTAAACTAATTTCGAAGTTTCAACCCGCTGGCGATCAGCCTGCCGCGATTGAGACTCTTTCGGTCAATTTAAAAAAAGGGGCGAAACATCAAACTTTGCTTGGGGTGACAGGCTCGGGCAAGACTTTCACCATCGCGAATATCATCGAGAAGTTTCAAAAACCGGCTCTCATTATTTCCCAAAATAAAACTTTGGCGGCGCAGCTCTGCTCGGAGTTTCGCGAGTTTTTTCCCAACAACGCTGTTCACTATTTCGTCAGTTATTACGATTATTATCAACCGGAGGCCTACATGCCCTCGACCGACACTTACATTGAAAAAGATGCCTCGATTAACGAGGAGATTGCCAAGTTCCGTCATGCCGCGACGCGGTCTTTGATGACGCGACGAGATTGCGTGATTGTCGCCTCGGTTTCCTGTATTTACGGTCTCGGCGATGTCAAAGCTTACGAAGCACTTAAATTCGAAATCAAGCTCGGTGAGAAATGGAAACGCGATCAATTGCTTCGCAAATTGGTTGACCTCCAATTCACGCGCGCCCAGCTTGATTTCAAACGCGGACAATTCAACGTTCTCGGCGATGTTGTCGAGATTTATCCACCGGATTCCGACATGAAAATTATCCGCCTCGATTTCTTCGGCGACGAAGTTGAGAGAATCACAAAGGCGGATCACTTCACTGGTGAGATTCTGGAAGAGATGGAGACGATTACGATTTTTCCCGCAAAACATGATGTGACGACGCCTGAAAAAATTCAGAACGCTGTCGTTCAAATTCGCGTCGACTTAAAACAACGTTTGGCGGAATTGAAACAGCTCGGTAAAAATTTGGAAGCGCAAAGATTGCAAACGAAGACGGAGTACGATATCGAGATGATGCTGGAGATTGGTTATGTCTCGGGTATTGAAAATTACACCCGCTATCTTTCTGGTAAGGCTTCCGGCGAACCGCCTTCCACATTGATGGATTATTTCCCTGACGATTACCTCCTTTTCATCGACGAGTCGCACGTCACCGTTCCGCAAATCGGGGGGATGCACGCCGGTAATTTGTCCCGCAAACAAACTTTAATTGAACACGGTTTCCGGATGCAGTCCGCGCTCGACAACCGCCCGCTCAATTTCGCCGAGTTCGAAAGCAAAATGGGCAAAACGGTTTATATTTCGGCGACTCCCGCAGATTTCGAAATTCAAAAGTCAGGAAAGAAAATTGCAGAGATGATCGTCCGCCCGACGGGTTTGCTCGATCCGCCGATTGAAGTTTTGCCGAGCGAGGGGCAAATGAAGGTTGTTTTTCGTGAAATTGATGAAACGATTGCGCGTGGAGAGCGAGTCCTCATCACGACGCTGACCAAAAAATCTTCTGAAAGTTTGACCGAGTTTCTCACCGAAAATGGAGTCAAAGTCCGCTACCTCCATTCGGACGTCGACACGATGGATCGAATCGAGATTCTCCGCGATCTGCGGCTCGGTAAATTCGATGTCTTGGTCGGAATCAATCTTCTTCGCGAAGGACTCGATTTGCCGGAAGTTTCCACCATTCTTATTCTCGATGCGGACAAGGAAGGTTTCCTGCGCTCGACGCGGGCGCTGATTCAGACCATCGGGCGCTGCGCGCGGAACGTGAACGGCCACGTCATCATGTTTGCTGATCGGATTACGCGCTCGATGCAAGGCGCGCTTGACGAGACGAAACGGCGGCGCAAAATTCAGGCAGCCTTTAACAAAAAACATGGCATCACTCCTGAAACAATCAAAAAATCCGTGGCGGATATTGGAGGAGAAAAGCATGACTTTGGTCTTAATAAAATTGATCCGTCGAAAGTGCCGACGGAGGCCTTGGACAAGATTATCGCTGAGCTGGAGGTCGAGATGGACATGGCTTCACAAAACCTAGAATTTGAAAAAGCGGGTGAATTGCGCGATCAGATTGATTCTTTCGTAGCGCTGAAGAGTGAGGGGAAAACGAGGGTGAGAAAGAAATAGGAAAAGGGGACTAGTAACATTAAGTGTTGGTAAAACTGAAGAATCGGGCTAATTTAAGCCCCTAACCCTTCAAAAAGTATGCCAGCACAAAAAACATGCCCTCACTGCGGCGTAATCGGTGGAATAATTCGTTGGGGTAAAACA